>JBELBA010000079.1:0-9749 GCA_042095635.1 Chitinophagales bacterium
ATTAAAGAAGCATATTCAGGTTCCCACGGTAACTCCTGATCTAAAATCGTTTGGTACTCATACTTTCCTTCTAATACATTCTCTATAATGAATCTTTGCGCTTTTAATGCTTTCTCGAAGTCATCTTCTTCGATAGCCTTGTTGATTTTCTTCTTCAAGTACTTCTCTTCTTGCATTCCTTGAATATCATCTACAGTAACAAACATCACAATTCTAGCGAAACGTTCTTCAGATAAGATAGGCTCTAAATCTCTTCTTGCTTTTCTGTTAGTTGCTAATACTTCCTTAACTTCAGCTTTTGTTTTAGAAGCTAAATACTCGTACTTTGTTCCTTGAACTTGCTTTTTAAACATGTTCCAAGAATCATCATAAATGATTTTCTCTTCAATGTCCTTGTTTTGGAAAGCCTCCATAGACTTAACAATAGATTCAGATCTTTGCTTTCTTAATCTAGCATTAACTGATTCTTTACCTTCTAAAGAAGAATGTGCATAGAATGTAATCTTATGAATAATGAAATGTGGTTCATCTAAAGCCTCAATAAATGGAGACATATCTTCTTTCTTGTACTTATACTTACTGTATTCGAAAGGAATAATGAAGTTTAATGTCTTATCCTCGTAACCAACTTTATATCTCTGTTGAGATGGTGTTACAGCTGTATCAATCTTGATTTGAATTGTATCAATTGCAATTTCTACTTTCTGTGTAGTCTCTGCTTCTTTAATTTCTATGAAAGATCTTTTAACTGTTTTACAAATCGACTTATTCTTAATCACTAATAAGTTCATTTCGTATTCACCAGTAATTTTCTTTGGATACTTTCCAACCATTACATCTAAACCATTATCACCACCCATGTTCTTTTTGAACATCTTCTTTTGATATAAAGGTTTAATCATAATACCCTTAGACATTAATGTTTTATCATAGATATTATCTTTATCACATGGATATTGATCTCTCTGAACGAAATCTAAACCAAAACCATCTTTAGGTTCAGTTAATAAATCCATTACATGATTAATGTCCCCATACTTTAAGAATACTTTACCATTCTTAACATATAGTCCTGATTGTAACTGATTGTAATATTTGAATGTCTTTACATCTTCACAAGCAACCTCATCAGCAGGCTTTAACCCTTTCGTACTTTTAGAGAAAGGTGCCGATAATTGTTTTTTATGTGCAACTCCTGCGTTGATTGATGCGCCTTCTGTCATAACATGAGAAATGAAGATTTTCTTTTGGTCTTTTGCAAAGTTAACTCCTATACCAGAGTATACGAAAGCAGAATGCTTCCAAGACGCAATAATATCTTTCTTCTTATTCCATTTTTTAAAGATTTCATCTAATAAAACTTTATAAGTAAACATCGTTTTACCTCTAGCATATTTAGCACCAATAACATTTTCAGCAACCTTGTCGCTTCCAGTACCTCCAAAAGAAGCAATTCTGAGTGCAGTGCTTAACATTTTTGCATTCTCAATCTGCTCAACAGCTTCCTTTTTATTAGTCGCCATCCAGTCAGCTTGATGCTGTGCTGCTTGCATTATAATTTCATGATAGACGAAAGAGTCAGCGTTCTGCTTAGCTCTTGCTTCATGTAAACGATCTTTTAATAGTGATATAAACAAATCAGTATTAAAAGCATCAGGGTCAATCGCAGAACTTTCATTCTGTTGACCCACACCAATGTAGGAAATACTCAATAATGCAATCACTATTAAGCCTCTTAACTTCCTCATATTTACCAAATTTATGTTAAAGCCTGTATTGCCTCTTTCTACGTCAATCATTTCAAATTAGTTTCTTCTTCTAATTTATCAAGGTGCAAAAATAAAAGGTTATTTGTAAATACCAAGTAACTTGACCAAATACATGATCTAGTCTATTAACATATCAGTACAAAATACCATTAACAAATGTAGAAACAATAAACCTCATGCTCTCCTACTTTGTATAAACTTTTCCACATAAACTCATTGAAAAGTGAAACACTTAATTTTTTAGAGGTAATACTTTAATTTTGCGTCATGCAAGATAAAATATTAATCATTGACTTTGGATCGCAAGTAACTCAGCTTATCGCAAGAAGAGTTAGAGAAATGAATACATACTGTGAGATTCATCCGTTTAACAACCTTCCCGAAATTACTGATGATGTAATTGGAATTATATTATCTGGTAGTCCATGCAGTGTTTTACAAGATAATGCCCCAACTGTAGACGTCGATAAATTAAGCCAGCATGCGCCTATTCTTGGAATTTGCTATGGTGCTCAATTAATAGCACATCTTAATAAAGGTCGTGTTGAAAAATCTTCTAAGCGAGAATATGGAAGAGCGCTATTAGATAAAGTGATTAGTGATACTCCCCTATTTAATGGAATAGACACAGGTAGCCAGGTATGGATGTCTCATGGTGATTCTATCAAAGAGATTCCAGATACGTTTAATATTCTTGCAAGTACTGATAGTATTCCTGTCGCTGCTTACGAATATAATGGAACTGCTAAAGAACATCCTGTATATGGCGTTCAGTTTCACCCAGAAGTAACACACTCTACAATTGGCTCAGATTTAATTAGAAATTTCATTGTTGGGGTTTGTAAAAGTACTCAAGCTTGGACTTCTGATTCTTTCATTGATTCTACAGTAGAAAAATTAAAAGCGCAATTAGGAGATGACCATGTTGTACTTGGTTTATCTGGAGGAGTTGATTCTTCTGTTGCTGCAGGATTAATTCATAAAGCGATTGGAGATAGATTGCATTGTATATTTGTAGACAATGGTCTACTAAGAAAAAATGAATACGAAGAAGTATTAGAATCATATAAAACACTTGGATTAAATGTTACTGGAGTAAATGCTAGTGAAGCTTTCTTAAGTGAGTTAGATGGATGTGATGATCCAGAGACAAAAAGAAAAATCATTGGAAGAGTATTTATCGAAGTTTTCGATGCAGAAGCAAAAAAGATAGATAATGCTAAATGGTTAGGTCAAGGAACGATTTATCCTGATGTTGTAGAATCTGCAAATGTTAATGGACCAGCTCATGTAATTAAATCTCATCATAACGTTGGTGGTCTCCCAGAGAAGATGGGATTAAAGTTATGCGAACCTTTAAACTTATTATTCAAAGATGAAGTTAGAAGAGTTGGTACTGCTTTAGGTATTCCTAATGAAATTATTAGTAGACATCCTTTCCCAGGACCTGGTTTAGCTATAAGAGTTGTAGGATTATTAACTAGAGATAAAGTTAGGATCTTACAAGAAGCAGATGATATCTTTATCAAAGGATTAAAGAAAAATAATCTTTATGATGATGTTTGGCAAGCTGGCGTGATGTTATTACCGGTTCAATCTGTTGGAGTAATGGGTGATGAAAGAACTTATGAATATGTTGTTGCATTAAGAGCAGTAAGTTCTTTAGATGGAATGACTGCAGACTGGTGCCAATTACCAATGGATTTCTTAGCTAATATCTCTAACGAGATTATTAATAATGTGAACGGTGTAAACAGAGTTGTTTACGATATCAGTTCTAAACCACCAGCAACCATTGAATGGGAATAAATTCATATTAATAATAGTCTTGTGGACTTCATGTGCATATGCTCAAGTAGAGCATATCGTAGATCAAAGAGCAATTTTTAAGCTGAATGATGCTATTGCAAAAATGGACACTGTTGATGTTCTAACTAAAGCAGATACTGTTCCATTTTTTGTTGTTCCACAAGAAGCTACCAATGATACGATTTATTTCGATTCTAGCGATCAGGTCCTTAATATCGGGCTATGTTTGCCGCTGCTTGTAGACAGTGTATATTCTGAAGAGAGTTTTGAAAATTCATTATTGATTACTAATAAGCTAATCAATGGTGCTTTTGATTTCTATTGTGGTGCGCATATGGCATTTGATTCTTTACAGAAGAAATACCCATTTATTCATTTGTATATTTTTGACTCTTCTATCGACACATTTAATATAGACTCTTTATTGAAGGATAATAAATTGTCAGAAATGGACATCATTGTTGGTCCACTTTTAGACAAATACTTTGAAAAGATGATGACTTATTGTGATACGAATAATATCTATATCGTCTCCCCTTCTAAGAATGCTATTAATAAAGGTTCTGAATTTTATAGAAAGTCTACTGCTCCTTTAGTTAGTTATTATGATACTATTTCTAATTTCTTACTAACCAAGTATGATTCATTAAGGCAAAAAGTAATTATTAGCCAAAACTTTGATGATGCTAAAATTATAGAATTTAATAGCAATTTCAATTCTATTCCTAATGCTAAGAAATTAGTAGGTGCTAAACCTTATATCTTAGAAATATTAGATTCTTCTACCATTGAGGTCATTGATGACTCCATTATTTATATTCTTGGAAGATTAGACCATAGAATCATATTTATTAATAGTGTTAATGAATCATTTGTTTACAAAGTATTCTCAGAGTTAGATAAAGTCAAAGACTCTATTCATTTTACGGTGATTGGATTACCTAACTGGGAAAACTTCAAGTCTATTGATATTAGCTTCTATAATAACTTCAATGTGATATTTGGAAGCACTTACTATGTCAATTATAAAGACCCTGAAGTAGCAAGATTTAGAGAGAACTTTATTTATAACTATAGAACCGAACCTTCTAAGTTTGCTTTCTTAGGTTATGACAATATGTTCTTTACTATTGAAGACCTTATATCTCCGGTAGAAGGATACACATGGAAAGGCTTAAGCTCTTCTTATCATCTATCTTATATTGTAAATGGAGAAGAACAGATATTTAAGGAAAATTCCTATTTCCATATATTACAATTCCTCTATGGACAGATTGTAAAAATTCAATAATTTCTGCATTATTTGAAAAGCTGAAATAGCTAATTAATCTATATTTCGGTTTATTTATTAAACTCCACATTTTCTTGTGGAAGGATTTATTTTAATCCAACAATAGTTATATCCAAAAGCCTATAATATCATTCGAATAATACATATATTTGCTTCTTATTATATTTAAAGTTTAAACTATTACGAAAGATGCAAGGTAGAGGTACGATCATAGGACTAACAGTCATTATTGCTGTAATCTCCTTTTTTGAACTTAGGTTCACATTTCTAGCAGACAAAATCGAATCAGAGGCTAGAGTATACGCCGAAGCTAAAACGAATAAAACTTATGATGAGGCTAGTCCTGCTGATAGGTTATTAATCGAACAAGCTGAAGCCAAATACTTAGATTCTGTTGCAGAAATTGAGGTTGGATTTATGGGAGACACCTACAACCAAATCAAAGAAAAAGAGCTTAATCTAGGATTGGATTTACAAGGAGGATTAAGTGTAACATTAGAGGTTCCAATTAAGAGAATCTTAAATTCATTATCAAACAGCAAAAAGGATCCTGATTTCAAGAGGGCGATTGAATTAGCTGATAAGAAACAAGAATCTTCGGATCTTGATTATATCGCATTATTCGAGGAAGCTTGGAATGAAGTTGCTCCTGGAAAGAACTTAGCAGGTTTATTTGCTAACAAGAATAACATCGCTAAGATCAATGCTACTTCTACTAACGAATTAGTAATAAGTCATTTAGCTGATGAAGTAGAAACTGTTATTGCAAATACAGAACATATTTTAAGAACTAGGATTGATGGATTAGGATTAAAATCTCCAAACATCACCAGAGCTGCAGGTAGTGAGCGTATAACTGTAGAATTAGCAGGTGCTAAAAATCCAGATGAAATTAAGAGATGGTTACAGTCTTCTGCAAAATTAGAGTTTTGGGAAACTTATTTTGGAAATCAATTATTAGGATCTATCGCTGCTGGTGACCAAGAGTTATTCGCTAAAGAAGAAGCTAAAAAGGAGATTGAAGGAACAGCTAATGAAGTTGCTACTGTTGAAACAGAAGGGGATGATCCATTAGCTGCTGTTGAAGGGGATGAGTTATTAGGAGATTTAGAAAGTGATACTACAAGTTTAGATAACGATTTAGAGACTGCAGAGCCTAAGACTTTAATTTTCCAATATATGGCACCTATCCAACAAGGTGGGACTGCTTTAATTGGTAGAGCTAAAGTTGTAGATACTGCAAGAATTAACGTTTGGTTAAAATCTAAAGAGGTTAAGAATAAATTACCTAAAGACTGCAGATTATTATGGTCTTCTACGATTTTAAATGAAGCAGGAGACAATGTTGTTGGTTTATATGGTATCAAGTATAAGTCTACTGGACCTAGATTAGATGGAAACTCTGTTGTAGATGCACAGCAATCATATGATGAGTATGGTAAGCCGGATGTTTCTATGGGTATGAATGACTATGGTAGAAAGGTTTGGAAGAAAATGACAGCGCAAGCGGTTAGGGAAGGAAACAAAGCGATTGCTATCGTATTAGATAATCAAATCGTTTCTGCACCAACTGTAAATGTTGAAATTAAAGATGGTAGATCTTCTATCACTGGAGGTTTTACAACTAAAGTTGCTAAGGACTTTGCAAATATCTTACAATCAGGTAAGTTACCTGCTAAACCAGAAATTATTGAAGAATCTGTTGTAGGTCCTACTTTAGGAGCTGAGTCAGTTTCAACTTCATTAAAAGCCTTAATAGCTGGATTATTATTAGTTTTAGTGTTTATGGTAATCTATTACCATAAAGCTGGTTCTGTTGCTGATATGGCATTATTCCTTAACCTATTCTTTATAATAGGAATATTGGCCGGCTATGGCGCAACATTAACATTACCTGGTATGGCTGGTTTAGTATTAACCATTGGTATGTCGGTAGATGCTAATGTAATTATCTTCGAAAGAATAAGAGAAGAGATTAGAAGAGGATTAGACTTTAAAGCTGCTATCTCAAGTGGATTTAAAAATTCTTACTCTGCTATTATTGATGCCAACATCACTACTCTACTTACAGGTATTGTATTAGCATACTTCGGTGCTGGTCCGGTTAAAGGATTCGCTACAGTATTAATTATCGGTATTATTACTTCTTTCTTCACTGCAGTATTAGTAACAAGAGTGATCTTACAAAGAAGTATCGATAAGAATAAAGAAGTTAAGTTTGAAACGAATTTCTCTAAAGGAATTTTAGCGAATGCTAACTGGAACTTTATTGGAATGAGAAAGAAAGCATATATCATTTCATCTATTGTGATCTTATTAGGAGTTGGTTCTATGTTCACAAAAGGATTTGAGTTAGGTGTAGAATTTAATGGTGGTAGAGAATACGGTATAGAGTTTGCTCAGTCTGTTTCTACTGATCAGTTAAAAGATGCTTTAGATGATGATTTCTCTGGATCTGATGTGATTGTAAAATCTTTCGGTGCAGATAACAAAGTTAAAGTAACGACCAACTTCTTACACGGAGAAAACAATAACGAAGCGGATAGTACGGTTAAATCTAAATTAGCTGCTTCATTAATGGCTTTCGGCGGCGATGATAATGGATTTACATTCTTATCTGAAAGAAAGGCTGGTCCTTCTATAGCGGATGACTTCCAAAGAAGTTCTAGAACATCTACAATTTTCGGAATCATCGTTGTATTCTTATACATCTTCGCGAGGTTCTCTAAATTACAATTTGGATTAGGTGCAATTATCGCCATCTTCCATGATGTATTAATAGTATTAGCAATGTTCTCTATTTTCAAAGGTTTATTACCATTCGATTTAGAAATATCTCAAGCATTTGTTGCAGCCTTGCTTACAGTGATTGGATACTCTATTAACGATACCGTGGTAATCTTCGATAGAATTAGAGAGTACTTCAATAGAGGAACTAAACAAAAAGCTTCTGAAATAATCAATAGTGCTGTAAACAATACTTTATCAAGAACAGTTATGACGACAACTACTACTTTCATTGTAGTAGCTATCTTATTAGTTTTTGGTAGTAGTGAAATTCAAGGATTTGCGTTTGCATTATTAATTGGAATTATTTCTGGTACTTACTCTTCTATCTTCATTGCAACACCAATGATCATAGATCTAGACTTCAGTGGTAACTTAGAAGAAGATCTAAAGAAAGACGCTGAAAAGAAACAAGTTGAAATGGCGGAATCTGCTGCTATTAAAGCATAGTTTTCTTACCACATAATAACCGAAAGCCTCGATCATTGATCGGGGCTTTTTTTATTCAAAACTATTAAATAATAAGTTTCTTAAATATACACTAATGTCCATCACCTTCCATCAAATAGATTCCAAAGACAGAGAACAGGTATTAATGCTCTTTAGAAAGGCTGCTGAGAAGATCGATCAGATGAATATTGATCATTGGCAGTATTGGAAGAATCCTCCATTAGAGAAAATTAATTGGATGGATGATGGTATCAAAAACAAGGAATTCTTCTTTATAGCCAATGAAAACGAAGAAAAGATAGGAATGGTCAGAATATTAAACCAAGACATAATCTATTGGGGAAATACAAATGATAAAGCGATTTACATTCACTCTCTGGTTATACTAGAAGAATACAACGGTCAAGGCTATGGATCTAAAGTCATTAATCAAATTGAAAAACAAGCGATTAAAAATCAATGTCAGTTTCTCAGATTGGATGCTGTAACTAGTAATACCAAACTTTGTAAATACTATGAGAATCTTGGTTTTGAAAAGGTTGGTACTAAGCAAATGCCTTCATCACTCAATAGTCTTTATGAGAAAGCATTGTAAATTGATACAATAAAAAAAGCCTTCCAATATTGGAAGGCTTTTTATTTATTATGACATCTCGACAAGCTCTATGATCGCTTTTAACTCTTAAGCGTTAGCAGCTTCAGCTTTAGCATGGTCTGCTAAAAACTTAGCTAAACCACTATCCGTTAATGGGTGATTTAATAACCCCATAATTGGCTCAGCAGGACAA
This sequence comes from Chitinophagales bacterium, assembly GCA_042095635.1. Lineage (GTDB taxonomy): Bacteria > Bacteroidota > Bacteroidia > Chitinophagales > CAJXBJ01 > JBELBA01. Next base: position 8,895 of record JBELBA010000079.1, read on the forward strand.
GTAACAACATCAGCACCAGATTCTGCACACTTAACAATGTGTAATGGATTCCTAATAGAAGCAGCTAAAACTTGTGTAGGCATTTGATGAACAGCATAGATCTGAACGATTTGTTGAATTAATTGCATTCCATCAAAATTAATATCATCTAATCTTCCAATAAATGGAGATAAATAAGTAGCTCCAGCTTTACCAGCTAAAATAGCTTGTCCAGCGTTAAATACTAATGTACAGTTTGTTTTAATTCCTCTAGAAGAGAAATGTTTAATCGCTTTAATACCAGCAGCGATACATGGCACTTTAACTACAATCTTAGGATCGATAGCCGCTAATTTTTCACCTTCTTCAACCATTCCTTCAAAGTCAGTTGAAATTACCTCTGCACTAACATCACCATTAACGATATCACAAATCGCTTTATAATGAGCCATTACTTTCTCTGTTCCTGTAATTCCTTCTTTAGCCATTAAAGATGGATTAGTTGTTACACCATCTAAAATTCCTAAATCATTTACTTCTTTGATTTGCTCTAGATTAGCTGTGTCGATAAAAAACTTCATATACCTTTATTTGTTGTTATTAAATAGATGAGCAAAAATACAATAATCCATCTATTCTAACTAGTTATCTTTTCATTAAAGCTGAGGAAGTTTAATATAAAAGGTTGTTCCTTCATTTATAATACTCTCAAAGCTCACTTCCCCCTTAAAACCTTCAATAATACGCTTGCACATCGCTAATCCTATTCCCATCCCAGAAGACTTAGTAGAGAAGTTAGGAGTAAAAATATTATCCTTTACATCCGCTGCAATCCCTACTCCATTGTCCTTGACTTCTATAATAACATGTATTCCT
>JBELBA010000080.1:0-9780 GCA_042095635.1 Chitinophagales bacterium
ACGAAGTTATTACGGTTGTTTTCTATTAATTTATAAGTTTCTCCAAATAATTGATAGCCTTTAGGAGGGTTTTCCATAGCTTCCCGTTCCATAGGTTGTATTTCAAATTCTCCAAAGCTTATTGGTTTAATCTGAAATTCACTAAAAGTTGCTTTATGTTTATCCTTAATATAAGTGTTCGCTCCACAGCCATAAAGCAATGTTAAAACTAGTAGGTATGATATCGATCTAAACATGATGCAGTAACTACGAAATAAACAGATGAATAGATATTATTGTAAATTAGAATATGGCTTTTAATGAAAAAGACTATAAGAAAATTATTCATGTGGATATGGATGCATTTTATGCTTCTGTAGAGCAAATGGATGACCCAAGTCTTAAAGGAAAACCAATTGCAGTGGGAGGTGGCAGAGAAAGAGGTGTAGTTGCTGCAGCTAGTTATGAAGCCAGAAAGTATGGTGTTAAATCTGCAATGCCATCTATGTTGGCTTACAGGAAATGTCCGCATTTGATATTTGTAAAACCAAGGTTTGAAAGATATAAGGAAATCTCTAAACAGGTGATGGCCATCTTTAGATCTTATACAGATATCGTTGAGCCACTTAGTTTGGATGAGGCTTATTTAGATGTTACAGATAATAAGTTCGGAATTGAAAAAGCAACGAAAGTGGCAATGGAAATAAGAGCCAAGATTAAAGAGCAAGTAGGGTTAACAGCTTCTGCTGGTGTCTCTTTTAATAAGTTTTTAGCAAAGACTGCCTCCGATGTCAATAAACCAGATGGCCTTTTTATAATTACACCAGATGATGCCGAAGATGTAATTGCTGAATTACCAATTGGAAGCTTTTATGGTATTGGTAAGAAAACAGCCGAGAAAATGGCTAGGATGAAGATTAATTATGGGAGAGATCTATTTCCTTTTACTAAGTTAGAGTTAGCTCATAAATTCGGTAAAGCAGGGCAGCATTACTTTAATATTGTTAGCGCAAAAAGTAGTGATATTGTAAAAGCAGAAAGAATAAGAAAATCTGTAGGATCCGAAAGGACTTTTATGGATGATAAGTCTGAATTAGATGACATCTTAGAGATCATAGATATTATTGCAAAGACAACAGCAGAAAGGTTACAAAAGCTAGATGCAAAGGGAAAAACGATTACCGTTAAGCTGAAGTATAATGATTTCGAAATGCATACTAGATCTAAGACGGAAGAGCATTATTTCGATAGTCTTGCTGCAATTCAGTCATTGGCGCAATCGCTTATAAAAGAAGTACCAATTGAAAAACCCGTTCGTTTATTAGGTGTTACCATTAGTAATCTAGATAATAATATAGAGGATTTTATATACAGACAACTAGAGTTAGATTTTCCGATAGAAAGTTTATAGTTGATTTAAAAATTAAGGATTAATTCATGTTGGTTATAAGTTACAGCGTAATTATTATCTAAATTTTCATTCATAGAATCCGCATCATTTTTTTCTTTCTTAATTGATGGAAGTTTATTAGCAAATATTTTATAAATAAATTCTAATTCATAGCCAGAAAAGTATTCTTGAGGAAGTTTGTTTCGATTGATAATATTTACCTTATTTAAATAATTGATACACTCGAAATAATAATCATTGAGTTTAGTAAATTCTAATATCTTTAAAATTTCTAATGCAGGGTTTTCTACAAAAGCTTCATAGTTAATCGAAATATGAGGAGCATTGCTTAACTCTTGTTTACTGATATCTACAAGTTTCTTAACCTGTAATGCTGTAATTGCCAGTGGGGTGTGTTTGTTTTGTTCAGCCCATATTTCTTCTTCTTCAGTGTAAGCGCCTTTCCACCATAATTGTTTCATTCCTCTAGATTTCCAGAAATCAACTTTTAAAAAGGAGTGAATAGTAGCTATTTTGTCTCTTTGAAGATAGATAAATTGAGCATCAGGAAATATGCTTTGGATATATTTTATTCTACTTGGTCCCGTGATTTTTAATGCTAATCTTTTCTTTCCTTGCAGTTTAACTAGTTGGTTAAAATAATTTCTAATGCATTTAATATCTTTTTTAGTAGCTACTTTATTGTGCAGAAAAGATCTAGAAAAATCAGTGTCTTTACCTGTAATATGATCCCACATAGGATAGGCTTCATCCGGATTAAAGAAGAATTTGTTTAGAAAAAAAACTTTATTTAATTGCTTCTTCTGACCTACTATTCTCCATAATGGGTTATCAAAAATTAATCTGATAAGATTTACATAAGGTTGTTTTGGAAATAGGCTTTGATAGTTAGAAGGGAACGCTAAATTCTTGTGTCTCATTACGATTTCTGAAATAATCGTTGTTCCTGTTCTACCACATCCAATAAATATAATTGGCTTCCTGAGTCTTTTATAATCTTTCATAAGGGAAATTTTCTCAAATTTACTTTATGAATGTTACTTAGAGCTTTCTTTATGGCGTTTTAATATTATTGTTGAATTAAGACTCTAGGTATTTAGTGTTAAGTTTAATTAAGGGAATGTTAAATGTGAAGCTCAGAGATATAAAAAAGCCCCAACAAATGTCGAGGCTTTCTAATATTTATTAATTAGTGATTTACACTAATTCATTAACTTTTTTTTTGAAAGTATCCGCTATAACTAATTCTTTAGTTCCGTGCGTCCAAGAATAGAATCCTTCTCCAGATTTAACTCCTCTTTTACCTGCAGCTACCATATTTACTAATAATGGGCATGGTGCGTATTTATCGTTACCTAAACCTTCATAAAGTACCTTCATAATCGCTAAGCAAACATCTAATCCTATAAAGTCGGCTAATTGCAATGGTCCCATTGGATGCGCCATTCCTAATTTCATAACTGTATCAATTTCTTCAACCCCAGCAACACCTTCATTTAAGGTAATGATTGCTTCATTGATCATTGGCATTAAAATTCTGTTAGCAACAAAACCAGGATAGTCATTTACTTCAACAGGTACTTTCTTTAAATCTTTTGAAAGGTCCATGATGATCTTAGTCACTTCATCAGTAGTGTTATAACCTCTAATGATTTCAACTAATTTCATTACTGGTACTGGATTCATGAAGTGCATACCAATTACTAATTCTGGTCTGCTAGTTACTGCAGCTATTTTAGTAATGGAAATAGAAGAAGTATTAGTAGCTAGGATACATCCTTCTGGTGCATTGTCATCCATTGTTTTGAAGATCTTTAATTTTAAATCTTCATTTTCTGTAGCAGCTTCAACAACTAAATCTCTATCACTTACTCCTGTCTCAATAGAAGTAGTTGTATTTAGGTTAGCCAATGTGGCTACTTTATCTGCTTCACTAATTTTCTCTTTCTTTACCATTCTATCTAAGTTCTTAGATATAGTAGCTACAGCTTTTTCTAAAGCCGCTTCAGAGATATCAATTAAGTTTACTTTATATCCGCTTTGAGCGAAAACGTGAGCAATTCCATTTCCCATTGTTCCTGCTCCTATTACTGCAATGTTATTCATATCGTATTAGTTTATATTATTTGTTATTAATATTGTTCTCCTTCATTAGGGAAGTCTTTCGACTTTACATCTGTAACATATTCAGATACAGCACCCTTAATTTCAGAAAATAAGTCCCTGTATCTTCTTAAAAATCTTGGATTAAATGATTTAGTCATTCCTAATAAATCATGAATTACTAAAACTTGTCCATCAGTTCCGCCACCTGCACCAATTCCAATAGTAGGAATAGATAAAATAGCGGAAACTTCTGCTGCTAATTCTGCAGGTATTTTTTCAAATACTATTGCAAAACATCCAGCATCTTGTAAGGCTTTAGCATCTGCAATTAACTTTTCAGCTTCTGCATCTTCTTTAGCTCTTACAGAATAAGTACCAAACTGATTAATAGATTGAGGTGTTAATCCTAGATGTCCCATTACCGGAATACCAGCTTTAACAATTCGTTCTACAGATTCTACAACCTCAGCTCCACCTTCTAGTTTTACAGCATGTGCTCCAGATTCTTTCATCATTCTAATGGCAGAGTTTAAAGCCTCTTTAGAATTAGATTGGTAAGAACCAAAAGGTAAATCTGCAACTACCATTGACCTGCTGATTCCTCTTACCACACATGAAGTGTGGTAGATGAGTTGATCTAAAGTAATAGGTAAAGTAGTTTCATGTCCTGCAATAACATTAGAAGCAGAATCTCCAACTAACATTACATCTATACCCGCTTCATCTAATATGCTGGCCATTGTAAAATCATATGCAGTTAGCATTGATATCTTTTCTCCTGTTTGCTTCATTTGCTGAAGGGTATTAACAGTAACTCTTTTAACTTGTTTTGATTCAAGTACGTGTGACATAAGTTGTTGTAATTAGTTCAGAAGACGAAAATACTACTATTTGCCCAAAAATGTTTAATTATTTTCAATCAAATCGATCATCTTGTCTAGTGCATTTGGAGAAATCCAATTGGTCTTAATTTGATTATTAAACCAAGTAACTTGTTTCTTGGCGTAACGTCTGGTGTTTCGTTTTATCAATTCTACTGCTTCTTCTAGTGTAGTTTCTTGATCTAAATGTTGAAATAATTCTGTGTATCCAACGGTATGCAGAGCGTTGAGGTGCTTCTGCTGATATAGACTTTTAACTTCATCTAATAAACCTAGATCCATCATTAAGTCTACTCTTGAGTTGATCCTTTCATATAGTTTTTCTCTTTCCCAATCCATTCCAATAATGATAGGTTCAAATACTCTTTTAGCAGTTTTTTTAACTTTAAACGAAGTGTAGGGTTTGCCAGCGCTAATACATACTTCTAATGCCCTAATCATTCTAGTATGATTATGATGATCAACGACTTCATAATGCGCAGGGTCTTTCTCTTTCAATAAAGCTTGTATAGCTGCTAAACCTTCTTTTTTAAATAGCTCATTTAGTTCAGTCCTTACTTTAAGATCAATAGATGGCATTTCATTTAAACCATAGAGTAGGGTGCTAAGGTAAAAGCCAGAGCCACCGACACATACAACAATATCATTAGTTTTGTATTGCTCTTGTAACAATGCAATAGCATCTCTTTCAAATTGCCCCGCATTATAATCCGCTGAGATCGATCTACAATCTACAAAATGATGTGGTGCAGCAGCAAGTTCTTCTGGAGTGGGCTTAGCAGTACCAATACTGGTCTCTTGATAAAACTGCCTAGAATCGAAATTGATAATACAAGTATTGTAGTGATTAGCTATATCAATAGCTACTTTGGTTTTACCAGAAGCAGTAGGTCCTACTATGCAAATGAGTTTTTTCATTTCGCTTCGTATCCCAATTTCTTTCCTTCGGCTAACATTAATTCGTAAGCAGCATCATAATTGTTAGCAATATCACCTTCTAGGATAGCTTCTCTAATGGTATTCTTAATGTTACCAATAGCTCGGCATGGAGCGATATTAAAAGTCTTCATGATTATTTCACCAGTGATAGGTGGTTGCCAATTACGAAGCTTATCTTTTTCTTCCACTTCTTTACATCGCTTTTCTACCAAGTCGAAGTTGTTTAAATACTTCTGCTTTTTTGCTTCGTTTTTAGAGGTGATATCTGCTCTACATAAAATCAATAAAGATTCTAAGTCTTCTCCTGCTTCAAATAATAGTCTTCTAATACCTGCATCAGTGACTATAGATTTAGCTAAAGCAATAGGTCTAAGATGCAAGAATACTAGCTTTTTAACAAACTTCATTTTGCCATCTAAAGGTAATTTCATTCGTTTAAAAAGCTTTGGAACCCATTTAGATCCTAATACTTCATGGCCATGGAAGGTCCAACCTTTATTCTTATCAAACTTCTTTGTTGGAGGCTTTGCAATATCGTGCAATATTGCTGCCCATCTTAACCAAAGGTCATCAGATTTAGCTGCAGTATTATTTAGTACTTCTAATGTATGATAGAAGTTATCTTTATGTCTTTTTCCTTGAATGTCTTCAATGCCTTGTAATTTGTGCATTTCAGGGAAGATGATTGCTAATAAACCTGTATCGAATAAGATTTCGAAACCAATAGAAGGTGTTTTAGATAAAATGATTTTATTCAATTCATCTGTAATCCTTTCTTGAGAAATGATTTTAATTCTATCCTTATTTCTTCTAATTGATTTAAAAGTGTTTAGATCAATTTGGAAATTTAATTGTGATGCAAACCGAATCGCTCTCATCATTCTTAATGGGTCATCACTAAAGGTTTGATCAGGTGCTAGCGGTGTTTTGATGATTTTATCTTGCATATCTGCAACGCCATCAAAAGGATCTATTAATGCACCGTAGTTGTTCTCATTAAGAGATATAGCCATTGCATTGATGGTAAAATCTCTTCTATTCTGGTCATCGTTAATCGTACCTTCTTCCACTATTGGGTTTCTAGAATCTCTTTGGTAGGATTCTTTTCTAGCACCAACGAATTCAAAATCCCAATCATTCCATCTAAAGTGCGCAGTTCCAAAGTTCTTGAAATAACTTACTTTGATTTTTGGATTGATAATTCTTGCCGTCTCTTTAGCTAATTCTATACCACTTCCAACACATACAAAATCTATATCTTTAGAAGATCTTTTTAATATTAAATCTCTAACATAACCTCCTACAACATAAGATTCTAATGATAGGTTTTTAGCAGCTTCTGCTACTTTCTCAAAGATTTCGTGTTGAAGTTTGTTTTTAAGGTTAGTTGCCATTAAGCTCTGATTATTTCGAAAGTGTTGCTGTCGATTAGTTTTAATATACTTGAAGGAACAGCATCTACTTCAATTTCCGATTGTAAATCTACGATGTAATCTACACCTTTCAAAATAGTCTCATCTATTTGAGATAGTTCGTTTGGTGCAGTTTCTCCGGTAATATTTACAGAAGTAGAAATTAATGGTTTACCCCAAGTAGTAATTAAATCTTTAACAAAACAATCTTTTTGCACTAATCTAATAGCAATACTTTTGTCTTCTTTTCTTAATAAATGGTCTGGTAACTGCTTCGTTTCCTTGTATATAATAGTAGTTGGCTTAATGTAGGATTGAATTTTATCTAAGACATCATCAGAACATTTAACATAGGTTTTAAGCATTTCTATATCCGATACCAATAGAATAAAACTTTTAGCAGTATCTCTTTGTTTTATACTAAATAGCTGTTGAATAGCGTTAAAATCGAAAGGATCACAAGCAAGACTCCAAACAGTGTCTGCAGGATGAAGAATGATGTCTCCTTTATTAATATGTTCGAGGCTGTGTTTTATCCAATCTTTTTTCATTGTAGTCTTGTATGTAACCAAATATAATATTAACCCGTACAATAAGGCCTTGCTGTAATTTAATTGTAGTGGGAGCGCCGGGAAACAAAATTAAAAAAATTAAGATGAAAAAGTCTGAAAGATTGCTAGTAAGAAGTTTAATAGCACTAACAGTAGTATTCTTTAGTTTTCAAGTGGGATCACTATATAACTTAGATAACGAACATCAAGCGCAAATTGACCGAATTTTAGCGGAAAGTGAGCAAAATCCTTACACTATTAATGACAACCATGTCATAGCCTTAAAGAATGATGGAGGTGCAAGGGTGCAGGAAATTGTCGATGCACAAGTTGAGTTTTATGCTTTAAATGAATATCCAGTTTATGCGCAAGAAAGAAAAGCGCATACTTTAAAATTAACATCAGTAGATGAGGTAACTAGAAAAGTGGTTGCAGCGTCATCAAATGTTAAAACAATTCACAAAGGATTTATTACTGAGTTACACAAATCTGGATTTGGATGGACTGCTAATAATGAGGTAAATGATTTTAAAAAGTTAGTTACTCGTAAAGGTTTAAGCGAAGAGAATACTTTAACCTATAGTAATGTATATCCTCATACAGATATTAGATATACGCAAGAGGATGACGTTAGAAATATGGATATCGTAATTACGGATCCAAGAACTTTCCAAGCTATTCCGAACGAAGCAGAAGATTTCGTTTTTGTAGAGCATGTTAAATTGCCTGCTGGATGGAAAGCTGACTTAACGGATAATGAAGTTAAAATCTTCGACACAGATCAAAACTTTGTAATGATGTATCCTGTGCCAAGAGCTGAAGATGCCTTAGGTAATTACGAAGATGGAGCATATACTTTAGAGCAAACAGATGGTGGATTCGTATTACAAATGACAATGGATATGAAATGGCTAAAAGACGATTTTAGATCTTATCCAATTGTTATTGATCCTAGTTTTGAATTAATGAATTAAACTAGCCTAAAACAAAAGAAAAAGGCTTCACACTGTGAAGCCTTTTTTTATTTATACTGCAACTGAATGATCTCTCAGTGCATCATTTAATGTTGTTTTCTTATCAGTACTTTCTTTTCGCTTACCTATGATTAAAGCGCATGGTACTTGATACTCGCCAGCAGCAAACTTTTTGGTATAAGAACCAGGGATAACTACAGACCTTGCAGGTACAATACCTTTCGTTTCTATAGGCTCGTCTCCAGTAACATCAATAATCTTCGTGGACATCGTTAATACAACATTAGCTCCTAGTACAGCTTCGGTTTCAACTTTAACACCTTCTACAACAATACATCTAGATCCAATAAAGCAATTATCCTCAATGATTACAGGAGCGGCTTGTAAAGGCTCTAATACACCTCCAATACCTACACCACCAGAAAGATGAACATTTTTACCAATCTGAGCACAAGAACCAACTGTAGCCCAAGTGTCTACCATAGTGCCTTCGTCTACATAAGCACCAATGTTTACATAAGAAGGCATCATAATTACACCTGGCGCAACAAAAGATCCATATCTAGCGATAGCATGAGGAACCACTCTTACGTTTTTCTCAGCATAGTTTTTCTTTAAAGCAATCTTATCATGAAATTCGAAAGGACCAACTTCAATGGTTTCCATTCTTTGAATAGGGAAGTACATTACAACCGCCTTCTTTACCCATTCGTTTACCTGCCATCCATTAGCTGTAGGTTCGGCAGTTCTTAATTGACCTTGATCTATTAATTCTATTACCTCTCTAATAACAGCTTGTGAAGCATCCTTTTTTAATAGATCTCTGTTTTCCCAGATTTGTTCTATTTGTGATTTCAATTCTTGCATAGAACAAAAGTAAATAGAAGTTTTTTAGTTTTTGGTACATGTTGGTTTTAAAACAGAATATAGGATGCACGTTAAAGAGAAATTAGGCTAAAAAAAATCCTGTTTATAAAGTCTTTAAAATTAAGCAGTTATAAAATACGATAGAAATATTATGAAAATAATTTGGGCAGAGTTTGTAAAATAGAAGGTAGTTTATATATTTGTAGCCGCAATCGCGGTATTGTTTGATTCAGTAGCTCAGTTGGTAGAGCATCTCCCTTTTAAGGAGAGGGTCTAGGGTTCGAATCCCTACTGAGTCACACAACAAGAAGCCTTCCAGTAATGGAGGGCTTTTTTTGTTCCATATCTCAGGTTTAGCACAATGTACAGAGTGCTGATAGGGGTGTACATCAAATGTATGGTGTGCTAAAAAAAACATGGGCTCAATCCAAAACATGTGTAGTTTTATTACGTATAAATCTCTTCATCAACTAAATAAGCATATGAGAAAAATTACAATTTTAATGGCAGTATTAGGATTAATGTTTAGTTCTACTGCACAAGATTTACCAGATTATCTACCAACAGATAGCCTAGTTGGATATTGGGGTTTTGATGGAGATGCTAATGATGAGTCTGGTAATGGCAATGATTGGACTGAATCAGGTTTTGATACTACCA
>JBELBA010000081.1:0-9591 GCA_042095635.1 Chitinophagales bacterium
ATAAAGAGCATTCTAATCATTTCTTTTATTTAAAGGACATTCTTCACTTACAAGAAAAACTAGAAGATATGACTAATGATGAACGTATCATTAAGTATAGATTAAAGCCAGACCGTTCTGATGTAATTACACATGCTATTGATATCTATACGTCTATTATGAAAAATACTGATATTGAGGAAATACACATTCCTAAAATTGGTTTAGCTGATGGAATGATAAGACAAATGTATTTAGATAAGAAAGCAGCTAATTTAGTTTCTTAATCCTGTTTTACTGAAGCGAAATAACATACTACTAGGATAATAACACCACCTATTAATTCTTTAATGCTAGGCACTTCTTGTAATAAGAAGAAGGCGAACAAAATACCATAAACAGGTTCTAAGCTTGCTATTACACTAGCTGTAGTGGCTTTCACTGTTTTCATACCAGAGATAAACAAGGTATGTGCAATCGCTGTAAATACTACTCCTAAAACGATTAGTAATCCAATATTATAAATATCTAACTCATAGGTTTCTGTCCATAAAAAAGGAAGTAAGAATAGCATAGCAAACGTATCTTGCTGAAATGCTACTTCTTTACTAGAATAGTCACTCACGTATTTCTTATTTAGTATGGATAAGATAGCAAAGGTTAAACCTGAGATAACGCCCCAAATTATCCCGATTGTAGCTGTATTATCTAAACTAAATTCTGGTACAATAATAGAAAGACCTATAAAAGCGAATAATGACAATAAGACATCTTTCAATTTCAATTTAGACTTTAGAAATATTGGCTCTAAAAATGTCGTAAATATTGGAAAGGTAGAAAAAGACAATAGACCTATGGCTACCGTTGATACTTGAATGGACTGAAAGAAACTCACCCAATGTAAAGCCAATACAGCACCCAGCAATATAAACTTAGGATATGCAGCTGTTTTTAATAATAGTCTTTCTTTTTTGGCTTTAATAAGAAATGCTAGAAATCCAGATGCAAATAATACCCGACCTAGAACAATAATGGTGGCAGGCAATACAATCCATTTACCAAATAAACCTGCAAAACCGAATAACAATACGGCTAAGTGAATACTTAATAAGTCTTTTTTAGTAGGTGACATGTTGCAAAGATAATGAGAGTTATAAACGAATTCCAATTATACATCTATCATCCAATTGGAACATATCCTTTTCCCATTCTTGCATGATATCCGTTAATTGTTGATGCTGCCCTTCCATAGGCATATCGTACATTTTTAATAAGGTATTCTTCATTCTTTTAGCCCCAAACTTCTTCATTCTTTCTCCACCAATTTGATCATAATATCCATCACTCATAATATAGATAACATCATTCTCATTGTATTCAACCGTCCTGGTTTCGAAAGGTTCCATGATAGGATAATTACCCACTGGCTGCCTATTACAGTCATATTCTACAATATCCTCAGCAGAGGTCATATGCATCATTCTGTTAAAGGCCCCGCTAACTTTGATCTTCTTATTGGCTTCATCCAAACAAATAACTGTTGCGTCTAAACTATCGTCTCTTTGTTTTTCTTGTGTCTTCATGGAAGAGATAATCATTAACCTTAACTCATCTAAAATTCTACCAGGATCAGTTACTTTGTTATTAAACACAATCTCATTCAATTGAGAAATTGCAATCATGGATAACATCGCACCAGGTACTCCGTGCCCTGTACAATCTGCAGCAATAATTAACTTTCTTCCATCTTCTAATTGATGCGCCCAATAAAAATCTCCACTTACAATATGACATGGCTGGTACATAATAAAATGTTCCTTCAGCATATCCTTCATAAATGAAGCACTTGGTAATAGTGACTGCTGTATATTCTGCGCATATCTAATACTCTCTTGTACCTCATGACTTTGCGCTGCAATCTGATCTTTTTGAGCATTAAGCATATCGTACTTCTTCGAATTATCAATAGCAATGGCAGAATAGTTGGCGATGTTTCTGATAATATTTAAATGATTGCCATTAAAAGCATTGGGTTCTGAATGCTGAACCGTTAATACACCTATACACTCTCCATGATGAACTAATGGAATATATACAACCGATTCCATTTTATCTCCCTTAACAATCCTTCTTTCTTTTATATAATTCTGATATTCTTTATCGTAATGATTAATATGAATCTCTTCTGACTTAAGAAAACAAATCCCTGCTAATCCTTCATTGCTAATTACTGTTTCATGATCTGCTAAGACGTTACCATTTTCTAACATCCCTTTAGTCACTAATTTATTCTTCTCCGGATCGTAAATATCAATACCAAATACGTCAAGATCCATCAGTTCTTTTAAATGCTTATAAACACTTGTATTAATATCCTCAATATTAAGATTAGAAATAACTTCTTTACCTATTAGACTTAAGTTTTCAATGGTATGATAAGATAATTGCAGTTCTTCTGATTTCTCTTTTACCTTATCTCTTTGTTTTTCTACTTCTGCTTTTTGCCTTTTAACTATTTCATAACCTCGCTTTCTGGCTATCGCAGATCTATACATGATTAATACTACAACAGCAATGGCTAATAAGAATAATAATAGCAGGTATCGCTCTAAAGCTGCTTGTTCTTCTATAAGATCATTCTCCTTCTCTAGATTAAGGATATCCTTTTCCTGTTGTTCAAAATCGAACAAAGCTCTTTTCTCTGCTAAACGTGTAGCATTCTCTATATTATTTAATGAATCATTTAGGGCTGTATACTTCTTTTGAAAATCATAAGCTTTTTTAAAATTACGTTCATCATAATAAGCATTAGACAGCGCTAAATATGCATTTCTAATATCTCCAAGATCATTTCGTTTAATACCATAATCTAGTGCTTTAGCAGCATACAAAACAGCTTTTACTGCATCCCCTTTTGCTCTGTAATTTCTAGATAATGAAATTAAGCCCTCATATACAGTGGACAACTTTCCACCATCTTTACTTAATTCCATCCCTTGGTCTAAATACTCTTGAGCCTTTGCAAAAGAATCTAAATGCGTGTAAATCTCTCCTATTCTCACTAATGCTGAAGACACTTCCAATTTATCTTTGGTTTGATAAGCATACTTCAATGCTAGCTTATTCATTTTTAAAGACTGAAATAGATTAGATCTATTTTTATCGACAGAGCCTTTAACCCTATAGGTTGCGGCAATAGCTTTGTAAACAGTAATTAAAGCATTATATCTACCTAACTTCTTATTAATCCTTAATGCGTCTTGATAGTACTTTAAAGACTCATCTATATATACTCTCTCCTTGTAGAAATGACCAAGATTTACATAAGACTTAACGATTTGCAAAGAGTCTCCAATCTCTCTTCTAATATCTAAAGCTTTTAAGAAGCCATCTAAAGCTTCTTCACTTTTACCGATTTCTAAATTTAATTGTGCGATGTTATCATAGGTAGTTGGAAGGTCTTTTATTTGATTCAATTTTTGCTTTAATCCTAAAGCTAGTTGATAAGCAAATCTAGCTTCTATCTTCTTGTTCTGTTGCTTATAGGTAAGACCTAGATTATTATAAATCTTTGCAATTAGAATTTCATTCTGATCTAACTTTGCTTCATTTAATGCTTTGTTTAAGAACTCAACAGAAGCATCTAAATCTCCTTTCTTTCTTAAGATTAAACCTTTAACCATTAAGCCATAAGTAAGGTCATATTTATCTTTTAAACCATTAGCATATCCAATAGATGCATCAGCATATAACAATGCAGTATCCTTACTTAATTGACGATAGTTCTTAGCTAAATCAATACTGATCTTAGCTAATTGTTGTTGGTCACTAGTTTGATTAAGGGATTGTTTAAGACTATCAATATAAACACGTCTACTTAGTTTTGCATCCAAATTGGTTACAAACAATAGGAACACTATACATAGTAATTGTTTAATAAAGGTCATCTTTAGCTTATCTAATACGACTTGTTATTAAACAAGTTAGCTATACTAATCAATTATTTCAAGCTTAGATCTATAATCTGTTGTTATTCCGTCTACATCAAAGACAAATAATCCCAGTCCTAAGAAAGATAAATCCCTTCCTATTAAACGATCTTCCGAGATTATTTCTTGATAGATCACACCTCTCATTATAGCTTAAATAGATACCACATGTGTCTCGGTGGTAGTATTTAGATAGCATCAAGTATCTTAAACCCTAACACCTACAATACAGACATCATCAACCTGTTCTTCTGCTCCTTTCCATGCATTAAAATCTTCGATTAGAAGATTAGATTGCTCTTGCATACTGGTATTAGAAATACTTAAAAGCAACTTCTTAAAGGGCTTGTATTTGTATTTCTTACCTTTTGGCCCTCCAAATTGATCGGCAAAACCATCACTAAAAGAATAAATCACATCATCACTTTGCATCTGTACTTCAGATTGTACAAAAGGCTTTCTATCAAAATACTTACCTATTGGTTGAATGTCAGCTTTTAACTCTAATAAGCTATAACCATTTTCGATTAAAGTGGAGTTCTCTTTCTCCCCTTTTCTAATGATATAAAGTGGATTATTAGCACCGGAGAAACTCAACATTTTAGTCTCCAAATCTAAGCAACAAAGGGCTAAATCCATTCCATCAGCGATGTCCTCATCTGCATTTTCAAAATTGGCTTCTATGATCTCTGATACTTTATCCAAAATCTCATGTGGCTTTTCTAGTCCTAACTCTCTCACAGCCTTTGTTAAAGCATTAGAACATACTACACTTACCATTGCTCCTGGTACACCATGACCAGTGCAATCTGCAGCCGTAAAATAAAGTTTAGTCCCAATCCTTTCGAACCAATAAAAATCACCAGACACGATATCTTTAGGCTGATATGCAACAAAGTTGGACAAACCAATATTATCTAGTTTCTTCTGAGAAGGAAGAATCGCAGTTTGTATTCGTTTGGCATACTGAATTGAAGAAAGAATCTCTTCATTCTTAATCTCCACTACTTCTTTTTGCTTCTCAGCAATGTTTTTTTGCATTTCTACTTCTGCCTTCTGTTGCTCAATAATCTTAAAGGACTTACGTTGCATTGCATTATTTCTGATAATTAGGCCTATTACAAGAATAGCAGCTAAACCAGATAAACCAAAGATAATCTGCTGCTGAGACTTCTCTTTTTCAATCGCATCATTCTTTACATTAAGGATATTCAATTGTGCATCGTGTGTTTCATTAATTAACTTAATATTTTCTCTAGCAACACTTTCTCTGTTTTCTATTTTCCTTAAGGTATCATATAATTGAAAATATGCTTGATGATGAAAGAAAGCATTCTTATAATCCTTCAACTCTATATATATTTTCACAACATCATCTTCAATCTCTCGTTGATCTCTAAAAGCATTTAAGCGCTTTGCTAATTGCTTTGCTTTATTAAAATACTTAATTGCGTCTGCATATTTCTTTCGCTCATTGAAGTTACCTGCTAAAGCCATAGTAGCATATAACTCTTGCTCAACAGATTTAATCTTTACTGCTAAGTCTAAACCTTCATTAATAAACTTCAAGCCCATTCTAGGATCAATTGCATTGTATGACTCTCCAATATTGATCTTACTAGAGATGATACCTTTTTTATCATTAATTTCTTCTCTAATAGATAAGCCTTTTCTGTATTCTACAATAGCCTTTTGATAATCTTCTTGATCTCTATAAAGTACTCCGATGTTGTTGTAGATTGTTGCTAAACCTTTCTTATCGGACTGTGCTTTAGCTATTACTAGCGCTTTCTCATAGTACTCAAAGGCCTGCTTATAGTTCTCTTGTGTTTTATGTACACCTGCGATATTTGAATAAGAGTTTCTAATCCCATTTTGGTCCTTTAACTCATTTCGTAACTCTAAGGCTTTGGTATAGTTTTTTAAAGCATCAGCATGTGCGCCTTTCTTCTTATAAATTATACCAATATTACTGTAAGTATTAGCTATACCCTTCTTACTAGATCCTATAGCAACTTTAATTCTTAATGATTTTTCAAAAAACTCTAAAGCTTTATCATAATTCAATTGCTTTTGATGTACAACCCCAATATTATTGTAAGCCTTAGATATTCCTTCTTGATCCTTAGTTCTTTGACTAATCTCCAGAGCGAAATAATAGTACTTTAATGCAGTCTGAAAATCACCAGTATTCTTATGCAAAATACCAATTACATTATATGCCTTAAACATGGTAGGATAACCACTATTAATATCTGCTAAATTTAACCCTTTTTTAATATAAGCAATGGCAGTATCTTTGTTCTGCTGCCTCAATGCATAACCATAATCAATATACTTATTTGCTAATTCTAAATGCTTAAAATTACCAGATTGAATGTCTACCCATATCTTCTTCGCATCCTTGGCTTGAATAGCTGTTGCTAGAAACAAACTAAGTATAATAATGATATAATATGGTTTTAAGCGCATAAGGTAAAACTATCTAAATTCATCCATATAAAAAAAGGGAAACCATTTGGCTCCCCTTTTTAATATCATTTATTTAATTCTCACTTAATCTAAGATCTCAATCTTCTCTCTAGACCAAGCATGTTCTGATTTTGTTATAATCGTATACAGCCCAAAGGTTAAGTCAGAAAGATCTATCTGTACCAATCCTCCTTGCACATTTTCTTGATCATATACTACTCTACCAGATAAGTCCATTACTTGAATATGGTGTACATCATTCATTGATAAATGGAACTGAATAGATCCTGTACTTGGATTAGGGAAAACATTTAAGTTTTTCACTTCAAACACGCTATTAACCTTTTCAACTGCTACAATGATTTGATCATTTTCTAAATCAATTTCATCTCCAGTTGCTGCAACACCTCCATTAGAGAATAAACCTATTTCTAAGCTATCTCCTTCAAAGTCTGGATTAATCATAAATTCGATGGTACAAAGTGTCCCGTTACCCGTTACATTACGTTTATCTAATCTAGTCCCTGAAATCATTAATAATGCATTTTCAAGATCTGGTCTATCATAACTCATAAACTCTGTATCTTCTTCATCATCAATCCAATCATCTGCCCATAGTTCTTCTTCGTTTCCTCCAAGCTCTTCATCATCAATCCAGTCATCTGCCCAGAAATCATCACTTTCTTCATCTTCATCTCCGCCCCATTCGTCTATAACTGATTCTTCACTTTCGTCATCTAGCCAAGAATCATTCCATGATACCACAGCATTTGTAATATCAACCTGCGCTTCATCAAACCCAAGTTCGAAACCAATACCATACATCTGTAAAGGAGTAATATCATCACCTGCAATTACATCTATACTTACAGACTCACCCGGTATAATATCTCCTTCAACAACCAATGATAACTCTGCACCTTCTGCGCTTGTTTTGTATTGTCTAAAGTGAGAGTAAGCAAAATTTTGATCTATTGCATCTAAGTCTTTAGATGTTACAATACCATCTCCATTACAATCTGCATGTCTATTATTAGTACTATCAGCTTGGAAAGTAGACCATTCTGTAGAACCATGTCCAATCCAATTATTAGATATAGAATCCCTTCTTGGTCCTTGTCTACCGTAGTTTAATCCAATTTGTAATAGGTCATAGTGATTAGCTTCTAAATCATTATTAGCATCACCAGGCCATACACAAGTAAATAAACATCTATCAGAAAGAACATTACCTACACTTACGTCTTTACATTTAGTACTTATACATCCGCTATCGTTTGATATTGTTAAACAAACTGCATAGTACCCAGTATCCTCATAAGTGTGAGCAGGATGTTGAGCAACACTCATATTCTCATCTCCAAAGTCCCATTCGTAAGCTAAACTTTCTCCTAATGCATTATTATTAAACTTAGCAAATGCATCTAATACATCTACATAATATGCAAAGTCTGCAAAACAAGAATTAGAAGCATCACCAACAGCAACAATCTCACAATGTGTTTCTTGACATCCAACACTGTTGAATACTGTATAACATACTTCGTAGTATCCAGATGTTCTATATGGATGCGATGGGTTTTTACCAAAAGATGGTGCACTATCATCTCCAAAGTCCCAATATCTATTAGTTACATCTCCTAAAGACTCATCAGAGAACTTCACTACATTATTAGTTTCTGGGAAATAGCTAAATGATGCATCACAAATTGCTTCTTCTGCACCAACTGTATCTAACAATACAATAGTCTTGGTTGTGCTATTAAAGCAACCCACAGCAGTATCTACAACTGTTAATGTAACATCATAGTAACCTTCTTCAGCATAACCGTGAGGGAAAGTGGTACTAGACTCTACATTAGCTCCATCTCCTAACTCCCAGAAAGCAACTTCATATTGTCCTTTCGAAGTATTTTCGAATTGGATCAATTGAGCTCCGATAGAATAATAAGTAAAGTCTGCCTGACAACTTTGTTCTTCATTAATATCCTTACCAGCTACTATCTCTTCTCTATAAGAGTGAATACATCCATTAGCTGTATCAATTACAGTTAAACTTACATGATAATAACCTTTCTCATCATATGTCTTTGTTACAGATATTTCTTTACTAAAAGTATTATCTCCAAAGTTCCAGAATACCTCTGAAAAAGATCCAGTAGCTTCTGCAGTAAAGATCACATCTCCTGTTTCATGCGGATAGAAAGTAAAGAATGAATTACAATAAGAAGTATTGGTATCAATTACTTCAACACTTGTTTCGAACATACTATGACATCCAGTATTAGGATCGAAGATGTTTAATGATACATCATAGATTCCACCTTCTTCATAGACATGAATTGGATTTTCCTCCATACTTATAGATCCATCTCCAAACACCCAGAAAGTTTCTCCTACGGTTCCTTCAGACTCATTGTTAAAGATCATAGAATCTCCTTGTGGGAAATAACTAAAGTTGGCATAACAAGTAACCACTGTAGTATCCAATAACTCAATTGGAATTGTTACAAAAGATTGACATTGAGAAGCTCTATGATAAACCGTTAAGCTTACTCCATAATAACCAAACTCATCATAAACATTTGAAGGATCCCTTTCATCAGAGAATTTACCATCTCCAAAGTTCCAATGGTATCTATCGAAATTACCTTCAGACTTATTAAAGAATTCTACTGTCTTAGTATCTAAGTCATAGTATACTTCGAAGTCGGCTAAACATGCAACTGCACTTTCATCAACTAAATCGATTGTAGCACAATAGTTAGCTTGACATTGTGTAAACTCATCATATACTGTTAAGCATACTTCATAGTAACCATATTCATCATAGATATGTTCTGGACTTTCTTGCTCAGAGAATGTTCCATCTCCAAAACTCCAGAAATAATTATCAAAGTCTCCTAAAGATTGATTTTCAAAACCAACCCATTGCTCGTCTAAGTCTGGCATAAATGTGAAACTAGCTTCACAAGCCACTGTACTATCACTAATAACTTCAACTAATGTTTCATAGATAGAATGACACTCAGAAACCACATCATAGGTAGTTAATGTAACTGTATATATTCCTTGTTCTGCATATTGATGATTAACACTTGTATCTCTTCTATAGTTTCCGTCTCCAAACTCCCAATAGTAATTAGATATA
>JBELBA010000082.1:0-9580 GCA_042095635.1 Chitinophagales bacterium
CCAACCACCACCACCACCACCACCTGTTGTGGAAATCAAGGCCGTTCCTGAAGAGGAATTAATTGAAGAAGTGGAAATCGAAGAGGTAGAAATGGAAGAAGAAGAGGAAGTGGAAGAGGTCTTTGAAGAAGAACCTGAAGAGGAAGAAGAAGAAGTATTTATGATTGTAGAAGACATGCCTCAGTTCCCTGGCGGAGGTCAAGCTGCATTAATGAAATACATCGTAGAGAACATGGAATACCCTCAGATGGCTATCGATAATGATGTAGAAGGTACAGTATTAGTTAAATTTACTGTAGATAAGGATGGATCAATTGATGACGTATCTGTGCAAAGAGGAATCGGAGCTGGATGTGACGAAGCTGCAATGGAGGTTATCGAGTCAATGCCAAGTTGGTCTCCTGGTAAGCAAAGAGGAAAAGCCGTTAAAGTATCAATGGTTATACCTGTAAGATTTAAGATTAGCTAAGTAATTAGCTTCATATATTTAAAAAAAGCCTCATCATATGATGAGGCTTTTTTTTTGGTATAAGCAGTTTCCGCTAGTCAAATTTCAAATTAAAGATTAAGGTCCTACCAATATTTCTTATCTTAGACTATGTTCAAAAAATGGGTCATAGCATTATTATTAATACCTATTTTGACCTTCTCTCAGGAAGACCAAAATACTTTATTGGCTAATCAATTCTTTCAAAACAAAGACTATGACAAAGCCATTCCGATCTATAAAAGCATACTAAAGAAAGACTATGATAAATACATTTATCAGAATCTATTAACAGCCTATCTAAAAACGAAAGCATACGACCCTGCTATTAAAATGGTAAAAAAAGCAAGTAAACTTTCTAATGAACCTTATATCCAACTTATAGATTTAGGACACTTATATGGCCTAACAGAAAATATATCTAAACAAGATCAGCAATACAATACTGTAATAAAGTCGATTCTGCCTAAAGAATATGTGGTTAATTCGATAGCTAAACGATTTGAATACTATCAATTGTCTAATGAAGCGATTAAAGCATACGAAAGAGGACAAAACGAATTAGCAGACAAAAGTATTTTCAACAAAGAAATTGCAGCTAACCATTTAAAACTGAATAACTACAAAAAAGCATTCAGTTATTATTTAAATCACCTCTCCTATTATCCTAATAATGTAGAAGATATTGAAGGAATTTTCAATCAAATCTGTACAGATAAGGAAAAGAAAACCATACTTAAAGAACTCTTATTTAGAGCTGTTCAAAGGCAACCTGAAAACGGAGTAATGGTTCAGCTTTTAATCTGGAACTTAAATACTTTAGGCGAATTCAATGAATCCTTCCTGCAAGCTAAAGCTTATGATAGAAAGTCTAATAGCGGTGGAAAAGTTGTTTTAGATTTATCTAAAACTTTTAGAGAATTAAAAGCATACCAACCAGCATTAACAGCATTGGATTATTTAATCAATAATGGCAATAACTTTTTCGCTTTTATGGCTAGAAAAGATGTTTTGGCTATAAAAAAAGAAGCCATCGAAAATAATTTCCCAGTTGAAATCAGTCAAGTAAAGATCTTAATTGATGATTATAAATCTTTTATTGCCTCACATGGTATTAATATAAAGACTATTAACATCGCTAAAGATATGGCATATATGTATGCTTTCTATTTGGAAGAATACGATAGTGCAATTATTATCATCAATACTATATTAAAGCAGTCTAATATTGATAGAAAGACCAGGGGAGAAATCAAGATATTATTAGGAGACATTCAATTACTTAGTGGAGATAAATGGGAATCACAATTAACTTATTGGCAAATAGATAAAGACTTTAAAGAAAGTGTAATCGGACATCAGGCTAAATATAAAGTAGCTATGCTTTCCTACTATACCGGAGATTTTGAGTGGGCTCAAAACCAATTAGAAGCCCTTAAAGGTTCGACTACAAAGTTAATCTCAAATGATGCTATTTCATTATCGACATTCATTACAGAGAATTATGGAATTGACTCTAATGATGTTCCCTTAAAGTTATTTGCATCAGCTCAACTTTTACTTTATCAAAAACAATATGAAAAAGCAAACTTAAAATTTGACACCATTTCTAATATCTATAGTGATCATATTCTAATGGATGATATCTTATTTAAAAAGGCTCAAATTGCTCAACAAAAAAATGATTCTAGCAGTGCGATTAAATACTATAAAACAATCATAGAAAAGTACAATGAAGATTTACTATTAGATGATGCAATCTTTCATTTAGCCGAATTGTATCATAGTATTAATAACGATAGTAAGATTGCTTTGCAGTATTATCAAGATATTCTAATAAACCATCCCGACAGTATTTACGTAACAGAAGCAAGGAAAAAATATCGTCGATTAAGGGGTGACAATCTCAATTAATATGATATTATATAATGTAACAGTAAAAATTGAAGATGATGTCCATGAAGAATGGCTTAGCTGGATGAAGGAAATTCATATTCCTGAAGTAATGGCAACAGGCTTCTTTGTTGAAAATAAATTAATGAGGATAATGACAGAAGATTATGATGGCGGTGGATTTACTTATGCTATTCAGTATTTTTGTGACTCTATCAATGATTATAACATCTATCAAGAAAAATTTGCAACCGAATTGCAAGTAAAACATACAGAAAAATATAAAGGCAAATTTGTTGCTCACAGAACAATAATGAAAGTCATAGAATAATTTGTTAAATTAGAGTTGTGAAAAATAACAGAACATTAAGAATAGCAGCATATGTGATTATAGTTTTTACACTATTATCGTGTACTACAACGCCTTTAAGTTTTGTTAAACAAAGAATGGTTGGAACTTGGATTAGAACTCCTATTATTCCAGACGAACCTGAATCTATACAAAAATGGCAATTTACAGATGATGGATATTTACAATTAATAAATAATCTTCCTGATTCAATAAGCTTTGGAACTGGTCTTGATCCATCAACTATTTTTTCTGATAGTGTAGAATGGAATATTTTATGGCCACTAACTAAGCACTTTCTACAATTAAAGATGGAGATTCCAGAAATGTATAGAACGCCTCCGCCAGATAATTATATTGGAAATGATTCATTAATGGCATTGTATGAACAAGGCATAAGTGCCAAACTATACATCCAGAAATGGGAAATAGTCAAAATCAATAAAAGGATTTTACATCTTGTACTACATGATTCTGGACATGAATTGGGGCTTGCTAACAATGCGATGACGCTTGTTGGAGGTCAACAAATCATATTTGTAAGAGAGTAAGCTAACTTTTGTTACTGTTAGGGAATTTAGGTAAATCTTTTTTGAAATGACTTTCATTGCAGACAAAACTACTCCTGCATATACTTTTTGCTTAATCTACCTGCAAATGAAGTCATTACTTCATAAGGAATCGTATTTAATAATGCTGACATGCTCAATATATTGTTAGTTGGAGAATAAATATTTACTTCACTTCCTTCTGGTATAGCATTATCTCCAACATCAATTATTGTAAAGTCCATACATATATTTCCGATGGTTGGATAAGCATTACTTTCAATTTCTACTTGCCAATTTCCATTTCCAAGACGTCTATCAATTCCATCTGCATATCCAATATTAATAATTCCAATGAAGCCATCTTTTTTTGCTCTATTAGCAATTCCATAGCCAATATAATCTCCAGTCTTAATTGCTTTTACTTGAATTAATTTAGCATGAACATTTAATGCTGGTATTAAAACTTTACTAAAAGAATCACTCGGATCAATACCAAGAATTCCAATACCGATTCTTACCATATCATATTGATAACTTGAGTAATTTAAGATACCAGAAGTATTTAAGATATGTCTTTCAATTTCTTCTCCCTTAAATAGCTCGTATATAGCTTCAAATTGATCTATCTGGCTACTAACATGTGATTGATCAATAACTTCATCAGAAGCTCTTAAATGAGACATAATAGCCTTTAATTCTATCTGATCTGAATTAAGAATAGGCATAATAGCAACTACTTCATCATATGTAAATCCTAAGCGGTACATACCCGTTTCTACTTTTAGTTGTATTGGATAAGATTTGATCTGCTTCTTTTCCAAAACTTTAATAAACTGATTCAATTGCCTTTTAGAATAAATAAGCACTTCTAACTGATACTTAATTGCAAGGTCAAAATCTGCATCAATATTCATTACTAATATTGGGATAGTAATACCTCGTTTTCTTAAAGCAATTGCTTCTGTTAAATAAGCAACTCCGAAATAATCAACGCCTTCTTCTTGCAGAAAAATACCAATTTCCTCACTTCCTGCACCATATGACTCGGCCTTAACCATCGCCATAATTTTTGTTTCATCCTTAACTTGTCGTCTTAAAAACTTTACATTGTGCCGGATTGCATCTAAGTCTATTGAAATATATGCATGATGAATATTAGCATCTAAATATCTTTCTATTTCAAGTAAAGAATGACTTTCTGCCTTCAATAAGAAATCAGATCCATCAAGATTAATATTATTTAGATAATCAATAAGTGCTTCATTAGAATTAAAACACTTTACATTCTCAATATTATCAACTTGATTATTCCAACCAATTAAGTAAAATTGAATGTTATACAACTGTGAAAACTGCTGTATTAATTCAATTTCATATTTTTGCTCTATTTTAGATAAGGGCCCTAATACTGCATTCTTTTTTCCTTGAGATCTAGAAACTAAAAAGCCTAGTGCAACGTCTATTGACTTGATATCATTACCAAATTGGTCTAGAATTATTTCTCCAGATCTTACCCCTTCTCTAATTGACCATTTAGCAGAAATATCTTGCTGATGGATATCCAAATTTATGTTTAATTCTAATGCTTCAAAGAATGATTTTAATAAGTCCTCATTAAAATTATGTTTAGCATTCCATCTAACTAATCTCTTACTTTCTATTTCTTTTACATCTGATGCCTCTCCAAGGAACCATTTAGATGAATTAAATAAGATTATTTTCTCTTTTAATTTTTCTTCTGCTGAATTAAACCCTTCCGCATGATCATTCCCCATTTTGGTTAAGATCCCATATTTAGGTTGAATCATTTCTTCAGCCAATTTCATTTCACCAGATTTAGAAATACCAGCCTCAATTAGCCAATATTCAACGTCTAGATTCATGGATAAAATAGACAATGGAATTCCTAAAATTGAATTAAAACTTCTTGGACTCCTATCTACTTTTATATCATTACTTACTAGAATTTGATACAGATACTCTTTTATAATGGTCTTTCCTCTACTTCCTGTAATACCAACAACCTTACCTTCAAATTTACTTCTCTGAATTTTAGCTAAATGATGAAGAAATGCTAAAGTATCATCTACATAAAATAGATTAGAATTTGAAACTATTTCTTCTGGTAGATCAACAATACTGTTAACTAGAAAATTTCTAACTCCCTTTTCAAAAGCAGGAATAATATAATCACTGCCATTTCTATCTATCGAATTAATAGCTACAAAAAGTGTGTTGGATGATTTAATGATTCGTCTTGTATCATATTCAATTCTATTAGGTTTTAAATCAGCATTTAAAACCTGTCTAGCTGATTCACTTAGAATTAAATCAAATATTTCAGTTGGATAAACCATAATTAAAAAGGGCTCAATAATTGAGCCCTTAAATTTACATTTTATTTAGCATTAAGACTATGCCTCTCCCACAGGACCTCCAAAATTCATTGGAATAGGTTGTTTAGGATCTTCGATGTCTTTTATCTCACCATGTAAAGATTCATATTTTTGAATATTACCTGCAAGTGCTTTCATTAACCTTTTAGCATGCTGTGGAGTCATCAATATTCTAGATCTAACTCTAGCTTTAGGAACACCAGGCATTATCTGAATAAAATCAGTAACAAATTCCGAATTAGAATGTGTAATCATTGCTAGATTAGAATAGATCCCTTCTGCAACATCATCTGTTAATTCAATATTTAATTGATTCTTATTTTTTTGCTCTTCCATAACTTATTAGATAAAAAAAAGTCCCGATAAATCGGGACTTTTAGTTTTTATAAAATATCTGAAACTTCTTTCTTCGCAACTTCGAATCGTTCCATTTCCTCCATTGAACCAACAACAGAGTTTTGGAAATCTCTTAATCCAGTACCAGCTGGTATTAAGTGTCCTACAATTACGTTTTCTTTCAGACCTAGTAAGAAATCTTCTTTTGCTGCAACTGACGCTTCCGAAAGTACTCTTGTAGTTTCTTGGAAAGATGCTGCAGAGATGAATGACTTAGTTCCTAAAGAAGCTTTAGTAATACCTTGCAATAATGGACTTGATGTCGATGCAATCGCTTCTCTATATTCAACTAATTTTAAATCATTTCTCTTTAAGAAAGAATTCTCTTCTCTTAATTGTCTTAGCGTAACAATTTGACCAACTTTTAAGTTATCAGACTCACCAGCCTCAGTAACAACTTTTTTATCGTAGATCTCATCATTCTCATGGATAAATTCGAATTTATCAACTGCTTCACCTTCTAAGAACCTAGTGTCTCCGGCATCTTCGATTTTAACCTTTCGCATCATCTGTCTAACAATTGTTTCAATGTGCTTATCATTAATAGGCACTCCTTGCAATCTATAAACTTCTTGAACTTCATTTACTAAATACTCTTGTAAAGCGTGAGGCCCTTCAACAGATAAGATATCATTTGGAGTAATTGCACCTTCACATAATGGAAGACCAGCTCTAATGAAATCATTTTCTTGAACTAAAGTATATCTAGATAATGGCACCATATATTTCTTTTTCTCTCCATCCTTAGGTTCAACAAAGACTTCTCTGTTTCCTCTTTTGATAGATCCAAATGAAACTACACCATCAACCTCTGCGATAACTGCAGGATTACTTGGATTTCTTGCCTCGAATAACTCAGTTACCCTTGGAAGACCTCCGGTAATATCCTTCAATTTACCAGCACCTCTTGGTATTTTAGCAACAACTTGTCCAGCTTTAACTTTCTCATTATCCTCAATAGATATGTGAGCTCCTACTGGTAAGTTATAAGATTTAACTATTTCACCCTTCTTATCTAATAATTGTAATAATGGGTTCTTAGTTTTATCTCTAGATTCAACGATAACTTTCTCTCTATGTCCAGTCTGCTCGTCAATCTCTTCTCTAAATGTTGTTCCTTCAATAACGTTTTCAAATCCTGATTTACCATCAACCTCTGCAACAATTACAGCGTTATATGGATCCCAAGAACATACTAAATCACCTTTCTTGATTTTAGCACCATCTTTTACAGTTAACACTGCACCGTAAGGAATGTTATTTGTTGAGATTTGTTTACCAGTTTTAGGATCGTTAACCTTTACTTCACCTGCTCTTGATAATACAACTTCAACTTTATCTCCATCTTCATTTACAGAAGATACTGTTCTGATTTCATCAAATTCTAACTTACCGTCAAATTTAGCAACCAATGTTGATTCAGATGCTGATGCTGATGCTGTACCTCCAACGTGGAAAGTTCTTAATGTTAACTGTGTACCCGGCTCTCCAATTGATTGAGCAGCTAAGATACCAACAGCATCACCTATTTGAGCAGTTCTACCTGTTGCTAAGTTTTTACCGTAACATTTAACACAAGTACCTCTTCTAGATTCACATGTTAAAACAGATCTAATCTCTACAGTTTCAATTGGAGATACTTCAATCGCTTTAGCAATATGCTCATTGATTTGCTGACCTGCAGCAACTAAGATTGAACTATCTAATGGGTTAACTACATCATATAATGCAGTTCTACCAACAATTCTATCTTCTAAAGAAACAACGATATCCTCATTGTCTTTAAGTGCAGTCATCTCAAGACCTCTTAAAGTACCACAATCTTCTTCCGTAATTACTACGTCATGAGCAACGTCAACTAATCTTCTAGTCAAGTATCCAGCATCAGCAGTCTTTAAGGCTGTATCAGCTAAACCTTTTCTAGCTCCGTGAGTAGAGATAAAGTACTCTAATACAGATAATCCTTCAACGAAGTTTGATAAAATTGGATTTTCAATAATCGCAGCAGCATCAGAACCAGATTTCTTAGGTTTTGCCATAAGTCCTCTCATACCTGCTAGCTGTCTGATTTGCTCTTTAGATCCCCTTGCTCCAGAATCAAGCATCATAAACACTGAGTTAAACCCTTGATTATCTGTTGCTAATCTATCTAATAATGTACTAGATAACTCTGAGTTACATCTAGTCCAAATATCAATGATCTGGTTGTAACGTTCATTATTAGTAATAAGACCCATATTATAGTTCATCCAAACCTCTTCAACCTTCACATCAGCTTCCTCAATTAATGTCTCTTTCTCCGCTGGAATAGTTAAATCACCAAGGTTAAACGAAAGACCACCTTCAAAAGCTTGTCTGAAGCCTAAACCTTTAATATTATCTAAGAATGTAACCGCTGTAGGAATATCAGTTAATGTGATAATTTCAGTTACAACTGACCTTAAAGATTTCTTAGTTAATATTTTATTAATATATGGTACTTGCTCAGGAACGAATTGGTTGAAAAGAACTCTACCAACAGTAGTTTCAATCATTTCATCCTTTCTTGTTCCATCAGCCTGAACATTGTTATATTTTACTTTAATCCAAGAGTGTAAGTCAACTTGCTTGTGGTCGAAAGCAATAACAACTTCATCAGCGCTATAAAATACTTTGTTCTGACCTTTCATTGGATGACCTTTCTCTGACTTTCTTCCTTTAGTGATATAGTATAATCCTAATACCATATCCTGAGATGGAAGTGCCATTGGAGCTCCATTCTGTGGATTTAAAATATTGTGTGAAGAAAGCATTAATGTTTGTGCTTCTAATACAGCTGCATTAGATAAAGGCACGTGCACCGCCATTTGATCACCATCGAAATCCGCGTTAAATGCAGAACATACTAATGGATGTAATTGGATTGCTTTTCCTTCAATTAATTTAGGCTGGAATGCTTGTATACCTAATCTGTGAAGTGTCGGAGCCCTGTTCAACATCACAGGATGTCCTTTTAACACGTTCTCTAAAATATCCCAGATAATTGGTTCTTTCTTGTCAACTAATTTCTTAGCAGACTTAACCGTCTTAACGATTCCTCTTTCAATTAACCTTCTTATTACGAATGGTTTGAATAACTCAGCTGCCATTCCTTTAGGAATACCACATTCATGCATTTTTAATTCTGGTCCAACAACAATTACAGACCTTCCAGAGTAATCTACCCTTTTACCTAATAGGTTTTGTCTGAAACGTCCTTGCTTACCTTTTAATACATCAGTCAAAGATTTTAATGGTCTACCACCATCAGTCTTAACAGAATTTGATTTTCTAGAGTTATCGAATAAAGAATCTACAGCTTCCTGTAACATTCTCTTTTCGTTTCTTAAAATGACATCTGGAGCTTTAATTTCCAATAATCTTTTCAATCTGTTATTTCTGATAATAACTCTTCTATATAAATCATTCAAATCAGAACTTGCGAACCTACCACCATCTAATGGTACTAAAGGTCTTAATTCTGGTGGAA
>JBELBA010000083.1:0-9553 GCA_042095635.1 Chitinophagales bacterium
TTAGGACGCTGGGTTTTCATCTCAGTAACAGGGGTTCGATTCCCCTACGGACTGCGAAGCAAGATTAAGAAGTCTCAATACGAAAGTATTGAGGCTTTTTTCGTTTACAGCTAAAATGTTTTACTAAATCCTTTTTGAGCTTATACCTTAGAGATATTTTATCAACTAAATAAGCTTATGAGAAAAATTACAATTTTAGGACTGGACAGACTAGACAGACTAGACATACCTTTAAAGATTGAAATTTGAAGGTTATAGGATTATAAATAACTTGATTCAATAATTATTATGAGATTTATAATTACAATTACATTAATAGTCACTGGATTTAATTTATTTGGACAAAACCTTATTGAAAATGGAGGTTTTGAAAAAAAACCAGTATCAAAAATATTTACTAGAAGTTGGGATCTCTTAAATGCCACTCTAGATTGCACACCAGATTATTTTCATAAAGCTCAAGTAAGTAAAGATTACCAAACTCTTACTTCATATCTAGGCGGAATGAAAGCTCATACTGGAATCGGTATGGCATCGATTTTGATCGAAGGCAAGAAAGAGAATGGATGTGAAAGAACATATTTAAGAGGAAACTTTATTGAACCTTTACAAAAAGGAGTAACCTATAAAATTAGGCTTTTTGTACATATTACACCTCAAAGTAAATTAAATATGGAAAGTTCAATTGGAGTTTTTATATCTGATGCTAAAACGATTGGACACGTAAATACTAAAAAAGCAATAACGACGCTATCCCCTCAATATTCTGTAAAAATTACCGATAATGAAATTAGATCTGAGTGGAAAAGGATTGAATTTGATTATACATCGAAAGGAAATGAATTATACATTGTCATAGGTAATTTTATTACTACTCAAGAAATTTCAAATTTAGTATACATTTACATAGACAATGTATCAGTTTCTAGTAAAATACATAAATGGACAACTATCATACCAAAATTTGGTAAGTCGTTTGTTCTAGAAAATATTCAATTCGAACCAGGTAAAGCAATATTATTACCAACAGCTAATACTGAGTTAAAGAAAATTGTAAATCTGTTCGAAAGATATCCTAATCTTAAACTTGAAATTGGCGGTCATACTGACAATTCTATTGGTGAAATTGATTATATGAAACTATCTCAGTTAAGAGCTGAAAAAATTAAAAATGCACTAATAGAACTTGGTATATCTGAAAACAAATTAACAACAAAAGCATATGGTGATACTAAGCCGAAGAAAAGTAATGATACACCTGAAGGAAAAGCTAAAATAGAAGAGTAGAATTTAAGGTAATCGGAATTTAATTTTTTTAATGGAATAAGTATTTTTATAAAACTACCCAACTTTACAGCCCCTCAAAGTAACTATCCAAAAACGTAAGTCTTTCTCCCATCCAATATGATATATAAACTTCCTCTGTGGTTATGTTGATGTCATCATCCCAAATTTTATTTTCTAGGTCTATGATGTTAGATTGATTAAGTTCATTAAAGTTTTTAGCTAAAATAAGGTCTAGATTTGCTTTAGAATATTGATTGGATCTTAAGCTGCTCCATCGGTCTTTTAAAGCTGTTTTAAAATCGTTGGCATTGGTACTGATTAATCTTTCGAATAAGTTATTATCTAGAATAATGCTATTTTTTGAATCCGTATTCTTGTCTCCATTCCAATGTCTTCCTAGAGCGCCATCTAAGTCCCAAGGAAGAATTGTAAGCTTTTCTCCATCTAAGGAATACAGGAAATTGTTTTTGCCAGTATTGTCATCTGCAATGAGGAAATTAATAAGGATATAGTAATCTATAAAGCTTTCCATATCTATCAATGAAGATATAGTTTGCTTAAAAGCTTCATCACTTGCATTTACTGTTAATTGCCTTAATGTGTCCAATAGGCTCCAATTTACTTTATTATCTGGATCTGGATATTTTTGAACCCAACCATCCCATTCGAATTTATTAGGTGGAGTAGTTTTGTAC
Source organism: Chitinophagales bacterium (assembly GCA_042095635.1). GTDB lineage: Bacteria > Bacteroidota > Bacteroidia > Chitinophagales > CAJXBJ01 > JBELBA01. The sequence goes on from JBELBA010000083.1 coordinate 1,983, forward strand.
TCGCCAAATGAAGTTGTTTTTCCGTCGTAGTTGGCCGTTTTGTATAAAACACCGTTTGGGTCAGTTAAGTTTAATAGCTCATCGTTAATCTTGTTACCAAAAGTATAGATACCCATATGCTGGTTATTCATAAATAGTTCTATGAATTCACTCTCTATAAATACATCAGCATTATCATTCATCGAGTTCCAAATATCAAACGATACTTTGTTTCTCATTCTTCCCTTATCTAAATACATGGGGTCTAAAACCCATTGATTAGCAGCAGGTATATCAAGTAAAGAGCGAGAAGTATTTAGATTAACATTTGAAAGATCTTTCAATTCTATACCATAAGACTTCTTAGGGTATTTAAGTATTACAAACCCTCTATGTTCTATGCCAATAAAATGAACGTCTGAGGCCTTGTCTTGTTCTGGATAATGAATAAGTAATTTTGAAATCGTCTTACGCTGGTTATATATTTTACCAGGCGAAACAATTTGTACTATCGGTAAATTAGTGAAGCTTAAGCTAATATTGTTTAGCGCTTGGTTAACCACAATAGTTAAGTTGTAGGTGGTGTCGGTTTTAATGGTTCCGAGATGATTGATCTCATTATTAGCTAAAGACTGACCATTAAATTGAATAGCTGCATAAGTTTGAAATTCTACTAAAGGATTATAGTCTTCCTTTTCTGATTCTTCAATGGTACATCGAAGACTATTGGTTTCTGCATCATAGCAACAAATCTTATTATTAAGTTTTAATATAAATGGAATATCTAAAGAATCATTGATTTCGGCATCATACAAAACAACATCCTTTCGGCAAGATGATAATTGCAGACCAATGATGATTAAGCAAATAAATAAGATGATATAATTCCTCATAAATTAAAGCCATAAACGATTCGTGTATAATAGAATGTTAGCGGGTTATCTGTGCCTAGTTCTCTTTCAATTCCTAATGCAAGATTAAGCGCATATTTATTCAGCTTAATTTTATCTCCTATCACAAATCTCATTTTACTAAAATAGGCTGGTTTTGCAGGGACAGCTAATCGAAACAATTCACTAGATATTGATGCTCTATGCTTCTTATTAACTTTGTATTTAAGTAAGACTTTGTTTCTGTAGGCGGTTTTATAATAACCATGAGAGGTGTAAGTATTGAATAAATCAATAAAAGTCTGCTGAAACTTTAACCTGTAATAGAACTTTAAGGGTTTAGATAGTTCTCTTTTATAATACATATTAAAGTCTATCCGATCATTATTATCAAATGCTCCAGCTCTAGAAAATTTGAAGGAATGTCTTAAGTTGATACCCATTTTAAAGTGTGCATCTAATTTGTATTTAAGACCATATTCAAAAAATAGATTATCGATACTAGAGGCATTATTAAATAGTCTCAGCTCATTTTTAATTCTCCAAGAAAGCTTATCGGTTTTCTCTTTGTTTAATTGATAACCAGTCCAAACTCCAAAATCTTGCACAGTCTTAATTTCTTGTGCATGGAGCATTATTGATAATGGAATAAATAGTATTAGAATTATTCGTTTCATAAATATCTTACAGGAGAATTGATTTAATGATCTAATGGTTAGATATATCTTATCTGCTCCTAGAAAGCTAAATTAAATAAAAAGTATGAAGGCTTTCTCTGTTCAATAGCTGCTATATGAATTCCAATGATTGTTAACGCTTCACTTTTACCGATTTTTCAAACATAAAATCGTCTTCCATAATAATTGTGTTTAGTTAAAAGCATAGCTAAAAGTCTCCTTATTTGATCAATTTTAAAATGACCTTTTAAAGGTTTAGATATGATTTTCATCATCAGCATGTATTCTTGGATATAATTGTACCTTTGTAGCATGAAATTTGAAGATTACAGAATAATAGAAGAATTAAAGCGAAGCATTGATGGATTAGGTTTTAAGAAGCCTACTGATATTCAATTTAAAGCTATACCGGCTATTATTAGAGGGGAAGATGTATTAGCTATTGCACAGACAGGTACAGGTAAAACAGCAGCTTTTGCTATACCGGTTATAGATCAAATACAAAGGTTAAAACAAAGCAATACAAGATTTAAAGGTGTTAGGTGTGTTGTAATGACACCAACACATGAATTGGCTATACAAGTTGCAGGTGTATTTAAGCAATTATCTAAATACACAAAACTAAATATTTTGGCCATTCATGGTGGAGTTGATCAGGATCCGCAGATTGAAGCTTTAAAGAAAGGCGTAGATATATTAGTGGCTACACCTGGTAGATTGTTCGATCTAAGAGCACAAGGTCATTTAGTGATTGAAAGAACGGAGATTCTAATCTTGGATGAGGCCGATCATATGTTAGATCTTGGTTTTATAGATGATATAAAGGATTTAATGAGGCATTTGCCAAAAAAGCGTCAGACTTTGTTCTTTTCTGCTACAATTAATCCAAAAATTAAAAAGTTAGCATACTCCTTGGTAACTAATCCTATTAGAATACAAATATCTCCTAAGGATCCTGTATCAAAGAATATTGATCATACTGTAGCTTTTATTGAAATGGATGATAAACGTTTCTTTTTAGAGCATTTAATAAAAGAGAATGAGCAACGTAAGCTTTTAATATTTGTTAGGACTAAAGTAAGAGCTGAAAGGGTTAAGAAAGCAATGGATAGAGTAAATATCGATTCAGATACTATTCATAGCGATAAGACCGATGAAGACCGAGTGAAGACAATTGAAAGATTTAAAGAAGGGACGAATAAAATATTGATTGCAACAGACGTAAGTGCAAGAGGAATTGATATACCCAATATAGAAATGGTGGTTAATTATGACTTACCTGATGTCTCCGAGAATTATGTCCATAGAGTAGGAAGAACAGGTAGAGGCAGAAATAAAGGAAAAGCCATTACTTTTTGTAGTACGGAAGAGAAAGAAATGTTAGATGAGATTCAAACATTTTTAGATAGTGAGATACAGACTGTGAAACTGGCCAAGGATGCCTACTCTAGTGTTGTTAAGCAATCGGAAGAGGGGTTGGAAGATGTAGATGATCTAATGAAGAGAATTGAGGATTTTGATGAAGCATCTAAACAAATGAAAAAGAAAAGAAAGAATAGAAAAAAATAAGCTTCAAAATCAAGAACTTAATAGTGCAATGTTCGTATCAAAAAGCCAATTGTATTTGAAGATTTTTATGCAAGTCTTAGGGAAAAATTTAATGCTTAACTAATTCAACATGAAGTTTAAACATAATACATTCTTTGCAGTTTTATTTCTTCTATCTCTAGTATCCTGTCAGAAATTTGATGCAGGTGGGAACGTTAAAGATGGAGGATTTAATATCCTTAACACCTGGAAAATGGATGCTTACTTAAGAGATAATCTTTCAGTAGACAGTATTTTGTTGTTTTCGGAATACCAAGAAACTTACTTTGAGGACTCCACTATTATTATACAGTATAAAGACACTAGTGGAGTTTTGCATATAGATACGGGGATGTGGTTTTGGACCAATAATAATCGGTTTATTCATTATCAAGACTTAGATTCCATTAAGCCATTTATCAGTAATAATAATTCTGGATTAAGAAAATACGCTGGAAGACCTTCAGTTAAGCTGGAAGATATTAAAATTAGAAAATTGACTTTAAATGAGTTTCAGTACATTTTCTATCAAGAGCATCTAACGCATCAGTTTTTTCTAACAGCAGAATAAGTTATTTATAGCATAACTTCCTCAAAAGAGAAATAGTCCATTCTAGTTTTGGATTTATGTGGTGCAGAATTTTGGATTAGAAAATAAGATAGACATTCTTACGAATTCCTTTTAAAAAACCACGAGAAATTAGATACCAAAGGCATAGTAATAAAGTTTCGGTGAATTTTCATATCTACCTTCAATTAAAATCCCACCATTTTTATTTTGCAAAAGTGTAATAATTTCATTCTTTGACTTTACCTTTTGATCTCCTAATTTAGTAATAATAAAGCCTTCCTTAATATTAGTTTCGCGAGCTATTTTACCATTGTATATTTTTGATATCCTAACACCATTTTCTAGCTCTAATTCTTTTAGTTCTGCGTTATTTAGGCTTGTAAGTTCAATTCCTAGTTTGCGCATTAATTGCATTTCTTCTTTTTGCAGTAGTTCTTCTTTTCCATCCTTATTTTTGAGTACAACTTCTATTACTTTATCTTTTTTATCTCTCTTTAATTTAATACTTACTTTATCTCCTGGTCTAAAAGCACTTAACTGTTCTTGAAGAGAAGGAACACTAAGGGTAGGTTTGTCTTCAATTTCTAAAATAATATCTCCTTGTTTTATTCCACTCACATCCGCACTCGAACCTTGTATAACCTCTTCTATGTATACTCCTTGGTTTAAATCTAAATCAATTTCTTGTTTTAAGGTTGCATCTATATTTCTTATAATGACACCAAGGTAAGCTCTTTGGGTACTACCAAATTCAATTAAATCTTTTACAACTTTAGACACTATATTACTAGGAACAGCAAATGCATAACCAGAATAGGACCCTGTTGGTGAGGCAATGGCAGTATTAATACCAACAAGCTTTCCATTGAGATTAACCAAAGCACCACCACTGTTTCCTGGATTCACAGCAGCATCTGTTTGTATAAATGATTCTATGGCAGAGTTTCCTTTTATAATATTTATATTTCTTGCTTTTGCACTTACAATACCTGCAGTTACAGTAGAGTTAAGGTTAAAAGGATTTCCAACGGCCAAGACCCATTCGCCAACTTTAACATCATCAGAATTTTGTAAAGTAAGAAATGGTAGATTAAGCTCATCAATTTTTAGAACAGCTAAATCTGTAGAAGGATCTACACCCACAATTTCAGCTTTATAATTTCTATTGTCATTTAATGATATTTCAATATCATCAGCATTTTGTATAACATGGTAATTCGTTACTATATAACCTGTCTGGTTAATTATTACACCTGAACCTGTTCCAACTCTTACTTGAGGATTGGGATTTTGCATGTGAGGACCAAAGAAATCATCACCAAAAAATTCTCTAAAAGGATTGTAATGGTTGTGGGGAGAAATTTTCTTGATACTAGAAGATTTAATATGCACTACAGCAGACATAGATTGTTGGGCTGCTTTGGTGAAGTCAATATTTGAATTGTTATTAACAGGGTAGTTTTTTTCAACAAAGCTAGGCAAAGTAGCGTGTTTTGCGCTTACTTTTAGCTCGCTGTCTTTTACGATTTTATAAACTATAAATGCACTAAGAAAGCTAGAGGATAAAATGAGGATTGTATACTTGAATAAATTGCCCATAACTATTGAATTTTGATTACAATTGTAACGCATTTAATTCAATAAATATTTAAATTTAAAGACTTGTTAATATCGTTTAACGTTTTTTAAAACTTAAATGTAATACAGTATACTTTAAAAAGTATCAGCCAATCAGTTATTACCTCTAAATACTTTTTTACCAGATATTCACTTTCTCAGCTTCTGGAAGTACCATTGCATTGCTGTCTGTGCACCCCCAAGCGTCTTGGAAGATTGCTAAGTTCTTTAAAGGGCCATTCACTCTTGCATCAGCAGGCGAGTGAGGGTCTGTTTGTAATCTTTGGATTAAAGCTTCATCTGTAATTGCACTTCTCCATAATCTAGCATAACCTAAGAAGAAACGTTGTTTATAATTGAATCCATCGATGTATCTTGGTTCATTACCATCAATAGACTTTATATATGCATTGTAAGCCATAATAAGGCCTCCTAAGTCTGCAATATTTTCTCCAAGGGTTAATTCACCATTAACATTATATCCCGTTATAGGAGTCATCTCATTAAATTGCTCTACTAATACTTTAGTTCTTCCTTCAAACTTTGTTCTGTCCTCGGCCGTCCACCAGTCATTAAGGTTTCCTTTTTCATCGTACTTAGATCCTTGGTCATCAAATCCATGTGTAAACTCATGTCCAATCACCACACCAATAGATCCATAGTTAATAGCATCATCTGCTTCTGCGGTATAGAATGGAGATTGTAAGATACCTGCCGGAAATACTACTTCATTCTTAGTTGGATCATAGTATGCATTAACTGTTTGTGGAGACATAAACCATCTATTCTTATCTGTTGGCTGACCAATATCTTCTAACATCTTATCAAAAGAGAATTGTCTTAATGCCAAAACATTTGCAAAATGATCACCTTCAGTCACTGATAGTCCTTCATAAGATCTCCAAACATCAGGATAACCAATCTTCTTTGTGAAAGTTGAAATCTTCTTTAGCGCTTTGGCTTTAGTTTCTTCACTCATCCATTCTAGGTGTTTAATTCTTTCAGCATAAGCATCTCTCAAATTTTCAACCATTGAATTTAATCTTTGTTTAGATGATTCATCGAAATAGTCTTTAACATAGATTTGACCTAACAATTCGCCAGTTGTTCCATTAACGAATCCTAAGGATTTCTTCCATCTTGGAGACATCTTTTTCTTGCCTCTTAATGCTGTTCCATAGAAATCAAATGCAGCTTGCACATAGTCGCTAGACATTTGCTGTGCATAGCCTCTAATTAAGTTCCATTCATAGTAGATTTTCCAATCATCAAGGCTTACCTCATTAAGTAATTGACTGATCCCAGCAAAGAAATGTGGTTGTCCAACAACAGCATGATCAAACTTTGGACAATTGAAAGCAATTAGGTAGGCTTCAAGATCAAAAGCAGGAAACATTTCCTTCAGCTCTTCCATCGTCATTTTGTTGTAAGTAAGCTCAGGTTGTCTATTTTCAACTCTTGTGTTTGACTTATCAGCTATTTTAGATTCTATGTTAAAGATGATGCTAGCAAAATCTTTTTCTTCACCATAATATAAACTGAAAAGTTTATTGATGAAATCGTTATAAGAAGCTCTTAGCTTTTCAGCTCTTGCTCCGTCTCTGAAATAGTAATCTCTATCTGGTAACCCAAGACCATCTTGCCAAAAGTTAACTGTATTCATGGCAGAGTTTTTCTCATCTGTTGATACAGAGAAACTGAATAAAGGACTTAATCCATTTCTATGTAATTGACCTGTCAATGCAGAAAGATCCTTGAGTGAAGTAACCTCAGCAATAGCCTCCATCTGTGCTTTAATCGGAGCTGCTCCAATAGTTTCAATTGCATTAGAATCCATAGCAGTTAAGTATATAGTCTTAATGGTATGTTCCGCACTTCCAGCTTCGTAGGTTCCTTGCTCTAGTTTTTCAAGTAAAGATTTTAATCTTTTGTTATTCTCTTCAATTAAAATATTAAAACTTCCCCATCTAGATTCTGTTTCAGGAATAGGATTTTCATGGATCCACTTAGAAGCAGTATATGCAAAGAAGTTTTCACAAGGAGACACTGTATCATTTAAAAAAGAAACATCATATCCATAATCTTTCTTTTTTGATGTTGCAGATGAACACGCTACTGATAAGAAAGCTATTATGATTATTATTGAAAGATTTTTCATAATTATAGTTTTATTATTTTGTCGGTTTTATTTTTTTTGATGTAGCCAATGATAATTTGCCTTACATCTTTATTGTCATCATAATGACTGAT
>JBELBA010000084.1:0-9402 GCA_042095635.1 Chitinophagales bacterium
TGGAAACAAAGATGGAATCTTTATGATACTAGGAGATACTGGAAATATTGAAAGAATCAAAAATTACGGGGATACAGGAAATGATTGGTTTAATGATGTAACTCAAAGTCCAGATGGAGGCTATCTTATGGTTGGTGCAAGTAAATCTCCTAAAATGGAAGCTGGTAATAATGGAGGTGCAGATTTTTGGGTAGTTAGAACAAATTCTAATGGAGACCTTATCTGGGAAAAGACTTATGGAGGGTCTAATAATGAAGAAGCTAAAAACATTATTAAATTATCGAATGGAGAATATTTAGTAGTTGGAACTACTAATTCTAATGATGGTGATGTAAAAAATCCTAAAGGAAAATCTGATGGTTGGTTTATTGTAATAGATGATAATGGAAAGCTATTGCAACAAAAAAACATTGGCTCTAAAGATTATGAAGTATTGAATAATTCGATTCATATCAATGGAAGAAAATACATTGGTATTGGATATTCAAGAGATCAGAACTTTAACAACAATATCTGGATAGAAGAATTTAAGAATTAGACCTTTTTTTCTGTCTAGCCTTCACATCTTGTTCATCTTTTAAAACCCATCTGTATAACTTTCTAAGTATCAATAATAAGCCGGTTAGAAGGATTAGACAAAATCCTATGTATATAAATAATCTCGTTTCTAGCATGAGCTAAAATATTCAATTTTCGGGTAACCTTAAAACTAATCTTACCGTAATATATTGTTACAACCTTAAACAAGAAATTAAACTAATACTTTATGCAGCCAACAATAATTGAAAAAGAAACCTTATCAGATTATCATTTTATTGACCACGAAGTCCTAAATTCGGCAGATGATGTTAAAATTCGAAAAATGAATTTGAACAGAGCGCTAATTTTAGGAAATGCTTACAGAAGGAAAATTAAGTTAATATTTGAAACAACTGATGGAATAAAACAAGTTGAAACCACAATTTGGGCAGTTACAGAACAAAATGTTGTTTTGAAAGGAGGAAAATTTATTCCTATAAATACCATTATTAAAGTTAAAGTATACTAATTCCATGCACCTCAGAAATATAAAAGGCCCTAGATTTTCATCTAGGGCCTTTTCTTTTATATGATATCAGTTATAGATTAAACTAGCAATCTAACAGGCTCTTCTAATAATCCTTTTAATGTATTTAAGAACGCTGCACCAGATGCACCATCTACTAATCTATGATCACACGATAAAGTTAACTTCATGGTATTTCCTGGTACTATCTCACCATTCTTAACAACAGGAACTTGATTAATCCCTCCAACTGCTAAAATACAAGCATCTGGCGTATTGATAATAGCTGTAAATTCATCAATACCAAACATCCCTAAATTAGAAATAGTGAATGTACTTCCTTCCCAATCTTTAGGTTGTAATTCTTTATTTTTTGCTTTACTAGCAAATTCCTTCGTCTCTAAAGAAATATGCGACAAAGACTTCGTATCCGCATATCTAATAACAGGAACCAATAAACCATCAGGAACTGCGACTGCAACACCAATATTTACATGCTCATTAGTTCTAATCTTGTCACCCATCCATGCAGAATTAACTGTCGGATGCTGCTTCAATGCAACTGCTGCTGCTTTAACAACTATATCATTAAAAGATAATTTTACTTGAGCAACTTCATTCATTTGCTTTCTTGCTTCCATGGCTTTATCCATGTCAACAGTAACTTTAAGATAGAAATGTGGTGCCGTAAACTTACTCTCACTTAATCTTTTAGCAATCGTCTTTCTCATTTGAGAAACAGGAGCATCCGCATATTTCTCTTCTCCTACAACACTTGGTAAAGTAATATTAGCCGGTGCAGGGTTATTAGAACTAACAGCAGGAGCACTTAACCCATTCTTAATAGCTGCTTCAACATCTCTTTTTACAATTCTTCCTTCATCACCGCTACCTTGCACATGACTGATATTTATTCCAGAATCGGCAGCCATCTTTTTAGCTAATGGAGAAGCCTTTAATCTTCCTGTATTTGAATGATCAGTAATTACTGCAGCAGGAGCAATTGTTTCAGTAACAACTTCTTCATTTGCCTCTTCACTAACAACTGTTAGTTCTTCAGTATCAGCAACAGGAGCAGCACTATCTGCTTCTTCCAATATAGCTTTAATATCATCATCCTTATCTCCAAGAACAGCAATTAAAGTATCAATAGCTACTGTTTGGCCTTCTTCAACACCAACATGTAATAACACCCCATCATTATATGCTTCTAACTCCATAGTTGCTTTATCTGTTTCTACATCAGCAAGTATGTCTCCGATTTCAATTGCATCTCCTACTTTCTTGTGCCATACTACAATAACACCTTCCGTCATTGTATCACTTAGTCTTGGCATTCTGATTATCTCAGCCATATCATTTGGTTTTTCGTTATTATGAATGCGCAATATAGATAAATTTCCCAATCAAAAAACAAAATTTATAAAAGAAACAACGGAATGAATGAAAGACTTATTAAAAACTAACGAACGTTCTTTAGAAAGAAAAAGGAGATTAATATTCAATTTCCATATCTAATTGATCTTTTAAAAGATCGAGTGCTGGATTCTTTTCCAGCATAATTTTATACTTATCTCTAGATGTGTAAGCCAAATTAGACGCTTCTAAAACTTCAGAAATAGTTACATCCATCTCTAAAGAAGGGATGTTCATGGCCTTTCTGAGATAAGTTAAGATACTTAGCTTATTCTCTATAAATTGCTCATATTCTAATTCATGAGCTACATCAACCTGAAAGACATTATAATTCTTCACTTTAGGTATATGTCTACCCAACATAGAAGATAAATAACCACCATTCTCTTCATGAGACAAATGATCAGAGTATGCTTGCCAATAGGCCGTTAAAACTTTCTCATTGATTTTGACTGATTCATCTGTAGTTATCTCATTAGAGATTTCAACTTCCACAATCTCTTTTTCATCCTCAATAGCTGATAATTTAAAACTCATCTTCTTAGAAGAAGGTTTTAAAACACTTGACTTAACCTTAGGTTTATCTACTTCAACAGGAGGAACTATAATAGCTTCTTCTGCGTGATAATCTTTTGCTTCAGATACAGGCTCATCTTTTTTAGGAGGAATATCCGATTTATTGTCAGCAGTGACAGCAGAAGATGTGTTAGATTCAGTTTTTTTATCTTCAGCTAAAACTGAAGTTTTTTTTTTAGCATCAACTAATGCTGGAAAATCGGTATTGATAGTCGCATTGATATAGCACATTTTAATCAAGGCCATTTCAATATGTAAACGTTTATTTTTAGATGCTTTATAACCTATATCACATTGATTAGCAATATTGAGTGCACTAACTATCATTGGGCCAGAAATATTAGCAGATTGATTGATGTACTTGTCTTTCAAACCATCTGTTAAATCCAACAAATCTAGGGTTGATTGATCTTTACAAACCAATAAATTTCTAAAGTGTTCTGACAAGCCTAACATAAAGTCATCTCCATCAAAACCTTTAGCACTAATCTCATTAAAGATATTAAGCATTCCTGCCACATCCTCAGATAAAACATAATCACTTACTTTAAAGAAGTAATCATAATCTAATATATTAAGGTTAGCAATAACATCTTGATAGCTAACTTTTTTACCAGCAAAACTTACTATTCTATCAAAAATTGAAAGTGCATCTCTTAATGCTCCATCTGCTTTTTGTGCAATGATATGTAATGCATCTTTCTCTGCTTCAATTTCTTCCTTCTTGCAAATACCTTCCAAATGAGCAGTTATTGCATCCACAGCTATTCTATGGAAATCAAATATTTGACATCTAGACAATATCGTAGGAATGATCTTATGCTTTTCAGTTGTTGCTAAAATAAACTTTGCATAAGGTGGTGGTTCTTCTAATGTTTTTAGAAAAGCATTAAAAGCAGCCTGAGAAAGCATATGTACCTCATCAATAATATAGATCTTGTAAGTACCTGTCTGAGGTGTATATCTAACTTGTTCTATTAACCTTCTAATATCGTCAACATGGTTGTTAGAAGCAGCATCTAATTCATAGATATTAAGTGAAGCACCATCTTGGAAAGCTTTACAAGAGCTACATGTACCACATGCCTCCATATCCTCAGTAGGTGTTTCGCAATTAATGGTCTTAGCTAGAATCCTAGCACATGTTGTTTTTCCCACTCCTCTAGGACCACAGAATAAAAAAGCATGAGCTAAATGATTGTTGCGGATAGCATTCTTTAATGTATCAGAAATATGGGATTGTCCAACCACCGTATCGAAGGCGCTGGGTCTATATTTTCTAGCAGATACAACAAATTTATCCATGGTCACGAATCTACAGCATATCCTTTATAAATGAAAAGGAATTTATTTCTAATTATTTATTTGTGGAAAACTTGTGAAATGTGTATCTTTGCCGACCTATTATATTTTTTAATTATTAAAAACCAAAGCAATTATGGGACAGTACGAAACTGTATTTATTGCTACTCCTATCTTAACGGAGGCTCAATTAACCGAGTTAAAAAGTAGTTATGAGAAATTAATTACTGAAAACGGTGGTGAAATTGTTGGGTCTGAAGCATGGGGGTTGAAGAAGTTAAAGTATCCAATTAAGAAGAAATCTAACGGATATTATTTTGTTTTTGAATACAAGGCTGAAGGGACATTTGTTTCTAAGATCGAAACTGAATTCAAAAGATCTGAAGACATCTTAAGATTCTTAACTGTTAAATTAGACAAGTACGCTGTTGAATATAACGAGAGAAGAAGAAATGGTGCATTCAATAAAGAAAAGAAGGAGGCATAGTCATGGCAAGAGCAAATAATAACATTAAATTCGTTGTATCTCCAAAAATCGATTTAGGATCTAGAAAAAAGTATTGTAGATTCAAAAAAATGGGCCTTAAATACCTGGATTACAAAGATCCTAACTTCTTAATGAAGTTCTTGAACGAGCAAGGAAAAATTTTACCAAGAAGAATTACTGGTAATTCATTAAAATGGCAAAGAAGAGTAGCTACTGCAGTTAAAAGAGCAAGACAGTTAGCTTTATTGCCATATGTTGCTGATAACTTAAAATAGAAACGATCATGGAAGTAATATTAACTCAAGACGTTGATAATTTAGGAGAAAAGAATGATGTTGTATCTATCAAAGCTGGGTACGGTAGAAATTTCTTAATTCCTCAAGGATTTGCAAAAGTTGCAAATGAAACGAACAGAAAGATCTTAGCAGAAAACTTAAAGCAACAGTCTCATAAATTGGCTGCTATTTTAGAAACAGCTAAAGCTAACGCTACTAAAGTTGAAGGTGCTTCAATTAAAGTTGCTACTAAGGTTGGTAAAGAAGATAAAATCTTTGGATCTATCACTAACTTACAGTTAACAGATGCATTAAATGCTGCTACTGGATTAGATGTAGATAGAAAGAAAGTTTCTTTACCTAAAGATATTAAAACTACAGGTTCTTATAAAGGAGCTGTTAAGTTACACAAGGAAGTGAATATTGAATTCGACTTCGATGTAATTAGCGAATAATATTATCTTTTAGATATATCAAAAAAGGCCAGCTCGATGAGCTGGCCTTTTTTATTTCTAGTAAATTTTAAGAAGGATCAATCTTCCCAATCATGTTCATTTAATCTAACCAACCTACCTTCTATAATAGGTAATTTCATTTCTACTATAACTCCTCGTTCAGATTTATTAACTGAAGCTTTATCAGTCATTTTAAAATCAATTTCTTTACCATACAATTGGCTAATGATCTCTATTCTTCTTTTAGTAATCTTGGTTCCTAAAGAATTATGACCCTCTCTCTTTTTTTCTATAAAGCCAAGTCCATTATCTTCCACTTTACATATTAATTCTCCAGCCTTCTCATTGGCATCAATACTAATAAATAATTTACCTTTCTCTTCTTTTAATGCAGCTAGACCATGTATAATAGCATTCTCAGCATAAGGCTGTAACAATAAAGGAGGAATCAACATAAATTCTCTATCTACGTTTTCAGCAACGTTAATCTCAAAATCAAACATTTGATTAAATCTCATCTGCTCAATAATTATATAGGCTTCTAAAGCTTCTAACTCTCGTATAATGGGAATTTCTCTATATTGAGAATTATCTAAATTAATTCTCATTAATGATGCAAAGGTTCCTAAATAATTAATAGATTCTACTTTATCATTCTTTAATATATAATACTGTATAGCATTCAGTGCATTGGATATAAAGTGCGGATTCATTTGTTGAGATAAGGCATTCTGCCGATTCTCCATTACATTAAACTCTAGCGCTTTCTTTTCTTGAGCTGCATGATTTTCTTTTTCTCTTTGTAATCTGTTAATCAATAATATTCTTGAATAGTAACATATAGAAAATACAATGGTAGGTACAATGCTGGCTGTAATAAATACCTTAGGAGGAACACCGGGGTTCTCCAATGTAAGCGCTATAGTACAACTAGTAAAAGCACAAAATAAAAGATACAAGAACATATATAAGTTCTTCTTGAAGACAATGGCAATTCCAATCAAAACCATATATCTATAAGCATAAGAAAGTGATAAATTATTCTCGTAAAGTAACCACATAAAGGCAACTGCAATTAAAGAACTTTCAATTGCTGCTATATTAACGATGTTTCTTTCTACCCATTTTATATAATAAGATGAAATTGCTGTACCCACCATTATAGAAGCAAAAGCAAGTCTAAATTGCCATATTTCATAGGTACCATCGCCTAGCCAAGTAAAAATGTGATAAAAAGAATAATAGAAAATTCCCCCCGTCAAAAAGAGAAATCTATAAAAGTTAATTTCAGACTCGAAATAAACTATTTGACGAAGTTTACTTATCATAAATAAATCCATTTCTAAAAATAAGTTTAATACTTTCTTCTTTTGTTCTTTGCATAAACAACCAATGAGCTAATTCTAATATTTTCAAGCTATCAACAAATGCATTTAAATTACTCATGCTGCAAATCTATACTCTTTTTCCTACTTAGGACAATCAATATAGCAATTCGCTTAATAAATTCAATCAAAGGCATTATTCTGCATCTTATCGGTATAATTGTCCCACTTATCTTAATTGACCTACAAGTAAAACGACTCTTCCGTAAAATAATAATATGAAAGCACTACTAGGCACATTATTAATTATTTTCTGTTTTAATTTAAATGCACAAAGCGGCTATAACTATGAAGAAGTCATTGGAAATAGCAAAAAAGAAATTGACTTTTCTGGTAAATTTGCGATGTATCCTGAAGGGAAAAAAGGACTTAGGACCTATTTAATGCAGAATTTACAATATCCAGATATAGCCATAGAAAAAAAACTAGAAGAAAAAGTAACCATTGTATATAGTGTATCTAAAAAGGGTAAAGTAAAACATATCAGAGTTAAAAATGGCGAACACAAAGTCTTAGTTAAAGCGTCTAAGCGTGTGCTTAAAAATATGACGAATTGGAAACCAGGTGAAGTCCATGGTAAAAGAATAGCCACTCAATATCAACAAGAATTCAATTTCGTATTATTATAATACATACTCTTAAGCTATATTATTCATTGAATACAGAATAGTGTTTCCTTCATTTTTTCTTAAATTTACTATTAGACATTAGTAATTTTTGAAAAATTAGTAAAGGAAAATATATGAGCTATTTTGAAAAGCACAAAGACCTAATTGAAAGGTCTGTTAAAGGGTTAGCAGAAAGAACCTATTTCGCTCCCTATCCAGAACATCCAAAAGCATATGGTGAAGATGCTCCTGCAAATGGACAAAAAGCCTTCGATGCGCAATTAAATAATAAATATACAGGCCTTCTTCAAACTGGTGAAACAGCTTGGAAAGGTGAAGAGATATCTCCATATACGCAAGAAAGCTTAGGTATTCAATATCCTACTTTCTCTGTAGACTTATTAATAGCTAATGCTTCTAATGCTTTCAAATCTTGGAGAAAAGCATCTGTAAACGAAAGAGCAGGTATCTTAGCTGAAGCTTTAGATAGATGTAAGCCAAGATTCTTTGAAATTGGACATGCTACACAACATACAACAGGACAATCATTTATGATGTCTTTTCAAGCCTCTGGTCCTCACGCTGCTGATAGAGCTATGGAGTCAATTGCAATGGCTTACACAGAGCAACAACGATTCCCTGCTTCAACAACATGGGTGAAGCCAATGGGAAAATTTGAAATTACATTAGATAAGAAATTTAAAGCCATCCCGAAAGGTATATCATTAGTGATTGGTTGTTCAACTTTCCCAACATGGAATACAGTTCCAGGAATGTTTGGAAGTTTAGTAACAGGAAACCCCGTTATTGTTAAACCACATCCAAAATCTACATTAGCAATTGCTATTGTTATTGAAGAAGTTCAAAAAACATTAAAAGATGCAGGTTTTGATCCTAACACGGTTCAATTAGCTTACGATACTTCTACAGATCCAATTACTAAGGATCTTGCAGAACATCCTTCAGTTAAATTAATTGACTACACAGGTAACTCTGAATTTGGAAACTACATTGAAACAATCTCCGGTAAAACAGTATTTACAGAAAAAGCTGGTGTTAACGCTGTAATCTTAGATTCAGTTAAAGACTTAAAGGAAGTATTCCAAAACTTAGCTTTCTCTATTTCATTATACTCTGGTCAGATGTGTACGGCGCCCCAAAACTTCTTTATCCCTGCAAATGGAATTAAGACTGCTGAAGGTGTAGTCTCATATGAAGACGCAGTTCAATTATTCAAGAAATGTATTGAAGGTTTAGTTAATCATCCGAAAATGGGAGCAGGAACTTTAGGAGCCATTCAAAACCCAGCTACAGTTGAAAGAACTAAAGATGCTAAAAACCTTGGAGCAAAAGTAGTATTAGATACACACGCTGTTGAAAATGCTGAATTTGTGAATGCAAGAACTTGTGCACCTACCCTTCTAGAGGTAAATGCTTCTGATGAGAATATTTATGATAAAGAGTTATTTGGCCCAATTGCATTAGTAATCAAAACAAAAGACACTAATGAGTCAGTGAGCATAGCTGCAAAAATGGTAGAAAAGCATGGATGTATTTCTTGTGCAGCTTATACACAAGATGATGCAAATAAAGCATTTATAGAAGATGAAATGTCGAGTGTATTTGCTCCAGTTTCATTTAACTTAACTGGTTTTATTTGGGTCAACCAACATGCTGCATTTTCTGACTTCCATGTTACTGGAGGTAATGCTGCCGGTAACGCTAGTTTTACTAATCCAGAATTTGTTTCTAAAAGATATGTTTGGGTTGGTATTAGAGAATTAGTATAATTAAAATTACAACTTATAGAAATAAAAAAGCCCTTCGAAAATCGAAGGGCTTTTTATATATCT
>JBELBA010000085.1:0-9360 GCA_042095635.1 Chitinophagales bacterium
TAATCTGATTATTCTTGATGAACCTACTAACCATTTAGATATACATGCCCAAGAATTACTTAAAAATGCATTAAAAGAATTCAATGGTACGTTAATCGTAGTATCTCATGATAGAGACTTTTTACAAGACTTAACTAGCAAGACTTACGAATTTAAAGATGGAAGCATATATGAACACTTAGGTTCTATTCGAGAGTTTTTAGATAAATACAAACTTGATCAATTTAGAAGCTTAGAAGAGAAACAAATAAAATCGCAAGCCAAACCTGCAAAGACTGAAGAAGTAAAAGTTGACTATTCTAATGTTGATAGAAGGCAATTGAAAAAAGACATTAACCGTCTAGAAAAATCAGTAGAAACTTTAGAGTCTAAGATTGAGGAATTAAAGACATCTATGATGGACCCAGACTTTTATAAACATCCAGAAATGAACGAGATTGTGCAAAAAGATAAAGACCTTAATGCACAATTAGAACAAGATATGATGGAATGGGATGAAAAAACAGCATTATTAGAAAAAGTAGATCAGTAATGAAAAGTTTAATCTCAGATTTACATAAAGCTTTCAGTCTATTAGAGGACAAAAATAGTGCTGCTAAAATGAAAAATTATTTGAAAGGTCAATTTGCCTTTTATGGAGTTAAAGCAGCGGATAGAAAACAAATCACTAAAGAATTTCTAAAAATTCATCCTTTAAATGATATAGGTCAGCTTAAGGAATTTGTAAAGTTGGCTTGGGAGCAAGATCAAAGAGAGTTTCAGCTATTAGCCATAGATATTTTGATTAAGTACAAAAAGAACCTTCAGATAGAAGATGCATCGTTTGTCTTGTCTTTAATTAAATCTAAATCTTGGTGGGATACGGTAGATATGATTGCTTCTCATCTAATAGGTCAAATCTTACTTCAAAACAGAACTAAATTTACACTAACAATTAAAGCTTGGGCAAAAGATGAGAATATGTGGGTAAGAAGAACTGCTATAATTTCTCAGCTAAAACATAAGGCAGAATTAGATACTACATTATTGAACTATGCATTAACTAATAACTTTGGTTCTAAGGAATTCTTTATCAATAAAGCCATTGGATGGATATTAAGGGAACACAGTAAGTTAGATCCCAATTGGGTAGTCACATTTATTGATAACAACAAAAAATCCCTCTCTAATTTAAGCATCAGAGAAGGATCTAAATATTTGTAATAGCTTATTGTTATGATACAGGCTATTTACAATAGCTTTCGTACTTTTCTTTCGCTTTCCTAAGTCCTAGAGAAGCTGCTTTTTTCCAATCTAAGCAAGCACCCTGAGAGTCACCAAGTTCATATCTACTTGTTCCTCTGTTTGTATAAGCTTCCCTGTATTCTGAATTTAAATCAATAGCTATATTATAATCTGCTATTGCATCAATATAATCTTCAGTATTATACTTTGCTGTACCTCTAAAGTAGTAGGCTTGAGAAAACTTATCATTGATTTCAATAACTTTATCAAAATCAGAAATAGAACCGTTTAAATCTCCTGTCTTATCTTTAGCCAATGCTCTATTATAAAAAGTCTGATACTTTGAAGGGTTAAGTGCTATTGCATCATTATAATCGGAAATAGACTCTGTATATCTTCCTAATTGATACGTCGTAGCTCCCCTATTCATAATTGCATTATAATAATACGGATTGTACTGGATAGCTAAATTATAATCATCTATTGCACCTTGAATATCACCACTCTTACTTTTAGCGATGGCTCTGTTATAATAAACAACAGGTTGGACAACATTGAACCTAACAGCTTTATTATAGTCCTCTATAGCTCCTTTATAGTCACCTCCTTTTGCTTTCCTTACACCTCTATTATTGTAATCTGCAACACTTTGAGCATTTATTCCTAATACTGAAAGAATAGCCACAAAAGCTAAAAACTTTTTCATAATATTAATTTGTTTAACAACCATTTTGTAACAATTAATCAAAATAGATACGTTAGACTTTACCAGCAACAAAATCTGACATATATGCATATTTTGTACTTAAGCCGCCATCTTTACATAAAGAAGCATTTTCTAAAATCCCTCCTTCATCATCGTTAAAGAATTGAGGAAGAATATGATCTAACATATGTCTACCAAAGTCTAATGATGCATCTTTAGGTAACTCACATGGTAAATTATCTACAGCCATTACTGTAATTGTATCTTCTCCATAAGCAGGAGCTTCTTTTCCAGTAATAACATCGTAGTCATATACAGGATCTGCAATAGTACTTGGTCTTAATGTAGATGGAATGGCACAAGCAATATCACAAGAAACATCAGCTATTACCTTAATTTTAAAATCAGGAGCTTTTGCTTGTTCTTTAGTAAAGAATACAGGCGATTTATTATCCCAAAAGTGTCCTGCAATAAACATATCACTTACTTTTGTAAATCTTTCAAAGTTAGAAACATAATCAGATCCATTTCTATAAAAGTGTTTTTTATCGAAAGGCAAACCATCTTTATGAGAATTGTATTGATCTACATCAATTTGACAATAAACAGGCTCATCAAATGAATCATTCAAGAATGCTTCTGTATTCACTTTTTTGATTCCTAATGCTTCTAAAATCTCAACACTTCCTCTGCTAACTCTACCACTACCGGTTAAAATAATTTTGATATTGGGTAACTTAACTTTCGATAGTTCACCTAACATCTCTTTCATATCATCACAAGCATTTGCCGCTTTGATATCATAAGCATTATATTTCTTACCATAAGCTAAGAAACCATTATAAGCTCCTACAATGCCCGCAAATCTTCCAAAACCAAGCACTCTACCGCCTTTAGGGTAAGTTAAACACTCATAGTCAATCATTCTGATATTCTTGTCAATCATTGTAGAGATTAACTTTCTATTATACGGTTGCAGTTTATGTGTATGAGAGAAATATAAATAGGTTTTATCTGCTATTAAATCCTCAACAGGAACTTCCTTAACGCCAATTAATACATCACAGCCAGATACGTCCTTCTTCATCTGTACACCTTGAGACAAATAAGCTTCATCTTCAAAACATCTAATCTCACTTGGCTGAACGAACAATTCAATACCAGGAAATTTATCCATCATTTCTTTACATTGCTCTGGAGTAAAAGGAACCCTTTTATCTGGAGGAACTTTTCCTTCACGTAGAACTGCAACTTTAATTGTATTCATTATTATCTGGTTTAGTCTGTGCTAAGATAATAATTGATAGAAGAATAGTGAAAAGATTAAGCCTACTCTGCAGGAAGAATTCCACACTCCCCAAGTAAACGATCTAAATTGTCCTTATTTTTATAGGCTTGAACCATAGCCAAAACTCTTAGACGTTCTTCTTTTAAATCATCACTCATTTCATCATCTGCCTTTTCTGGTAATATTCTTACCAAATATTCCAAAGCCTGGCTTAGGTCCATAGGACTGGTAATATCAAGTAAAGGAAACTTTCTGAATGGGTTATTCATAGGTAAATTTAATTTTTTATGACTAAAAAACGACGGAACTTACTTCAAATACATGAATAAAAGCCTAGATACGTGATTAATGTCTAAAGTAGTTTACTTGCAAGTAGACCAAAATAGTCAAGCTGATAAAGTATATTAAAAGCTAATGCGTTTTTCAGATTTAACCACTCCACCTTCTTCATAGATTAAAATACTTATCCCAGGATTAGTATTTTCAATTTGCTTTCCTTGTAGATTATATACACCTAATTTGTTTTGGATTAACTGATCATTTTTTGAATTATAGTAAACCCAATCTGAATAATCCGCTCCATTAGTCATTCTATAATATCCTTGTTCTAAAATATTGACTTCTATACAATCTCCATTCGCAATATTTAAAGGATAAATATCTTCTCCATCAGCGGTATACTCTATGAAATAACCATACGTACTATCTGATGTAAAACAGACTTGATCTTCCTTTTCATGGATTTCAAAATTAATATCAATCAAAGCTAAAGCCCCACCAACTTGGCCGCCAGGAATAAATGTATTAGAAAGACTTAGCGTGTAACTACCAATATATCTAGACTGTGCAGAGTTATCAATACTTATGTAATAGATACTATCCTTAATAAGCGACTGATATTCTAGGTCAATATTATACTCGGAACCATGAAACCTTTCACAACTTAACTCATTAAATTGCTGATCAAATAAAGCTAGGTATGGTTTTTCTATATCACCTTTTTCATTATTTGTTTCTAAGCTTAGGCGCAAGTAATTTGATGTAGCCTTAAATTGAAACCATTTATTATAATTAGGCCCTGTGGTCCAGCAAGAAGGTTTGTTCCCATCAGGAGAACCATTCATTGTTGTATGAAGAGCATCTGTACTAGAATAAGAATGATCTAATAGTAAAGCAGCAGAAGGAAAATCATGACTTAACAAGGAATCTATAGTCAGATTAAAATATCCAGCGTAAGCTGTTCTATTGGCATTATCTACACCAATATAATATACCTCACCAACATTTATATCATCTCTAGAGATACCTAAATTATAATGACGAAGTCTATATTTCCTGCAATCTACTTCAACAAGATTGTTATCAAATAAACTTAAATAAGAATGAGATAAAGCATTGGAAGAATCTCCTACTATTAAAGAGATATTCAGATTAGAACTTAAGGCAGTAAATGAAAACCATTTGACATGATGATGATCATTTTTGCAAAGAGACACCGGACCATAATTTACTTCATTTAAATTATCAGAAAACGCCGTGTCACTGTAATAGACTGTATCTATTATATTTTGTGATTGCAGTCCATTTATATACCCCACCAAAAGCAAAATAGAAATAATAAATTTCGAATAAAGCTTAGTTTTTGTTTCTCTCAAATTGTTTTTTAAACAAATATATAAACAAAATACCTATTTGTATAGATGCAATATAAATCATACTCTTACCTTTTAGATGGTAATTAGTACGACTATTATTAAACGCTGACTACTAAGGTTTTATACATTATCCTGTGGAAATACTAATATTCAACTGTTTCTTTATTCTTCACAACTGGACGCTGCATAAGATCGAACTTTAAAGACAGACTATAAGTCCTTGCTCTATTTAATGAGCTATAGGGGTAATTGTCTACTGCTCCGTAATTTGCAGAAACTACATCATCTACTCCAAGTATATTTCTCACGTTGAAATTTAATGTCATAAAATCATTGACCTTTTTTATAGCCACAAAGTTCAATTGAAACTGTCCTTTTTGCTCCTGATCCGTAAATCTACTTCTATTAATTGCATTCAATCTATCTGTAAAAATGTTACCACTTAAGTTTAAGCTAAGACCTTTCTTATCATTCTTATATCCCAAACCAAAGTTTACTAAATAGTCAGACTGACCAATAAACGGTCTTGTAACACTTAATGAATCTACAAAGTGACCATCCATTTCTGAAATGATGTATGATGCATTTGTATTGAAGTCGAAATTAGTTAATGAAGAATGAATAAAGTCTAGCCGCTTTCTAAATTCAAACTCAGCTCCATATAATGTTGCACTTGGTACATTGTTCCAAGTAATCTCATCATTTGCTGCTTCCTCGATATACATCATAGCAATAGGATCTTCAAAGAACTTTCTATAAGCCGCTAATGTAATGTTTTCACCTCTTCTTGGGTAATACTCTAATCTTGCATCTAAGTTAGTGATCAATGTTCTTCTAAGACTTGGATTACCTACATAAATTGGACCTCCGATGAATTGGAAAGAAGAGAATGGTGCTGTCTCTCTCATTGTTGGTCTTGCTACTGTCTGAGAAACTGATATTCTTAATTTCCATTTCTCTGCAGAATCTAATCCAAAGATCATATTAATAGCTGGTAAGAAGTCAGTCACATCGACTGTGTCACTTAAGTTGTTTGTGTCTAAACTCTTAGTAGTAATAAATGTATTCTCCATTCTTACACCTCCAATTACTTTCCATCTTTTAGTGGGACTAAAAGAAAGCATTCCATAGTTAGCAAAAATATTAGATATACCAGTGTAGCTATTTCCTATATCAGTTTGATCTTCTACATAGTTACCTATGCTATTAGAACCATTATCTTTAGATACCACTCCCATACTAGAATCTGCAAAAAAGACATCAGCATCTCCATTCACTTCAGTTAATGCTGTTTGCATGTTTCTATTTTCTACATAGTATGTTTGCTCACTAAAGTCTCTAGTCTTTCCAGAATATAAAGTACCGAACTTTATATAATCCTTTAGGTCCTTCTTGTCTTTATTCCCTTGATAGAAAGGAATTTTAATATCAGCCTTATATTGCTGTTGTACATCATGTAAGTTTCTCCAGTAATGCGAAGGAACAGTATATTCAGATTTAGAAATATAGAAAGAAGAATCTACTGCATCAACATCAAAAGAGAAGAACCTTAAGTCTGGTTCATCTTGAACAAAGTCAAAATAGTTAGCTGCATATTTGACATTTACATTCTTCACTAAAGCAGAATCTCCAGTACCAAAAGTTTGGTCAGCCATAAACTGTGCATTGATCATACTTCTTTCCATAAATGAAATGGTATTAGAATGATAAACACTATTACCATTAGAAATCATTGATGGAAACTTTCCTTCTAATGTTCTAGCAGATTTAATTGCACTATGGTTATACATTATATTTCCTCCGAATTTATGATTATCCCATGGTTCGAATGAAACTATAGCAATTGAATTTAAGTTAGGTGTTTCTCTACCTTCTTTACTTTGTAAAATGAAGTTTTCATTTAAACCTTCTGCATCTTCTCCCAACCATTCCCAAGAACCTGCAATTCCTTCTCTGTACTCATATTTGTTTCTATAGGATAAACCACCAATCAATCCTAATAATCTTGTATGATTACCGCTTTTCCCTAAATGGAAAG
Organism: Chitinophagales bacterium; assembly: GCA_042095635.1. Classification (GTDB taxonomy): domain Bacteria; phylum Bacteroidota; class Bacteroidia; order Chitinophagales; family CAJXBJ01; genus JBELBA01. The sequence continues at coordinate 6,912 of JBELBA010000085.1, forward strand.
TATCACCCATTGAGATAGAGATAGATCTGTTAATTGGAGCCATTACATTATGTCCAACCATTTGATTAGAAATACTCTTTGCTGCTGCATCTACATAAGATGCAATAGAATCATTTCTTCTTGCTTTAATCGCTGCATTCTTTGTTAAAACTAAAGTAGTATCTCCATTTTCTGCATAGAAAGGCTGATCTGATAATTCCTCTGGAATCAATCTTGTTCCATCATCATAACCTAACCAATCCATAGAACCACCATTGTATGATAAGTAATTAGGGTTGAAAGTAGACACTTCATCAAAACCAACACCAGCTTTAACTTTAAAAAATCTTTCTTTTGGAATATCTTTTAACCTAATATCGATAGCACCACCTGTTGAGTTACCTGGTAGGTCTGGTGAGAATGTTTTTGATACAGCAACACTATTTAAGAAGCTAGTAGGTATTAAGTCAATTTGAACACTATTCTTTTCTGGATCTGTACCAGGAATTACCATTCCGTTAATTCCAACACTAATATATCTAGCATTCATTCCTCTAACATTAACATCGCCACTTTGATCTACTGCAACCCCCGTTACTGTTTTCACAGCATCTTGTGCATTATTAACTGCTTTCTTTTGCATTTCTTCAGAAGAGGTAGCAGATACTGCAACTTCCGCTTTCTTTGCTTCTTCAATTACTGCAGCTTCATCGTTCTTAGTTTTATGTCCAACAATTGTTACTGTCTCGGCCATAAATGAAGACTCGCCCATTTGCACATCTATTTTATTAAAGCTTCCTTCAGTAACAACTACTTCAACTTCTTTATTCTCATAAGAAATATAAGAGAATACTAACGTATGTGTTCCTGGACTTAAATCAATTGAATAGTTTCCATCAAAATCGGTTGTTACACCTTTCGTTGTTCCTTGTATTACAACAGTAACGAAAGCTAATAACTCTCCTGTTTCTCCATCTGTCACCACTCCTTTAGCACCTGATTGCGCTATAGCTGAAAAGAATGTAGATATTATGAGAACTAATAATATGAGGTGTTTCATCACGCTGTAATTTAATTTGTAGCAAAGAAACTCATGATGTGTTATAATTTGATTAATGCAATGTTAATTTAATATTAAGATTATCGTTTTCACTTAGAATGTATAAATTCCGTTTTCTCATTATTTAACAATTCCTTAATGTTTTGAGAACACAGGGTTTAAATCATCCTTTTAAATTGCATTCAGTTAATTCAAAGAAAATGGAGAATAAAAAGATATTAATCGCAGATGATGAAGCAGATATAAGAGAGTTTGTTGAATATAATCTAGTAAAAGAAGGCTTTGAAGTTTTTTGCGCGGAAAATGGAACAGAAGCCATAGTAAAAGCTAAAGAAATACTTCCCGATTTAATTTTATTAGATGTTATGATGCCAGATATAGATGGTATCGAAGTATGTCGTGAGTTAAGAGAACATGAAGAATTCAAAGATACAGTTATTGCATTTTTGACAGCTAGGTCTGAAGATTACTCTCAAATTGCAGGATATGAAATTGGAGGAGATGATTATATCAAAAAACCTATTAGACCTAAAGTATTAGTTTCTAGAATATCTGCTTTATTAAGAAGAAGGTTTAAATATGTAAGTGATCAATCTAATGAGAACAGTAAAGAGTTCTCTTATGGAAATCTAAAAATTGATCAAGAGAAGTTTACTGTTCTTTTAAATGATAGTCCTATTACTTTAACAAAAAAGGAATTCGAATTATTGACATTACTATTGTCTAAACCTGGTAAAGTATTTAAGAGAGAAGAAATCTTTAATAAGATCTGGGGAGCTAATTTAATTGTAGGTGATAGAACTATTGATGTACATATTAGAAAGCTTAGAGAAAAAGTTGGAGATGATACTATTAAGACTATTAAAGGAATTGGATATAAAGTAGAAGAAATCTAATTAACAAAGATTTAACATTAAGATAATCGAAGCTTAATCATCTTTTTTGGTTTTAATTAAAACTTAACTCTAGATTTACACTATCAAAATTTAACAATTATGAAAAAGCTATTATTTACATTTTTAATCGGATTGAGTTCAATAACTTTATTTGCAAATGGTAAGATAGAGAAAGATATCCCGTTTGTACTAAATGGTGCAGTTATAGATGCTGAGACTAACGAACCAATGACTGGTGTAGAGGTGTTAATTGGAGAAACTGGTGAAGTAGTTTACACAGATTTTGATGGAAAATTTACTTATACAACACCTATAAACGGATCTTATCATTTAACATTCTCAATGATTTCGTTTGAAGATCAAAAGAGAGAGTTTTCAATCGAAAACAATAATTTGACTGTTAAGTTCTAATCTTACAACATATATTAAGTACAAAAAAAAGGAGTCCAAACGGGCTCCTTTTTTTTTGCTTCAAAACTACTCATTATTTCTTATTTAAAACTGACTATTATTC
>JBELBA010000086.1:0-9264 GCA_042095635.1 Chitinophagales bacterium
TCTATTAAAGGAGAAAAGTGATCTTGAAAGTTTAATCGGTTTTGTAGTTGTACCACATCTTGCAAATAATAATCTTAAATAACTGTACAAGTCGGACATCGTCCCTACAGTTGATTTGATACTGATGCCGGTAGTTTTTTGAGCAACTGTTATAACAGGGGAGAGGCCATTAATACTTTCAACAGCTGGTTTAGCAAATTTTCCTAGGTAGTTCCTTACAAAACTTGGTAAGGTTTCAAAGTATCTTCTTTGTCCTTCCTTTGCTAATACATCAAAAGCTAAACTAGATTTACCAGATCCTGAAACGCCAGTAATAACAATTAATTGGTGATGAGGGATAGCTAAAGAAACTTCTTTTAAATTATTGGCACTAGCCTTTTTTATTTCAATGAATGTATTAGACAAATTTATTAGATTAATTAGTGCAAAATAATAATTAGCATTATCTTTATTGCATGCTCAGGTGGTGGAATTGGTAGACACGCCGTCTTGAGGGGGCGGTGGCTTCGGCTGTAGGGGTTCAAGTCCCCTTCTGAGCACTTTTTTCTCCCTTTTTTTCTCCTCTTTTCTAGACTAAGATAATAATTTACCGATCTCGATTATTAAGTCTTGATTATAGTTTTATGGATAGTAGTTTAAAGCTCAGTTTTATTTCATCTTTATTCGTACCTTTGTGGCATGGATACAGATACGCTAATAGAACCTAGAATTAAAAAGAAAGTAAAAGTCAATCATTTTCTAGCTTTAAGGAAAGAAGTAGATAAGTATTTTAAGGAAAATAAAATTTCTGAAAACGGTAATGCAAAGTTCTTAGCATCTGCAATAGTGATTGTTGTGGGGTATTTAACTTGTTATTTATCAATTTTATTTGCTCCAATTCCTTTAGTTTTTAAAATACCATTATGTATCGTAATAGGAGTATTCCATGCATTATGTAATATGAATATTCTTCATGATGCTGTTCATATGTCTGCATTTAGTAATAAAAAGTGGAATAAAAGATTCGGTTTGTTCTTTAACCTATTTGGTGCAAGTACAAATAACTGGAGAGTGCAACACAATGTAATTCATCATAAGCACACTAATGTAGCTGGGGTTGATAGAGATATTGATAGTGGAGGTTTGTTAAGAATGAGCCCTCTGCAAGAGCGTAAGTCTTTTCATAGATTTCAGCATATATACACTTGGTTGTTATTTGGTATGTTACACCTAAATTGGGTAACCTTTAAAGACTTTAGACAACACAAAGAGTTTTCAGAACAAGGTCATATTAAAAAGAAAGACCAAAAGAAAGAGTTTAGAATTATCTTATTTTCTAAAATATTTTATTGGGCTTATGCAGTTTTAACTCCAGTTTTAGTAATGGATATAGCAATTTGGCAAGTATTAACTGGTTTCGTTATTTATCAAGCCACGATTGGATTATACTTAGCTACAGTATTTCAATTAGCACATGTTGTAGAGGATACAGACTACCCGGAAGAATTAATGAATGATTGGATGGTTCACCAATTAGTAACTACAAGTGATTTTAATCCTAGAAATAAGATTGTTGCATGGTTTACTGGCGGTTTAAATAACCAAGTAATACATCATCTTTTCCCTCATATCTCTAGAGTGCACTATGCAAATATTAGTAGCATTATGATTGACTTTTTAGAAAAGAACAATTTACCTTATAACTATAAGCCAACGTTTGTCGGAGCTTTAGCTTCTCATTACAGACAAATGAGGCATTTAGGGTCTAATGATTAGAAAATAAGTTCTTACACTTTAAAATTGATTCGTCAGTTCCTAAAACAATAAGTTTAGAGTGCTTATCAATTACATAAGTTGAAGATGGGTTAACATGAAATCCTTTTTCATCCTTAATTCCAATTACATTAGCGCCTGTTTTATTACGAATGTTTAATTCAATAATAGAACGTTTTTCACCTATAGGCATATTATCGAAACCAAATTCTTCGATATTCATTTTTGTGCCATTAATTTCTTCCTGACCAGTAATTAAAGCGATGAAGTCCATGATATCTGGCTTAGTGACTAATCTAGCCATATGCTCTCCTCCAATCTTCTCTGGCATAATTACATGATCTGCACCAGCTCTTCTTAACTTTGTTTCTGATGCATCCAAACTTGCTCTTGATATAACGTCAATATTAGGGTTAATTTCTTTAGCTGTTAAGGCCACAAATACGTTATCTGCATCTTTAGGTAATGTAGTAATGATTGCTTTAGCTTGTTCTAATTTTATCGAATGAAGCGTATCGTCATTGGTTGCGTCACCTTCAATCCATAAATAACCTCTTTCTTGCATTTCTTTAATGGCTGCTTCATCATTTTCTATAACAATGAATCTAACGTTAGTTGCTGCTAGCTCTTCACATACTTCCATTCCATTTCTACCAAACCCACATACGATAACGTGATTTTCTAATTTTCCAATCTCTTTATTCACCTTATGCATTTTTAAAAATTTCTGAAATTCTCCATCTACCAAAAAACTAGTAATTGTAGTAATAGAGTAGAAGAACACCCCAATGTTAGTTATAATTAGAATAGTGGTAAAAGCTCTTCCTTCTGCAGATAATGGATGTATCTCACTAAATCCTACCGTAGAGATAGTGATTACTGTCATATACAATGCATCTAGGAAGCTATAGTCCTCAATGAACATAAAACCAAATACACCAACACCCATGGCCACACCCATCAAAAGAAAGCAGATGTATATTTTGATGAAGTACTTGTTCCTAAATATTCTATTGGATTCTTCTAATAACAATTGACTAGTTTCTTACAATTTAATAATTTATACTAGATCTTGAGCAATTGGTTACCCATGAAGCATTGTAGACAAGCACTTTAATTGCATTAGTTTTGATACAATTCATTTTTTTAATTGTATCTATCTAAATTATTAATCAAAAAAAAGTCCCAACTTTTAGGTTGGGACTTTCTTAATTTATTTAAAATCTAATTAAAGATTAATATTTGATTTTAACTCTGTTACCAGATAATTTCATCATCCATTTTCCGATTAACTCTTTAGACATATTAGTATCTGTTAAGTTAAGCTTTCTAAGGTTAGACATTTTGTCCATCTCCTTTGGAAGATCGCTTAATGGATTGTTTTCTAAATCAATATCATTAATGTTTAATTGACAAACGATAGGATCTAGTTTTTCAATCTTATTACCTTTTAAGTATAATCCTTTTAAGTTTTGAAGCTTAACGATTTCTTTAGGTACAGTTGTGATTTCATTATAACTTAAGAATAAGAACTCTAAGTTAGCCAATACACAAATTTCTTTTGGGATATCCTTTAATTGGTTAATACTTAAGTACAACTCTTGTAATTTCTTAAGATCACCAATCTCTTTTGGTAATGCACTGATGTTATTACCAATTAAGTTTAAGAATGCAAGATCTTTTAAATTAGCGATATCTGGAGATATTTCTTTGATCTTATTATTCCACATATATAACCATTGTAACTTCTTTAATTTGTAGACAGCACCAGGTATTTTTTCAAATTGGTTATAACTTAAGTTGATATAATCTAAGTTTCCAAGGTTAGCTAATTCTGTAGGTAAGCTAGTTAATTGGTTAGATGATAAGTTTAAGTACTTTAATACTTTCAAGTTAGAGATCTCTACAGGTACAGATTGAATTTGATTATTGGAAGCGAATAACTCTTCTAATTTCTTCATTCCATAAATGTGAGCAGGAATATCTTTTAATCTGTTGTTTGCAATGTTTAAAACCTTCAATTTAGAAAGGTTGCTTACACCAGTAGGTAATTTTTCTAATCTATTATTAGAAAGGTCTAATTGAATCAATTTAGATAATCCACCAATTTCTTCTGGAAGAATAGAAACTTTATTATGAGAAAGATATAAATGACTTAATTTTTCTAATCTTCCAATTTCGTTAGGTATAGTTCTAATTTTGTTAAATGTTAAAGTTAACTTTCTTAACTCGGTTAAGTTTCCTAACTCAGCAGGAATAGCTCTTAGCTTGTTGTCTTGAAAGTTAATTTCTCTCAAGAATTTACATGCACCTAATTCTTTAGGCAGCGCTTCTAACTTATTATAGGATAGATTTAAAACTTTTAGGTGAGTGATTTGAGAAATCTTAGGTGTTATTGAGTCAATTTTGTTTTGACTTAAATTAAGCATTTGTAAAAACTTAATTCTTTCTAAACCTTCAGGAAGAACAGTAATATTATTTTGTGATAAATCTAATTCCTGAATGTTGGGGAAATTAAAGATTTCAGGTGGAACTTCTGATAATTTCTTACCAGATAAATTTAATCTGAAAACTCTGTTCGGATTTTTCATCGCATCTTCTAAAGTGAAATAAGGCTCTTTTTCTTTTAAAGCCTCCATTTGTAACTTCTGTCCGAATGCCGGACTGATTACGATTAAAGTTAATACCAATGCGCTAAAAGCGTTTCTCATAATATTTATTTTGATGTTATTCGTAACAATATATTAAGTAATAAAGGTAATTGTTTCTAGACTAATAGCCAAAAGATTAAGTAATAAAAACTTTTTCGAATCTACGACAGTTGGGCTACGTATGTTTCCATATCTAATTGTAATTTTTTGGCCGCTTCACCAGCTTTTTTGGCAAAGTCTTCATCGCTTCCTGCATAAATGATTCCTCTAGAAGAGTTTATTAATAATCCGATATCATTATTTAAACCATATTTGCATACATCTGCTAAAGTTCCTCCTTGTGCACCGACACCAGGTACTAATAAGAAGTGATCTGGAGCAATTGCTCTAATTTCTTTAAACATTTCTGGTCTAGTAGCTCCTACAACATACATTAAATTATCTCTTCTTCCCCAAGTTGCAGATTTTTCAATGACTTGCTTATATAAAGGTCCATTAGCATCTTCAACTCTTTGGAAATCATCACCACCTTTATTAGATGTTAATGCTAACAGTATTACCCATTTGTTATCATACTCCCAGAAAGGACTAACACTATCTTCTCCCATATAAGGTGCAACAGTAACAGAATCGAAATCCATGTTTTCGAAAAAGGCTTTGGCATACATTTTGGATGTGTTGCCAATATCACCTCTTTTAGCATCAGATATGGTAAAGATGTCTTTAGGAATATACTTTAAAGTCTCTTCTAGTATTTCCCATCCTTTTGCTCCTAAACATTCATAGAATGCAATGTTCAATTTATAACTCACACAATAATCCTTAGTAGCATCAATAATTTGTTTATTGAATTCTAATATTGGATTCTTTGTATTTAATAAGTGTTTTGGGATTTTGCTGATATCTGTATCTAAACCAACACATAAGAATGATTGCTTAGCTTTAATTTGATCTACGAGTTGGGCTCTGTTCATGCTAATCTATTTCAATGGCGTTAACCGCTTCAATATTTTTAATTTCTGGAACTTGTTTTCTTACTGTTTCTTCAATTCCAGTTCTTAATGTAAAGGTATTCATCTTACAAGATTCACATGCACCTAAGTATCTAAGTGTTAGATTGTAATCTGCATCTATACTAAAGATTTCAACATCCCCTCCATCTTCTTTAAGATAAGGCCTAATACTTTCTAAAGCATTTTCTACTCTCTGAGTGATCGTCATAATCTATAATTCTGCTGCGTGAACTTCTTTTGCATTTAATATTACAACCTGCTCTACAAATTTGTCTGCCATTGATTTATAAGCTTCTGCTGCCAGATGACCATCTTCTAATACAATAGGACTTCCATAATCTCCGCCTTCTCTAATTCCTTGCACTAATGGAATTTCTCCAAGTAATGGTAAATCTAATTTTTCTGCTAATTTTTTACCTCCATTTTCTCCGAAAATGAAATACTTGTTATTTGGTAACTCTTCAGGCGTAAACCAAGACATATTTTCTATGATTCCTAATATAGGAATTTGAATCTGTTCTAATTGGAACATGCTTATCGCTTTCTTTACATCAATTAGTGCAACTTCTTGCGGAGTTGTAACAACAACAGTTGCCGTTATTGGTGCTGAAGTTGCCAATGATAATTGAATATCTCCTGTTCCTGGAGGTAAGTCTATTAACAAGTAATCTAATTCTCCCCAATATACATCAGAGAAAAACTGATTTAATGCCTTAGAAACCATTGGTCCTCTCCATACAACTGGCTGATCTTCTCTAACCATAAAACCAATAGACATGACTTTAATACCGTGCTTTTCTAATGGAACGATATATTGTTTACCATTAATCTCATCTACGCCTGGTCTTTGATCTGCTAAGCCAACCATAGTTGGTATAGATGGCCCATAGATATCGGCATCAATAATACCAACTCTTGCACCTTCTCTTGCTAATGCGAAAGCCAAATTAACAGTAGTAGTAGATTTTCCAACACCACCTTTACCAGAACTAATTGCTACAACATTTTTAACAGCAGGCAGCATATTTTCTCTATTATCGTTGATCGAAGATACTCTTGAGGTCATATGTACATTAACATCAATATCTTTATCAATAAAATGATGAATGGCACCAACACAAGCATTGTAAATCATATCCTTTGAAGGACTTTCTTGTGAACTTAAGACAACTGAAAATGCAACTTCTTTTCCTTCGATTCTAACATCTTCAATCATGTTTAATGTCACCAAATCTTTATTTAGGTCTGGTTCATCAACATGACTTAAAGCATGTATTACTTGTTCTTTGGTAATTGACATCTGCTAAAATTTTGTTAAAAGTACTGTTTTTTTTACTAAAAATCTTTCTTTAAAATGGTTTGTAGGCCAAAGGAATGTGCTTGGTCAAAGATTAAATTGAAGGTTTGAACAGAAAGCTGCCAATCCTTGTATTTATAGACAGCACCTAATTGAATTTGTGTTCCTCCAAATCCTCCAGCATATATTCCATATTGAAAATGTAAGTTTGCTCTATATATTTGAGTGAATTTGATATCAATGGCCATAGGTACATTATATCTGAAGTAATTTGAAGCAGCAAAAGTATAAGTCCATTCCTCGTTGATTTGTTTTTTAAACTTTAAAAGAAATGAACTAGGGAATTGATAAGAATAAGAAGTATTGGTATCTATGATTCCTAAGGTGTCTCTGTAGTCATTTATCTGATTATAACCTCCGGATGAAGTAGTAAATAAATCTAATCCATCATAAGTGATTTCATGATTACTTAAGAAGTGATAATTGTTAAAGAAATAGATAAGTGCTATATCTCTAAACTGTATGTCTATTTGATAATCGTTTTCAAAATACCATGAAAAGTCTAAGTCTAATCCTACACCAATTCCATTGATATCTATTAGTCCTCTATTAAAAGGCGTGCTGTTACCATATATTAAAGCATTGCTGCTTATAGCATAATAATTATCGTTAGATATAAATAATTCACCATGCTTTGCAGTAGCGTTTAGAAACTGGTGTGGTATATATAAATTCAGTTTTGGATGAATTTGAAAATGCTTTTTTATAGTGTCTTGGTGGTATTGTTTAAAAATCCCTATTCCTAATTTTTGATAATGTAAGAAGGTGATAAAAGAACCTGTGTAATCCATTGTCTGATTATAATAATCTGTAGATTGATTAATTAGCGAATTGATGGAAGATTGTTCTAATCTGGATTGAATCATCAAATTTTCTGAAGCGCTTAAACTTAGACCTATATTTTTCTTCAAAGGAATTCGAATTTCTCCACCGATGCTTTCACGGTAATCGGTTAAAGCATATTTGTGATTAATTTTTTCGAACTGTTCATTGATTTGAACCAATTCAAATACATCGCTTCCAAGGATATAGTCTTTGTATAAAAAGAAGGGAAGCCAATTAGAAATAGAAGCTTTGTTATAGTTGATTTCTGCACTATATCTATTATTCATACCCATAACTTCAATACTGTCTTTAGCAGCATTAACCAGAAAAGTTAAACAGGTTAATAAAAGCAGTATGGTGCATCTAATTGGTATCATTTAATTAATTCAATTTCGGTATCAAACAGCAGCTGAATAGTTAAAAACTGATCTTGTTCTATACTTACAAATCTGTCATTGGAACTAATTGCATTTATCTCTGTTACGATGGATATATACTTAGATGTTTTAAACAGCGCTGTTTTTTTACTTGATATTGGCGTATTAATCTCATTAACCAACTTATTGTTTTTAATAGTACCATCTAATTCAATACTGTCTTGAGGTGCATAAGTACTATCTAAGAATATAAACTTTGGATCCATTTCAAAGGGGAATGTATTTTGATACTTAATTAAGATTTCTTTTACACTACTTATGTCTATGTTTTCATTTAAGTTGATTTCTACCGTATCTGCAAATCGAAGGTTTTTTGCTTTTACATTTAAAGGAATATCAATATCGAGGTCAATACTCACATCACTATTTTCATAGGCAAAGTGATTAAAACTAGCATCTTCTCCAGGGTTTAAAAATACGTCTGCACTGTAAAAGAATAAATCTGGCAATAGATTTAGCATATCTATAAAGTTAGAATTGCTATTGTTTAGTATTATTGTTGTAACCGATGCATCTACACTATCATTATATGCTGCAGCATCTATAACAATGTTATCTTCTATTTTACCAGAATTTAATAAAACACTAGATTGATTTTTTCTTGCCAATAAAGTATCAATTTTTAATTCTGCTTTTACGCCCAATCCATTAGTGATATTGATTTGGGTTGTTGAAGAGCTAAAACTTAATAATCCACCTCTAATATTATCGAAAGCACTAAAATGACTGATCGCAGGTCCAACATTAAATACAGTATCATGAATGTTGCCTATAACATAAGATGGACGGATGTTTTCGAAATTATAAATGATATTAAAACTATCAGATTTGGATAAAGTAATGACTTTACCGCTACTGTCTATATATACTCTAAATGTTGATCCGATATGGTTGACCGTATCATTTCTTAAACCAGTAAGATCAAATACATAACCAGTCAAATCAAAGCTAACTTGTTTAGTACTCGGGTTAGTGGCAGATCCTGGTTGTAACTTTATTAAGTTATTAAAGGTTGTTCCGTCTCTCATCATACCAGGGAAGTTGTACTCGAAGTAGATAGTGTCTTCTGCAGTTGAAAACATATCTACCATAAATGTTCCACTAGCAGCGCCTGCTTCAATTAGGCTGGCTCCAAGGTTTTCTAATGCCATATCATTATGGTCATTAACTAAATTCTGAGTTGGAAATATTGCGGTAGCTTGATATACTTCCAAACCACTCACTTCTAG
>JBELBA010000087.1:0-9276 GCA_042095635.1 Chitinophagales bacterium
TTTGATCTACATGACCTTGAACAATATGTCCATCAAACCTTCCATGAGCAGGCATGCACCTTTCAATATTAACGATGTCACCAACTTTCCATTGACCTAGATTAGTTTTGTCTAGTGTCTCCTTAATTGCAGTTACGGTATGTTTATTATCATCCAGGGCTACAACTGTTAAGCAGCAACCATTGTGAGCAACACTTTGGTCAATTTTAAATTCATTGGTAATCTTAGATTCGATTACAAAATCTTTATTTGTTCCATCTTCTTTGATGCTAATTATTTTACCGACTGTTTCAATGATTCCTGTAAACATAAATGTGCTTTTATCTAAATATATTAATGTAACCAGATAAGTGTTCGGTATTCTCCATAATACCATCAATTCTTCTTTCGTATACTACACAAGTATAGAAGTATACACCTTCTCCTAATGCTTTATTATTATCAATGGTAAAACCATTCCAAGCTATATTTTTATCTTCTGTTTGATAGACTAAGTCTCCCCATCTATTATATACTTTAAAGTCAATGGACTCAATAAATCTGATATCTGATATAGGGATATATAAGTCGTTAATGCCATCATTATTAGGTGTAAATACATTTGGTAATTCATATACGGGACAATTGTCTACACATTCTGTATTACTTAAATCACTATAATTAGTGCTGTTAGAATCAAAAGCTATAATAGCATAACAGGCAGCCACACTTGAGAATAGGCTATCAAATTTGTAACTTAATATAGTTGGGTCATTTATCGTAAGCACTAAAGCTAAAGAATCACTCCTTAAGTTTTTTTGATAGATATCATATCCAATAATATCTTTCTGACCTTCAGGATTATTCCATGTTAGTATATTATAAAATTGATTATTAGACCAGGTAGAACTACTATTGTATTCACATGCATTTTCTACGTTTAGTTCAGGTGCTGGAGGTGGTACAGAATCAACCGGAACAACTTCTGTAATATTAGAATGATTAACTAAGCTATCAATATCACTGATAATATAACTACCAACGGATTGTATATAATAGCGATAGTTTCTTTCATTAATTACATTAGTATCAGAATAAGATAATGAGTCTGTATGACCAATTAGTTGATAGCCTTCTTCGCTAAAAGCTTTTCTATAAATATTATAACTGTATTCATGCCAAGGAGTATTGAACGCCCAATTAAGTTTAACTTCCTGATCTGTACCAATAGAACTTAAAGAGATACTACTTGCTGATGGGCCATAATCCAAGAAGTTATTATTACTAGAAAAACCAATTCTATAATAATATTGAATAGCATTAGTATTTAGCAATGTATCGATATAACTAGTATCAATGCTGGTGTCAAAATGTGTAGATTGAAATGTGTGTACTAGCGTAGGATTATTAAACAATGAATCAGAAGATCGATAAAGATCGTACCTGTATAGCCCACTATTAGCTACAGTATCAAAGTCCGAAAGTGCAGGCTTAATCCATCTTACAAAGATCTTGCCTGTATCAATTGCATTAGCAATAATATCTACATTAATAGGAATAGGAAGGTTAATAGATAGATTGGAACAAATAGGGTCACTTGGGATACTATAAACTTCATTATAAGGAAATGCTGATGTACCATTTCTAAAAATAGCCTGCACTCTATAGCAATAAACACTTCCATATTCAGCACTGGAATCATAAAAAGTAGTGCTGTCTGTTTTACTTAATTCTTGGTAGCCATATTGTCTTAAGTCTACTTCACAAGTCGAGTTGATGATCTCTGTAGTTCCTTCTTTTCGCCAAATGATATAACCCTGAAAGTGATCTTCCGAATCACAATCATATTCTTCATCCCAATTTAAAATAATAGATCTACCTTCTGTATTTGCAGTTAAGTTTTCTGGTGCAGGAGCTGTAATGTTTATTAGCCAAGTTTCAATATCTACTAGTGGTCTGATGTGATAATCTTTAGCTCTAAAATTGGCAGCATAGAATGATTTTCTAATATGATAACATCCCGAATTCCAGGTAAAACCAGCTGTTAGAGTGGAAGAGAATGGTGCTGTAATATCTTCGATGGTTGCAGGGCTGATTTCAACTTCAAAAGGACCTCCAGAAGCGTATAAGGATAAAGGATCACCTGGGTAAGTGTCATCTGTTGCTCTTACTTCTTCTTCTATTACGGTTCCTGCGATATAACAAGAGTCTTTAAGTGGCCTTATATCAGGTGCTTTATTGGAAGTAGATACCACAGTAACTTGCATATCTCTCATCATAGTACCGATAATAATACCGTTTCGGTATTCTGTTATTTTAATAGCAATGTTATATTGACCAATGCTCTGTGGCGTTGTCCATATAATATCTCCAGTAATTGGATCTAATTCTAATTGATTATTCTGGTCTGCCGGAAATTGATCTGGTAACTCATAAGCAGGGATGTCTAGTCCATTAAATCCTTTGGGATTAACTAATTCGTAACCAAGGCTATCTCCATCGATATCATAGGCGCCTGTATTATGAATGAAAATTTGATCAATGGCTGCAATATCAATTGGAGGGTAAGTTAATATTGGAGAATTATTGACGCCAAATTCTTGAGGGCTTATCGTTAAAGTACTTTCCACATAAAAGGATATCTGATCAGATTCTGGAATGTTAACCACACCTCCATTTCTATTTTGATCTTCTATGGATATCGTGTAAGTTGAAGGCCCAGAATAGGTGTGTTCCATTTTGAAAATATTGATTCTTAAATCGGATTGATTGATATCAATAGTCTCTTGTCTGTAAAGTGTAGCATTAGATCCATCCCCCCATTTAACGGTAATTGTGTCACTGTCTGCATCCGTACTTGAAGCTTTTGTGTAAGTTACTACAGTTATTGCATATGTAAATCCTGATACGTGTTTGTAGGAAATTTCACCTGCACGATAATGCGTAGCAAAGCTGCCAAGAGAAATCAGAATAAATAATATGAAAATTAGTTTTTTCATCTACTAAAATACACTTGCTAACTAATGTACAATTATTCTTTCAGAGCTGCTAAATATTTAGGCTTATAAATCAGTAATAGCAATGATTATGTTAAATATTGTTAGGGCTTTAATCCTGTGGATTCTAAGTCTGTTTTTATTAGATATTCAAGCGAGATATCTTTATCTTTGCTTATATAGTATTGAACAAGAATAAATAAGAATATAAATGTTAGGATTAATTAATAAGCTGTTTGGAAATAAGTCGGGACGAGACATCAAGGAAATTCAGCCACTTGTAGAAGAGATTAATGCAGAATATGCAAAGTTAGCTTCGATTTCTAATGATGAATTAAGAGCCAAGACGCAGATTTTTAGAAATAGGATTGCGGAATTCTTAAAGTCTATTGACGATGAGATTACAGCATTAAATGTTAAAATGGAAGCAGACGGCGTTTCTTTAAACGATAAAGAAACGAATTATGCTGCTATTGAAAAATTAACTAAAAAGCGTGATGAGCATTTAGAAGTGGTGCTTCAAGATCTTTTGCCAGAAGCATTTGCAGTAGTTAAAGAAACAGCTAAAAGATTTAAAGAAAATCCAGAGATTAAAGTTACTGCAACAGATTATGATAAGGAATTAGCTAGTGAGAAAGACTTTGTAGAAGTGAATGGTGAGGAAGCTACTTATTTCAATTCTTGGATGGCTGCTGGTACAGAAATAACGTGGAATATGTTGCATTATGATGTGCAGTTGATTGGAGGAGTTGTATTACATCAGGGTAAGATTGCAGAGATGGCAACCGGAGAAGGTAAGACCTTGGTGTCTACTTTACCTGCCTACTTAAATGGTTTAGGTGGTCACGTACATATAGTAACAGTCAATGATTATTTGGCTAGAAGAGATATGGAGTGGATGGGACCTATACATCAATTCTTAGGACTATCTGTAGGTTGTATTGATAATCATCAACCACATTCTGACGAAAGAAAAGTAGCTTATGCTGCTGATATTACATACGGTACTAACAATGAGTTTGGATTTGATTACCTAAGAGATAATATGGTAAGAAATACAGATGAGTTAGTGCAAGGAAAGTTACACTATGCAATGGTAGATGAGGTAGATTCTGTGTTAGTTGATGATGCAAGAACACCATTGATTATTTCTGGGCCAGTTCCAAAGGGAGATGATCAGATGTATGAAGGACTTAAGCCAAGAATTGAACGTATTTACAATGAGCAAAAGAAATTACATAATTCATTCTTAACAGAAGCAAAAGCAAAGTTAAAGGATGGAAATGAAGAAGAAGGTGGGTTGGCACTTTTAAGAGCTCATAGATCTTTACCTAAAGCAAAGGCTTTAATTAAATTTTTATCAGAGCCAGGTATTAGACAGATTCTTCAGAAGACAGAGAATAAGTTTTTACAAGAGCAAGCTAAACGAATGCCTGAAGTAGATGCAGAATTATTATTTGTTATCGAAGAAAAGAACAACTCAGTAGACCTTGCAGAGAAAGGTGTTGAGATGATGACTGGAGAATCAGAAGATCCTAATTTCTTTATAATGGATGACTTAGGTGCAGCTTTAACTGATATAGATAAGTCTGATGTTTCTGATGAAGATAAGGTAAAAGCTAAAGATGCTTTTTTTAAAGATTTTGCAATTAAAACAGAACGTGTACATTCTGTCCATCAACTTTTAAAAGCTTACGCATTATTCGAGAAAGATGTAGAGTATGTAGTGATGGAATCTAAAGTGATGATCGTAGATGAAAATACGGGTCGTATCATGGATGGAAGAAGATATTCTGATGGTCTGCATCAAGCCATTGAAGCAAAAGAAGGCGTGTTTGTTGAGGCTGCTTCACAAACTTTTGCTACTGTAACTTTACAGAATTACTTCAGAATGTATCATAAGTTATCTGGTATGACTGGTACTGCAGAAACAGAAGCTGGAGAGTTTTGGGAAATCTATGAATTAGATGTAATTGTAATCCCTACTAATAAACCAATTGCAAGGCACGATAAGAATGATCTAGTTTATAAAACAATGAGAGAGAAGTTTACAGCTATCATTGATGAAGTAGTTAGATTACAAGAAGCAGGAAGACCGATATTAGTGGGTACAACCAATGTTGAGATTTCAGAATTAGTATCTAAAATGCTGAAGATGAGAAAGATCAAACATCAGGTATTAAATGCAAAACAACATGCTAAAGAGGCAGATGTTGTTGCTGAAGCTGGTAAGTCAGGAACTGTAACCATTGCAACCAATATGGCTGGTAGAGGTACGGATATTAAACTTTCAGATGAGGTAAAAGCTGCTGGTGGTTTAGCTATTATTGGTACAGAAAGACATGATTCTAGAAGGGTTGATAGACAATTAAGAGGTAGGTCAGGTAGACAAGGAGATCCAGGGTCTACACAATTCTATGTTTCTTTAGAAGATAATTTAATGCGATTATTCGGTTCTGACAGAATTGCCAAGTTAATGGATAGACTTGGCTACAAGGAAGGAGAAGTTTTAGAACATAAAATGATCTCTAATTCTATTGAAAGAGCGCAAAAGAAAGTGGAGGAGAATAATTTTGGTGTAAGAAAGCGATTGCTAGAGTATGATGATGTCATGAATAAGCAAAGAGAAGTGATCTATAAGAAAAGGAAACATGCACTTTCTGGTGAGATGTTATCTGTAGACCTTAACAATGCATTCTATGATTTAGGTGCTGAATTAGTTCACTCTTATCAAATGGCTTCTGATTATACAGGTTTTAAATTAGAAGCTTTAAAGTGGTTTGGTATTGATGTACAAACCGAAGAAGAAGCTTTCCTAAAGACAAATTTGAATGACCTTTCTGATAGATTCTATCATACGGTATTAGGCAAGTATGATGAAAAATCGGTTTCAATAGCTCAACAAGCATTTCCTGTAATCAAGGATGTGTATGAGACTAGAGGAAGTCAGATCGTAAATATTGTGATTCCTTTTACAGATGGTCAGAAGATTATTCAAATAGTTTCAAATTTAGAGAATGCATACCAAAGTCAAGGAAAATCAATCATTAAGGACTTTGAAAAAGCAGTTTCATTATCATTAGTAGATGAGTCTTGGAAAGATCATTTAAGACAAATGGATGAGTTGAAGCAATCTGCGAATAATGCTACTTATGAGCAGAAAGATCCTTTATTAATCTATAAGAAAGAGGCCTTTAATTTGTTTAGGGATATGCTTTCTAAGTTAAATAGAGAAAGTGCATCATTCATCTTTAAAGGTGAGATATTAAAGCAGAATCCAAATGAAGTGGAAGACGCTGAAACGATCGAACATGAAGATGAGCCTGAACTCGTGACTTCAAGAAATGAAGGTCAAGCTCTAGCTGCAGGTGACGTAGCTACAAAGCAGGCTCCTATTAAAGCGGCTCCTAAAGTGGGAAGGAATGAAGATTGTCCATGTGGTAGTGGAATGAAATACAAACATTGTCATGGAAAATATTGCTAGCTATTTTGACCATACTATATTAAAGTTCGATACTTCTAAAGAAGATGTTGAATTAATCTGTAAAGAGGCAATTAAATATAAATTTAAGGCAGTATGCATACCGCCTCATTGGGTGCAATTAGCAGTTCGATTATTAGGTAAATCAGAGGTGAAAGTAGCAACGGTTATTGGCTTTCCTATGGGGTATCAAAAGACCTTAGTTAAGAGTTTAGAAACTAAAATCGCTTTACAAGAAGGTTGTGATGAGATTGATATGGTTGCAAATATTGCAGCATTAAAGTCTCATGATATTGAAACTGTAGAGCAAGATATATTAGCACTTAATGAAATTTGTCACGATCAATCTAAGGTGTTAAAGGTCATTATTGAATCTAGTGAATTAACGGATGAAGAGATCATTTTACTTTGTAAGATTTGTGATCATATTAATGTTGATTTCGTAAAGACATCTACTGGATTTAATGGTAGGGGTGCTCAATTAGAGGATTTGATATTAATGAGGTCTCATTTAAAGCCTAAAATTAGTCTAAAAGCTTCTGGAGGAATTAAAACCAAGGCTCAAATGAATGCTATGATTAATGCAGGTGCTAATAGAATTGGAGCATCTGCTAGTGTTAAAATTATGGAAGAATGAAGGTAGTCTTAAATATACTTTTTTTAGTTTCTATATGTGCTTATTCTCAAGAAGTTGGGAAGGTTTATAAACTGTCTAATACTGGTGAAATTGTAGAAGATAAAGTACAGGTTGAAGACAGTGTTTCTGTAGATGATCTTTCCTTAACATTCAATAATGTTCATTACAATAATAAGTTTAAAGCCTTAATGGAAAAAAGAATTGTTTACCATGAGCAACATCCATATGTAGAAGGTTATCGAGTACAGATTAGAAAGAGTACCAATATTGAAGAATTGATGGCCTTAAGGTCAAAATTCTTAGAGTTATTCCCTAATGAGCCAATTGCTATAGAAGGTAATTTACCTTATATGTTGTTACGAGTTGGTAATCATGTAGGTGTATGGGGAATATGGAAAGCTAAATTACAAGCAGAGTTATTAAAGAGATATTTTGATAGAGCAGTTTATGTCAGAACTTCTATCTATGTTGATGATTTAATTGAGAAGAAAGAAGAGAATGAAGAACAAGATTGAAGCTATTGCAAGTAAAATCGATTCTGAATTAATCGCTATCAGGCGTCATCTGCATCAATATCCCGAATTAGCATTCGAAGAATATCAAACTTCTGCTTTCATTCAAACTAAATTACAGGATTGGAATGTGGCATTTAAAAGTGGTGTTGCAAAGACAGGTATTGTCGCTGAAATAAAAGGGAATAATCCAGATAGGCAGACTTTTGTCCTTAGAGGTGATATGGATGCACTTCCAATATTAGAAGAGAACAATGTAGAATATAAATCTACTCGCGAAGGTTTAATGCATGCTTGTGGTCATGATGTACATACGACATGC
Source organism: Chitinophagales bacterium (assembly GCA_042095635.1). Classification (GTDB taxonomy): domain Bacteria; phylum Bacteroidota; class Bacteroidia; order Chitinophagales; family CAJXBJ01; genus JBELBA01. The sequence goes on from JBELBA010000087.1 coordinate 7,928, forward strand.
GTATTAGGTGCTGTGTATGTGCTTAATGAGTTGAAGAAGGAGTTTGAAGGTACGATTAGAGTATTGTTTCAACCGTCAGAAGAGAAATTGCCAGGTGGAGCGAGTGTCATGATAGAAGAAGGGGTTTTGCAAAACCCAGTTCCTTCTGCAATTATAGGTCAGCACGTGTTTCCAGAGTTAGAAGTTGGTAAAGTAGGATTTAGATCTGGTATGTATATGGCTTCTTGTGATGAATTATATTTTACAGTAAAAGGGCAGGGCGGGCATGCAGCACTCCCACACAAAATTAAGGATCCTATAGAGATGGCTTCTAGTATAGTATTAGCTTTAAAAGAATTACCATTGCAAAGTCCACCTGGAGTGCCAACTGTATTGTCAATTGGAAAGATCGAAGGTTTGGGAGCAACTAATGTTGTGCCCAATGAAGTGAAAATGGAAGGGACCTTAAGAACAATGAATGAGGTCTGGCGTGCTCAAATTCATAGTTATATTAAAGATGTTGCAAAATTTGCAGCAAGAGAGTTAGGAGGGGAGTGTGAAGTAAATATTGCTAAAGGATATCCTTTTTTAATAAATAATGAAGAGGTCACAAAGCTTTGTAAAGATTGGGCTACTGACCTTTTAGGAGAAGAAAATGTGGTAGACCTTGAAATGAGAATGACGGCTGAAGATTTTTCTTATTACACGCATCATGTTCCGGGTTGCTTCTATAGATTAGGTGTAAAGAATGAAGAGAAGGGAATTACTTCTCCAGTTCATACTTCAACATTTGATGTAGATGAAAAATGTTTAGGTCTAGGCACTAGATTAATGTCATTTATGGCTATTCAATTTTTAAATCAATAACTATGAAAATAGAATTAGATAGAATTAATGATCAGTCTAAATTGGAAGGAGTGAATCATAAAGGAGCAAAAGTAGTTATTGATGGATCTTCAACAGAAAATGATGAAAATCCAGGTATTAGTCCAATGGAATTAGTATTAATGGGTGTTGGTGGATGTTCTTCGATGGATATTCTTTCCATATTAAAAAAGCAAAAACAGGAGGTTGAGAGTTATAAAGTTTTGGTAGATTCGAAAAGAAGCGAAGAAATACCAAAAGTTTTTGAACAGATTCACGTGAAGTATATCTTTAAAGGAAATATTGATCCTAAAAAGGTTGAACGCGCAATTGCTTTATCAATGGAAAAGTATTGTTCAGTTTCAATTATGCTTGAAAAAGCAGCAGAGATCTCATGGTCTTATGAAATAGAATAGAAATGGCAGATAAGCAGCATTTAGAAACTTTAGCAATAAGAACACAGACAGAAAGAAGTAATCAAAGAGAGCATTCTACTCCATTATACA
>JBELBA010000088.1:0-9195 GCA_042095635.1 Chitinophagales bacterium
CGATCTGATGGGTATGAAGTTAATCTAGAAAGCACAGATGGTTCGATAAACTTGTATCAAATCAATGCTGACCCTCAGCCTATAGGTAAGTATTTTGCTAGAGAACCATTTACAAATCACAGCCTACAACTAAAGAAAGGGGATAGTATATATATGTTTTCTGATGGTTATCAAGATCAGTTTGGAGGGCCTAAAGGCAAAAAATACAAGCCTAGGGTATTTAAAAAGTTCTTAATGTCTATAAATAACAAACCTATGATTGATCAGCAAAAAGCAGTAGAGGAGGAGTTTATAAGGTATAAAGGTAGTGAGGAACAAGTTGATGACATTTGTGTTATTGGCGTTAAACTTTAATTTAGGTCAAAACACACCCAGCAGTTTATTGTTTTTGAAATATACTTTTACTTGATGTTCTAAAGTATTCATGTCAATAATTTTCTCATCACAATTCATAGTATTTTGCTATCTTTGAAACTTCATGCAACTTTAATGCACAAACAACGATTATGCAGAATATTTTTATTACCGGTGCATCAGGTTTTGTAGGTCAGTATTTAGTTAACGAACTCATTACAAAAACTACAAACCAGTTATTTCTTTTAGTGAGAGCCAGAAATAATCAGTCCGCGACAGAGCGAATAAAGAAGATCTTTAGACAACATAAGCATCTAGTTGGTTCAAGAATTTTCACTATTGAAGGTGAGTTAGATAAAGTATATTTTGGATTAGGTATTGATAAATTTGAGGATTTAGCTCAAAAAATAAATGTTATTTACCATACAGCTGCAACCATAAAATTTAACTTACCCTACCAGGAGGCATATAATATTAATGTTGAGGGAACCAAAACTTGTTTGTCACTTGCTCAAAAAGCAGGTTTAAAATTTGAAAGATTTCATCACATAAGCACAGCCTATGTGAATAGACAACTAAGAAAAAATGAAAAGCGTTCATTTAACAACACTTACGAACAAACAAAATTTGAAGCAGAATTACTCTTTAGCCAAATAGAAAATATTCCATACACTATATATAGACCGTCAATTGTTTCTGGCAATTCTGTAACAGGAAATCTAGCTGCAAGCAGCATTATATATAAGTTTATTATTTTACTATCTAGAAACCTACTATGTAAATTACCCATTGATTCTGATGCTTCACTAAACATTATTCCTGTAAATAATTTTGTAAATAAAATGTTAGCCATAGGAAGTCAGAAAGAATCAATAGGAAAGACATATCATCTCACACATCAAAAAAATACTGAATTTAGAGCACTTCTTGAACAAGCTTGTTCACTTTTAAATGTAGAGCCTCCGGAATTTGTCTCAAGGCAACAAATTGAAGATATTCCTAATCAGATTATGCAACACATAGAAGTCTTTATGCCTTACATTAGACAGTCTCAGAAATTTGAGTTTCAGACCGAAGAAGGCATTAAAAACCTACTTCCTCCATGCGATAATGTTATATCAACACTTCATAATATTATCCATAACTTTTCATCATCTAAAAAATAAAGAAGTCTAAGACTAATATTTAAATGCTTTAAATTAAGTATTAACTTTACCCTTTAAATTTCACCCTAAATAAATTAAAATGAAAGCAAATATAGCAAGTCTATCAAATGGTTTAACATTAATAATCTTATCATTATGGGGTTATCTCTCTTCAGATACTCCTTCAATTACGGCATTAATTCCAACTTTTGTTGGAGCAATTATTATATTACTTAACAAAGGTGTTAAGAATGAAAATAAGGTAATTGCTCATATAGTTGTTCTTCTAACCTTGATTATTTTATTCGGTCTAATAAAGCCATTACTAGGTGCTATGGATCGTGGTGATAGTGGCGCTGTGGTTAGAGTTTTATTGATGATTATGACTACAATTGTAGCAATAGTTGCTTTTGTAAAGAGTTTTATTGATGCAAGAAAAAATAGAATGAATTCTGAGAAAAATTAAAACCAGTAAAATAGTACAGTTTTTTTTAAATAAAGGGAGTTCTTAGAATTCCCTTTATTTTTATCTTTTAGAAATCTAAGTTATCTAATATCGATTCTAAATAACTGCTGTGGACAGAATTTAGAATAAATATTTCTCAAATAAATCTGTACAAACACTATTGTCTTATAATTAATATTATGTTAAATAGTATAAAGTTGAGTAGTTCTACATTTCTAATAAAAGCCAAGTACTAAACAGCCAAGACATTAATAATACCATAATATATTAACTTCATTATTAAAGATGTTTATTATATTCAGATGAAATAATTATACCCAGTATATAAATCCTGTAGGCTATTAAAGGTTCTTTATTGTTTTATATGACATATAAATAGCTGTCAAGAAAATTAAGTAAATATGAACAAATTACTACTAGTATTAATATTATGCCTTAGTACTCCACTTTGTAAAGCCCAAAAATACTACACACGCTCAGGTAATACAGCTTTTAAAGGTTCAAAAGATGCATTTGAACCCGTAGAGGCTACAAATAAAAGCACAACAGTTATTTTCAATATCGAAACAAATGAGGTCGTTGCACAAGTATTTATGGCTGCCTTTGAATTTAAAAATGCTTTAATGCAAGAACACTTCAATGAAAACTACATAGAAAGTGAAGTTTTTCCTAAAGGTGTTTTTAAGGGTAAATTAGAGTCTTTTTCACTCCATAAACATAATGTGCAAGACAGCTTTCAACTACAGGGCAGTCTTACAATTAGAGACATAGAAAAACCCATTACAACAAAAGTTTTTATCAAGAATGAAAGCAATAAGTTAAATGTAAAAGCAAGCTTTTGGATTAAACCTGAAGACTTTGATATAAATATACCGGTAATTGTTAAAGATAAAATAGCAAGTGAAATTGAAATCCTATTAAATTATGAGCTTAATGAAAAAAAGTAAGTTAATTATTACTGTAATCTTATTTGTGCTTTCCATAAGCTTGGGTTGGTATATTAATATGCTTTTAACCGCAAAACCGCAAAAAGCTAGCGATATTGAGGCAAAATTTAGCGGTTCTGCTGAAGATTTTTCCAATTTAGCGGATAAAAATATTGCTATATGGTTTCAAGAAGTAATTGAAATTGAGGGAAATATTACTAGTATTGAAAAAGATGGCATAGTACTCAATGGCAATATATATTGTCAGTTTGAAAACCCACTATTGCTTGAAGACCTCAAAGACAATATGCTTATCAAGATAAAAGGGAAAATGATAGGTTTTGATGAATTATTAATGGAAATTAAATTAAATCAATGTATAATTATAAAATAAACGGTCTTACCCTTTTACATATAATGCTAATGGCTTTTATTGCCTTGCCTGCCCAAGACAATGACCTTTTAGCTGAATTAGATGAACTTAGTTCAGAGGAGGTGATATTTGAGAGTCCAGCATTTAAAGCTCTACAAATTGGTAACCTCCAGTCTACTAAGATTGTTGCAGCCAATGAACTTTATATGGTTGTAGCTCATCGCTTTGGCTCGGTAAAAGGAGGTATTCACGATTTTTACGGATTAGACCAGGCTAATACAAAGATTCAATTACTATATGGATTGTGTAATAATTTGCAAGTTAGTATTAGCAGAGATAGCTATGAGAAAACATATTCTGGAGCCCTTAAATATGGTTTATTGAGGCAGTCCTCTGTAGCTCCTTTAAGCATTGTTTATTACACAAGCATAGATATTAATACTCTTCTGAGTAAAATTCAATATCCTACTTTAGTGTTTTATGATAGAATGGCCTACTCCACTCAATTATTAATAGCTAAAAGATTTTCTCCAAAGCTATCCATTGAATTAGCGCCTACATATGTTCGTCAGAATTTTATTAATTTAAATTACACCAAAGCTAATATTTGGAATCAATATCTCATTGCCCTAGGTGGAAGATATAAATTTACCAAAAGAATGAGCTTGAATATGGACTATGCCTATAATTTTAGTAAAAGTTCAGCATCGCTCTATTTTAACCCATTTACTATCGGTGTTGATATAGAAACAGGAGGACATGTATTTCAACTCTTATTTACTAACTCGAGAGCTAGTAATGACGCAGCTTTTTTAACAGAAGCATTGGGTGATTGGTCCAAAGGAGATATTTCATTTGGATTTAACATTGTTAGAGTGTTTTAATAATTTAAATTAGGACTCAGCCATTTCTCAATTTCACGTACTTCTACTCCTTTTCTTTCTGCTAATTGTTCTACCTGATCTTTCTCTATTTTTCCAATACCAAAGTATTTACTAGCAGGATGACTATAATAGAAACCACTTACTGCAGCTGTAGGATACATCGCATAACTTTCAGTAATGTTTAATCCAATTGTTTCTGTAGGATTTAATAACTCTTTCCAAATCACGTCTTTCTGTGTGTGATCTGGACATGCTGGATAACCTGGTGCAGGTCTAATACCAGTATATTTTTCTTTGATTAATTCATCATTAGAAAATGATTCTTCACAAGCATACCCCCAAAGCTCTGTTCTAATCTTCTCGTGCATTAACTCTGTTGTTGCTTCTGCAAATCTATCAGCAATTGCTTTTACCATAATATCTTTATAGTCATCATCATCTGCTTGATATTGCTTGCAAAGTGTATTAACTCCTATTCCGGCATTTACAGCAAACGAGCCAATATAATCAACTTTACCGCTGTCTTTAGGACAAACAAAGTCAGAAAGACATAAGGACGCTTTTTTACTTGCTTTCCTAATTTGCTGTCTAATATTAAAGATCGTAGTTCTTTTAGTTTCCCTTGTTTCATCTGTATAAATCTCGATATCATCTCCTACTGCATTAGCTGGAAATAAACCAACAATAGCATTGATCTGAATGGATTTATTAGAAACGATTTCATTTAGTAAAGATTGTGCGTCAGCAAATAATTTCTTTGCTTCATCTCCAACAACTTCATCTTTAAAGATTGCAGGATATTTACCATGTAAATCCCAAGTGATAAAGAATGGTGTCCAATCTATATATTCAATCACTTCTTCTAAATCGATATCCTCATAGACTTGAGTACCTATAAACTTAGGTTTAGCAATAGTATAGTTATCCCAATCAATTACTGTTTTATTAGCTTGTGCATCTTCAATGGAAATGTATGTTTTGAAGTCTTTCTTCTTGTTATACATTTCTCTCATATCTGTATACAATGCTTTGTATTCGGATTTAACATCTTCTTTCTTTGTTTTCGAGATTAATCCTTGTGCTACAGGTACAGATTTAGATGCATCTAATACATGCACTACAGGTCCATTATACTCTGTGTCAATTTTCACTGCTGTATGGATCTTAGAAGTTGTAGCTCCTCCAATTAATAAAGGAAGGTCAAGATTAGCTCTTTCCATTTCTTTAGCAACATATACCATTTCATCTAAGGATGGCGTAATTAATCCACTCAAACCGATAGCATCTACATTTTCTGCGATGGCAGTTTCTATAATTTTTTCACAAGGTACCATAACCCCCATATCGATGATTTCATAATTATTACAACCTAATACTACCGATACAATATTCTTACCAATATCATGTACATCCCCTTTTACAGTTGCCATCAATATTTTACCAGCATTTTGGCTTTCACCTGCTAGTTTTTCTTCTTCAATATAAGGATTTAAGTATGCTACAGCTTTCTTCATTACTCTAGCACTCTTTACTACTTGTGGAAGAAACATTTTACCACTTCCAAACAAGTCCCCTACTACATTCATTCCATTCATTAAGAAGCCTTCAATAACTTCTAGAGGTTTAGAAACACTTGTTCTAGCTTCCTCTGTATCTTCTTCGATGAATTCTGTAATTCCTTTTACAAGTGCATGTGTAATTCTAGCTTGTAAATCTTTTTCTCTCCAACTAAGATCTTTTTCTTTTTTAGTAACGTCACCTCTAAATGATTCAGCTAATTCTAAAAGTCTTTCTGTTGCATCTTCTCTTCTATCTAATAATACATCCTCCACATGGATTAATAAGTCTTCGGGGATGTCGTCATAAATCTCTAACATAGTTGGGTTGACAATTCCCATATCCATTCCTTCCTTAATTGCATGATATAAGAAAGAAGAATGAATTGCTTCTCTAACTTTATTGTTTCCTCTAAAAGAGAATGATACATTACTTACACCTCCAGAAACCTTTGCTCCTGGTAGATTTTCTTTAATCCACCTAGTTGCATTAAAGAAATCTAATGCATTTTTTCTATGCTCTTCCATACCTGTACCTACCGGAAAGATATTTGGATCAAATATGATATCTTGGCATGGAAAGCCAACTTGTTCTACTAATATTTTGTAAGCTCTTTCACAGATTTCAATTCTTCTTTCAAAATTATCTGCTTGTCCTACTTCATCAAAAGCCATGACAATTGCTGCAAATCCATAACGTTTAATAGTCTTTGCTTGATGAATAAATTCTTCTACACCACCTTTTAAAGAAATAGAATTAATGATTCCTTTTCCTTGCACACATTTCATCCCTGCTTCTAATATTTCCCATTTAGAAGAGTCGATCATAATTGGTACTCTAGCTATATCTGGTTCTGATGCAATTAAGTTTAGGAATTTAGTCATTGATGCAACACCATCTAACATTCCTTCATCCATATTAATATCGATGATTTGCGCACCTCCTTCTACTTGATCTCTAGCTACATCAATTGCTTCTTCGTATTGTTCTTCTTTAATTAACCTTAAGAACTTTCTAGAACCTGTAACATTAGTTCTTTCTCCGATGTTAACGAAGTTAGATTCTGGAGTAATCTCTAAAGCCTCAAGACCACTTAACTTTAAATTCGGAATATTTGCCATTTAAGCTCTTTTTCTTGGTTTATAGTCTTTAGCAATTTCTGCTATAGCCTTGATATGATCTGGAGAAGTACCACAGCATCCTCCTAGTATATTTATAATATTTCTATCTAAGAATTTCTTTACATTTTCTTGCATATCTTCAGGAGATTCATCATAGCCTCCAAATTCATTAGGTAATCCTGCATTTGGATGAGCTGAAATAAAACATGCTGCTTTATCCGATAATACTTGTAAGTATGGTGTTAATTCTTTCGCTCCTAAAGCACAATTAAGACCAATGCTTAATATTGGAGCGTGTGAGGTAGATATTAGGAATGCTTCAGCAGTCTGACCTGATAAAGTTCGACCACTTGCATCTGTAATTGTTCCTGAAACCATAATAGGTAAAACAACTTCTTTTTCTTCCATTACTTCTTCGCAAGCAAAGATAGCTGCTTTAGCATTTAGTGTATCAAATACAGTTTCTACTAATAAAATATGTGATCCTCCATCAATTAATCCGCTAACTTGCTCTTTATAAGCTTCAACTAATTCATCAAAAGTTACATTCCTTTTACCTGGATCATTTACATCCGGAGATATAGAAGCTGTTCTATTTGTTGGACCAATTGATCCTGCAACAAATCGTGGCTTATGTGGTTCTTTAGCAGTTATTTCATCTGCTGCTTCTCTTGCAATCTTTGCACCATAAAAGTTAATATCATAAGCCAAATGCTCTAAGCTATAGTCAGCCTGAGCAATTGAAGTCCCACTAAAAGTATTGGTTTCAACTATATCTGCTCCAGCTTCAAAATAGGTCTTATGTATATCTTTAATAATATCAGGTTGAGTTAAAACTAAAAGGTCATTATTTCCTTTTAACGAGCTCTTATGATCCATTAAAATATCTCCTCTAAAATCTGCTTCTTCTAGTGGGTGCTTTTGAATCATAGTACCCATGGCACCATCCAAAATTAGTATTCTATCTTCTAATATTTTTTCTATCTCTGTCATGCTGCACAAATGTAAGTAAAGACGAGTATTACTTATTAATAAACCATTGTTTCTTTTGTAACCTTTTGTAGATAGAAAATTAAATTCTTATTTCTTACCATATTCTAACCTAAATAATTAAATCTTGTATGATCTTGACATCTAAAATAACAACAAGTGAACACAGATGATTATTTAAAGATCCCACCAGCAATGAGACTATTTGTTACATATCGATTGATAGTCACAAAAGTCACATTTTCTTAGATCTTCTGTCTGAATGATTGCTTCCTGACCGGTTGCGATCGCATGTAGTTTTTGATCTACAATGTTTACCCATTCTTCATGAAAGGCACTGTAATTTTCAATTAAGCCTTTACTTATAATTGACTCTTCTCCTTTATAATTAAATTTACCATCAGTAGGGTTCTTGTCATACAGTTCTTTTACACCAATAATTGTAGGTTGAATAGATGGATATTGGTCTTGATATTTATTTTGAAATAAGGCTGCGTATAAAAAGGCTTGAACTGCATATTTGTTGCCTGATTTTTCATCATTAAGTAGGCCTTCAATTGATTTTACATCATAATTTACTGCCCCTGTCTTGTAGTCAACAATTCTAACTACATTATCCTTCAAGTCTATTCTATCTATCTTTCCTTCTATTCCATAGCCATTTGCTGTAATCATTTTATAAGCATCCTTCTGGTCAGTTTCTAAACCAAGTATATCGAATGGTGCACGCAATTTATCTTGGGCCAAGATTGCTTTTACATACTTAATAATGATATGCTTAACAACATATATATCTCCTTCCATTTCATGTGTTTCTATACCAGTGTTCTCTTTAATTGCATCATCTGTTTTTACTTCAACAACTTTAAGGATTTGATCAATTGCTGCTGCGGTTATTCTTCTGGTATTAGACTTAATATAATCATCATATAACTCTTCCATTACCTGATGAAGGATATTACCAAAACTTGCATGATCTATGTCTTCTGTAATTTCATCATTTGGATAAAGCTTAAGAATATATCTGAAATAGAAAGAAAGCGGACAATCAATAAACTTATTAATTGCAGATGGTGTTAGATACTTCTCTACAACTCCATCTCCATTCACTTTAAAACGATTAAAGTACTTTTCAATCAATACAGTGTCAATCTCTATTTCAAGGTCTTTACTTTGTATGTAATCATTCTTCTGCACAAAGGTTTTAATAGCACCTTTCTTATTTAATTCATATTCTAGTTGATATAAGAATCTGCTCTTTTCAGACTTTACATCACCTTCTTGTATGTTATTATGGAACAGATATACATTATCTGCCCTTTGGATTAACCTATAAAAATAATAAGCATAAACTGCATCAAATTCTTCGGTTGTAGGTA
>JBELBA010000089.1:0-9099 GCA_042095635.1 Chitinophagales bacterium
GTAGATAATAGGTTTGATTGGAAAGGTCGCTTTGATTTTTTGATTAATTCTGGTGGTATTAAAATTATTCCTGAAGAATTAGAGCAATCTATCCGTAGGTATACAAATTCAATAAAGGATAGTAATTTCTTCTTGGCAGGAATAAGTGATACTGTTCTGGGGCAAAAGATGATACTTGTAGTGGAAGGGGAAGAAAAGGATTTGACAAATGTGTTGTCGCATTTAGAAAAAGCATTTGGTGCGCATAAAGTGCCTAAGTCTATTCATTTTATAAATGAATTTAGATGGACAAAGTCAGGTAAAATTGATCGATTAAATACTTTAAAATTTATTAAATAATAACTTAAATAGAATTCGTTATGTTATTGAAAGATATTGAGTTAAGTTATATAGATTTTTTAAGTGGTGTATATGGAAAAAGAGAGTCACTTAATATTTTCAATGAAGTTGTATTTCAGAAGTTTGCATGGTCTAGCTGTGAAATCGGAGATAGAATAGCGCAAGAGATAACACCAGATTTAGTTAAATATTTTGAGTTGGTATTGGAGGAATTAAAAGCGGGTAGACCTGTCCAGTACGTTTTAGGGCAAGCGTTTTTCTATGAGTATGAGTTTACTGTAGATGAGCGGGTGCTGATACCTCGCCCTGAAACAGAGGAGTTAGTACATTGGATAATTGAAGAATATAAGGGTAAAGCAGGTAAAGGTTTGGATATAGGGAGTGGTAGTGGATGTATTCCAATTGTCTTGGATAAGCAATTAACTAACATAAAAATGTCCTCTATTGATGTTTCTAAAGGAGCCATTGAATTAGCAAATGAGAATAATAAAAAATTAAACGCATCCGTTCAGTTTAGCTATTTAGACGTTTTTAATGATCAAGTTATAGAGGATTTTAATAGTTTAAGTTTTATTGTAAGTAATCCTCCATATATTACTGAAAAAGAAAGAGATGTAATGCGGTATAATGTACTTAAGTATGAACCGGAATTAGCCTTGTTTGCTGAAGGTGATGCATTAGGGTTTTATAGACGGATAGCAGCTATTGGAAATCAAATGTTAGAAGTAGGTGGAGCACTATATTTTGAATGTAATGAATTTAATTCAGATAAAGTCGTGGATATCTTAATACATAAATCTTATAAAGATGTTCAAATTAAACAAGATCTTCAGGGTAAGAATAGGATGGTTAAGGGAATTAAGGCTTAATCGATATTGGTTATTTTAACTATAAAGAATTTAACAACCTATTTATAAATTGTTAAAAAATAAAGAAATGAAGCAAATTCTATTATTCGGTGCAGGGATGTCTGCTAGTTCTTTAATCAAGTATTTATTAGAACAATGTGACAAGTTTGATTGGCAACTTAAAGTAATAGACAGAGATTTAGAATTGATCAATTCTAAGTTAAAAGGTCATGCTAAGAGTGAAGCTATAGTAATTGATATCACTAATGATTTAAGTAGAAGGACTGAAATTAAAAAAGCAGATATCGTTATTTCAATGTTGCCAGCTTTTTTACATGTATTAGTTGCTGAGGATTGTTTAGATATAAAAAAGAACTTAGTAACAGCTTCTTATGTTAGTCAAGAATTAAAAGATATGGCTGCAGATGTGGAAGCTGCTGGTCTTTGTTTTATGAATGAGATAGGCTTAGATCCAGGAATTGATCATATGTCTGCTATGAAAGTGATTCATAGTGTTAAAGATATGGGAGCCAATCTTTATTCATTTAAGTCTTTTACTGGAGGATTAGTTGCACCAGAATATGATACTAACCCATGGAGATATAAATTTACTTGGAATCCTAGAAATGTAGTATTGGCAGGACAAGGAGTATCACAGCTAATTAGTGATAATCAATACAAGTACATTCCCTACCACAAGCTTTTTACTAGAACAGAAATCATTGATGTACTTGATTACGGCCATTTTGAAGCTTATGCCAATAGGGATTCTTTAGGTTACAGATCTATTTATGGAATTGAAGGTATACCAACAATTTTAAGAGGAACCTTACGAAGGCCTGGCTATTGCAGGGCCTGGAATTTATTAGTGCAATTGGGTATGACAGATGATTCTTATTCAATTGAGTACTCTGAAGATATGACTTACAGAGATTTTACTAATTCATTCTTGTTTTATAGACCTCAAGATACCGTAGAGATTAAGTTGGCATACTATTTAGGAATTGAACTTAATTCTTCTGAAATGCATAAGTTTAGCTGGTTAGGATTGTTTGATGATGTGAAAATTGGATTAAAAAATGCTAGTCCTGCACAAATTCTGCAACACTTAATGGAGCAGAAGATGAGTTTAGAGCCAGGAGATAAGGATATGTGTGTAATGCAACACATCTTTGATTACGATCATAATGGTCAAAAGAAGAGAATTACTTCTAGTATGGTTGCTAAAGGAGAAGATCAGACCATCACAGCAATGGCTAAGACAGTAGGTTTGCCGCTTGCGATCTATGTTAAATTGTTTTTAAATGAAGAAATTGATGTTAAACCAGGCGTTCATATTCCTGTAATGCCAGAAGTCTATAATCCAGTACTAGAGGAGTTAAAAGAATATGGAATTGAATTTATTGAAGAAGAGATTGACTTATAAAAGTTATTCTATATAAGAATTAAAAGGGAAGCAAATTTCTTCCCTTTTTTTATTGTATCACCTTACTAGAAGGGGTTATATAACTAACTTTAATTATTATCTAATAATGATTATCACTAAATACAGCAATGTAATTATTTAAGTAATTTCAACTAAATTAGCATTTATAAAAATTTGAATATGAAGTTATTTATTGCATTAATTACTAGCTTATTTTTAATCCCTGTATTTGGTCAAGAAGCTAAGTCATTTGATAAAGCTAAAATTGCTAAACAGTTAAAAATATATCCTGCTGCAGGTCAAAAATCTTTAGAAGACAGACCAATTGGTAAGCCAACTGGTAAGTCTAAAAGTACCAATAAGGAAAGACCTGCAATGAAGTTTAATGATTATAAAGCGATAAAGAATTTAGCTAATTCTAAAGAATTTAAATTTGCTACAGTAAAGGATTTTACTTTAAAACAAGCTGTTAATGATTCTCGCAAAGCATTAGCGCCCAAGACTTTAAAGCAATTAAATTGGATCCCGGAAAGATCAGCATATTCATTCGTTAAGGAAGATAGAGTTGGTGATGTGCTGATTGGAGTATATCCAACTAAAAAGGATTCTGTTTTATTGACACTAAAACACTTAAACGATAATATCAAAGAAGCATATAATTGGGAAGCATTGAAGCATTTTCCTGTATTAACTTGGGTAGACTCAAAAACGATATTTTTTAAACATGAAAATCATTATTTAGAATATGAGATTGGTAATGGTTTAACTAAAGTATTGGCTTATGACCAAGCTGCAGCTAACCATGACTATTTACCAAAGCATAAATTATTAGCTTTTACAGTTGAGCAAGATTTATTTATTAAAAATGGGGATGCGTTAATAGAAGTAGCTAAGAGTGATAAGGATGGTATAGTGTTTGGTCAGGCTGTGCATAGATATGAGTTTGGTATTTCTAAAGGAACATTTTGGTCGCCAGGGGCAAAGCAATTGGCTTTTTATAAGAAAGATGAATCGATGGTAACAGATTATCCATTGCTTCAATTAAATACACAACCAGCAAATGCAGAAATGATAAAGTATCCAATGGCAGGTAAGACTTCGCATCAAGTTGAAGTTGGGATCTATAACTTAGCTGCAAAATCTATTGTTTACTTAAAGTTGAATGGTAAGGAAGATTTCTATAAGACTAATATTTCTTGGAACGCAGATGGTCAATCTATTTTTGTTGCACTAATTAATAGAGGTCAAGATTACGTTAGGTTAAATGAATACAATGCATTAACTGGTAACTACATCAGAACGGTTTGGGAAGAAAGATCAGAAAAGTATGTAGAGCCAGAAACACCATTAATTCATATCAAGGACCAAGATTATTTATGGTTATCAGAGAAGAAGGGGTATAATCAGTTCTACTTAATAAAGGATGGTAAATTATCAAAGCAGTTATTAAAGTCTGAAATTAATGTTAATCATGTATTAGGAATTACTTCATCTAAGAAGTTTGTCTTGTTTGAAGGTCAGGGGGAAGATGCTATTAATCAATATATCTATAAAATGCACTTGGGATCTGGAAAGGTAAGTGTTGTTACAAAAGCAGAAGGTTGGCATAAAGGAAAATTTCATGTAGAGCAAAATATGCTTATTGATGAGTATTCATCTGTAGAGATGCCTAGGATCATTCAAACAATTGATATTGATACAAAGTCTGCTGAAAACATATTAACGGCTTCAGATCCTCTTAAAAACTATCATTGGGCTAAAGCTGAAATAAGTACCATCAATAACGATGACAACAAGTTATATACTAGAATGATTAAGCCTAGTGACTTTGATTCTTCTAAAAAGTATCCAGCTCTAGTATATGTTTATAATGGACCTCATGTACAGTTAGTAAAGAATTCTTGGTTAGGTGGCGCACCAATGTGGATGCATTGGATGGCAGAACAAGGTTATATCGTTTTTACCATTGATGGTAGAGGTTCTAAAGGTAGAAGTATTGAATTCGAGCAAGCTATTCATCGTCAGTTAGGAACACTAGAAATGGAAGATCAGATTGCAGGTGCTAAACACTTAATCTCATTACCTTATATTGATGGAGATCGTTTAGCAGTTCATGGTTGGAGTTTTGGAGGGTTTATGACTACTTCTTTAATGTTAAGGTATCCAGGAATATTTAAAGTTGGTGTAGCTGGTGGGCCAGTTATTGATTGGGATATGTATGAAATCATGTACACAGAAAGATATATGGATACTCCAGAAGAGAATCAAGAAGGATATGATAAGGCAAGGTTATACCAATATATACCCAACCTAGAAGGGGATTTATTAATGATTCATGGCGTAGTGGATGATGTGGTATTAATGCAACACAGTTTAGAGTTTGTAAAACAATGTGTTGATGCTGGTGTACAAATGGATTATTTCGTTTATCCAGGTCATCCGCATAATGTTAGAGGGAAAGATAGAGTGCACTTAATGGAAAAAGTGCTTAAGTATGTAATGGATCATTTATAAATGATTGATAATAAAGACTTTCAGCAGTTATTAGCTTATAAAAAGTTAATAATAGTCCTACTATTAATTGGTTATGCTATTGGTGCTTATCATATTTATACAAAACATAGCAATCGTTATTCTAAATTTTTTATTGAATACAGTTTCTATGTAAGTAATCAGAATATCTTTAAAGCTGAAGGTGTATTACCTAATACTTTGGGTGGTACTTTAGTTTATAACACAGAAGTACACAGAATTTTAGCTTATACAGCTCATCCTTTTTTATTAGATAGTCTTCAACAACAAGGTAGATTTCAATTAGAAAAGCTTTTTAAAGCAGAAATTGAAGAAATGGGTGCTTTAGACTTAGCATTTTATGCTAGTCTTAAAATGAATAATAAGAATACAAGTCCAAATATTCAATTAGCATTTAGATTGCCAGGAGATCGAAAAACAGCTAATGCATTGGCTGATGAAGTGGTTCGATTGATTGTTAATCGTTATAATTCAGATTTGATTAATGAATTGCAGCAGCAGCTTCGATATGTAGAAGAAGGAGCAGAGAAGGACAGAATGAAGGTAGCCTTAGCAATATTTGCGCATAGAAAGCCAATTGTTGTTGGTAGGAAGATTAGGCATTATTATTCTTATTCTGAAGACCAGTTGCGCACCCATGTATGCTCTTATCTTTTTGTTGTGCCTGCTTTAATTTGGGTGTTGATTCTTTGCTTAGCGCAGAAACAAAAGATGCATAAAATAGATTAAACTAATCCTTTGTCTATCATATATTTCACCTTGAAGATACCTGCAACAGCCAGCGCATCAGTAATTTCTCCTTTAATAACCATTTCAAATACTTTATCGAAAGGAACCTTTTTTATTTGAAGATCCTCTGTGTCTTCTGGTTCTGCTTCATGCTGGCTTAAACCTTTTGCCACATAGATTAAACCTAATTCATCTGTCACACTATTAGACATATGGATGTTAAGCGCCGGAATCCAGCTTTTTGCCTTAAGACCAGTTTCTTCAAGTAATTCTCTTTTTGCCCCTTCCATTGGAGGAGTGCCAACACTGCTGCCACCTTCAGGGATTTCCCAACTATATCTGTTTAATGCATATCTGTATTGTCCCACTAAATAAGTGTTGTATTCTTCGTCTAAAGGAATAACGCCAACTGCAATATTCTTAAAACTGATTTTCCCATAAATACCAGGGTTTCCAGCAGGGTTAATTACTTGGTGTTCTGTTACGTTAATCCAAGGATTATCATATTTCTCTTCGCTAGATAGCGTTGTCCATGGATTCTTTTCTTCTGTAAACATCTACAATTGTTTTATTTCTTCTGCAAATAAAGGTAATCCTTGCGTACCATTGAATGAAATGCATTTTAAATTAGAGATATGATTAATACCTTCAGGAAGCTTAGGGTCAACTAGGAATTTTGGTACATCCGGATGCACATAATCAATTAATCCAGCAGCAGGGTAAACAGCCATTGATGTTCCTACTACCAAGAAGATATCTGCTTTTGCAGCAATCTTTGCAGCAACTTCAATCATTGGAACCATTTCTCCAAACCAAACAATATGAGGTCTTAATTGTGCACCATCTTCTGCTTTATCCCCAGTAATCAAGTCTTTTGTCCAGTCATAAATCAATGATTCATTAATGGTAGATCTTACTTTTAATAACTCACCATGCAAATGAATAACATTAGATGATCCAGCCTGTTGGTGAAGATTATCTACGTTTTGGGTAATAATAGTTACATCGAAATCTTGTTCTAAGGCTGCTAGTACCTGGTGCCCTTTATTGGGTGTTACAGTTAATAGTTGCCTTCTTCTCTGGTTGTAAAAGTCTAATACTAAGTCTTGATTGTTCTTCCACCCATCTGGTGAAGCTACTTCCATTACATCATGACCTTCCCAAAGTCCTTCTGCATCTCTAAAAGTACTAATACCACTTTCTGCGCTTATTCCTGCGCCAGATAAAACCACTAATTTCTTTTTACTCATCTTGGATCGATTTAAATGCTTGTCCTAAATGATTAATGATATCGCTAGCGATTAAGCTTTCATAGGATTCTTTTGCTAAAGCTAAATCTCCAGCTCTTCCATGTATAAAAGTACCTAATAAGCTGCTTTCAAGTGGATTATAGCCTTGTGCTAATAAACCTGTTAATATACCAGTTAGCACATCTCCGCTTCCGGCACTTGCCATTCCTGGGTTGCCGGTAGAGTTAAAGTATACATGTCCTTCTGGTGTACTAATACTAGTGTTTCTACCTTTTAAGATAATATAGCATTGATACTTAAAAGCGTAGTCTTTTTGTTTTTCTAAACGCTCATATTCATCTTTCCATCCTTTTACCAATCGCTTAAATTCTCCTGGGTGAGGGCTTAGAATACTATTTTTAGGGATGAATCGATGCATCACAGCGTCATTAGCTATAATATTAATTCCGTCTGCATCAATGACTATAGGTTGTTTAGCATTTCTTAATAGATTTATAAATGCTTTTATTGTTTCTGGTCTTTGGTCTATACCAGGTCCAACACCTACACCTTGGTAATGGCTGAGGTCTAGATATATATTGGAGATATAATCTTTAGCATCTAAATGTAGCATAGTCTCTGGTGATTGACTTTGTATAATGTCGTGCCCAAATTTTGGAATAAATCCAGAAACTAATCCGCTACCACTTTTAATACAAGCTTTAATTGCTAATTGAGCTGCGCCAATTTTTCCTTGGCTACCTGCTATAATTAGTCCATGCCCGTTAGTGCCTTTATGTGAGAATAATGGTTTTCGTTTGTAGATGGCTTTTTTAATAAAGTAATCATCCAAATAATGGTAATTCGTTTTTACTTCTTTAAGATAGCTAGGGTGTAATCCAATATCAGCTAGGATTAGCTTTCCTACAAACTTTTCATGTTGAGGCAATAATTGAGCTAATTTAGGTAGTTGAAAGCTTATGGTATAGTCGGCTTTAAATGTGATACTATCTATAGCTTTATCAATAGCTAATCCTGAAGGTGTATCTATGGCTACCTTAGTATTGTTGAGTTGGTTTAGATATTCAATCACTGTTTTATGGATACCACTTATAGATCGATCTAATCCAGAACCAAAGATGGCATCGATAATAACATCTTTTGCTTTAATGTCAATACTACCAATTCCTTCTAAGATATCTACTTTTTGGATTTGATCCATTTTAGTTTGGTTCTCAATACAATCTTCACTTAAGCTACTAGAGAAGTTGACTAAATAACATTGCACCTTATATCCAAAATGATGAAGAATCCTACCCACTGCAAAACCATCACCACCATTATTACCTGTACCACAAAAGATATGGACTTTGCCAGTGCAATTGATTTGATCATGAAGGACCTGAGCAAAAGCATTAGATGCTCTTTCCATTAAGTTAATGGAAGAAATGGGCTCGTGATCTATAGTGTATTGATCAGCTTCTTTAGTTTGTTGTGCATTTAGGATCTTCATAAATAGGTGTTTATGGTATACAATCGATGCGTATACTCATCTCTGTCTTTATTATAGATACCTTTCTCATCCAATTTATCTATTCTTATTTTTCCTGCTGCGTGTATGATGGTATGTTCATCTAATAAGATACCTACATGATGAATTTTTTCATTATCATTAATAAAAAACGCTAAGTCTCCTGTATTAGCATACATTAAGTCGATTTGCTTTCCTTCTTTAACTTGTTGGGAGGCATCTCTTTTAATCTTAATACCAGCTATTTTATATACGATTTGGCTAAAACCAGAACAGTCAATACCAAATGGTGTTCTTCCTCCCCATAAGTATGGAGCTTCCAAATAACTCAATGCTATTTCTTTTAAGTCACTTCTATCCACTCTATGCTTTAAATATGGGAAGCTATCCATTTCAAACTTCTCTTTACCTACATAGAAATGCTGATCCTTGTAATAAGGTATTAAGCTTCCTTTAGTGATGTGT
>JBELBA010000090.1:0-8996 GCA_042095635.1 Chitinophagales bacterium
AGAGACGATTACTATTATTACTGAATCGGAATTTATAGAAATGATTGGCGGAGGGGATGATGACGAGCAAGAAGCTTCACAGGCCTCATTGTTTTAATTCATACTCCCTCGGGGAGAAGGTACCCAAAGGGCGGATGAGTGCTAGCCAAAAATGAAGATAAAGGTGACATTAATTAATAATATATCTAGCAGACAATGAAGCATCAAACATTCTAATGTTTCCTGTGGCTCCTAAAATATTAATGACAGGAATCCAGTTAAGGCTTAAGGCAATAGGGTAGTCTGCAAAATTATAATCCAATCCTGCTACGCCAGCAATTCCAAAGAAAAAAGAGGACTGAGAACCCGTTAATGCATTTTCTTCATTATAAATGATGGCTTCAGCTCCGGCTCCATAATGCCAGGTCCATTCTTCTAATTCGAAAGCTGGTGTATGCTTTTCCATTAAACCTTTTGCTTTTAAATAGGATACACCAAGTAATGAAATATTCCTCATGTTAGCAATGACTTCAAAACCCATAGATTCGTCTTTTAGGTTTTTATAAGTAATCTCTCCATAATCATAGAATCTAAGGCCTATCGCGTTTTGATATCTAGCACCGCTTGCTTCTTCTTGTGAAAACATAAAAGAAGTTGTAAATAATAATGCAACAATTACAGTTGCTTTATATAAATAAGATGATTTCATGGTTTGTATTTTTATGAAGTTAATAAAATTCTTAAGACTAATTTTTTTCTAAGAACTTTTCTAAAGAGATAATTACGGCTTCCTTAGCTTCTATGAAGCCCATATGTCCTGTGTTTTCTAAGATGGTATAAGAGGCGTCCGTTTCACTGGCTTGCGCACGTAAATCAGTGCAAGCAACGACAGGGTCTTCTTTTCCAATGATATAATGTTTGTTGCCTTTAAAGTCCTTCAAAGTTTTCCTCTCATCTGCGCGGTCTCTCATGGATTCAATAATTCTAATAATAGAGGAAGAGGCAATACTTTGACTTCTTTGCATTAATGCCAGTATTTCAGATTGATATTGTTGTACATTCTCTTTGGCAAATAGGTTAGGGATAAATGAACTTAAAAATCTAGATTGATTTTGTTCTACTAATTCTATTGCTCTATTTCTATTTATCTTTTTTTCCTCCGTATCGTTTATAGCAGTAGAGTGGAAAATACAAATTCCATTGACCAAGGAAGGAAAATTTCTAATTGTTGCTAGACCAACATATGCACCCAAAGAATGACCAATGATCGTAACCGTCTTTAGTTGCAATTTTTCAATTAGCGCGCCTATTATATGACCAATTTGATCCATCGTTATTGGTTGTTTTATCGTCTTAGATAAACCATGACCAGGCAAGTCTATTTCAATAATTTGATAATCTTTTTGAAAATGTACGCTGATCTCTTTAAAGATAGTATGATCTTCCAAAAAGCCATGAATCAACAATAATACCGGTCCTGTACCATTAATCTTATAAGAAATATCGTAAGTTTGGTATTCAAATGAATGCATCATGTTAGATTTAAAAAGTACAGCTCCAAATATTGAAAGTATTGATCAAAATGGACAAAATATTAAGTTATCCAATTGGATTGGAGACAAATATATAGTGCTTTTCTTTTATCCAAAAGACTTTACGCCAGGATGTGTAAAAGAAGCTTGTGGTTTTGCAAGAGAATATGATGCTTTATGCGAAAATGGCGAAGTAGAAATAATAGGAGTGAGTGGGGATGCAACAGGTTCTCACCAAAAATTTGCAGATACATATGGATTACCATTTTCCTTAATCTCTGACAAAAATAAAGCGATTAGAAAAGCTTTTGAAGTTCCGATCTATTTAGGTTTGTTATCTAGCAGAGTCACTTATATTATAGATAAGCAAGGAAAGATTTGTTTTGCTTTTGAAGGAATTACAAAGGCCAATGAACATGTAAGCAGAGTAGTAGCGGAATTAAAGCGTCTTACTGAATAATCATCTTCTTAACTTCACTAGAAGTATTTGATCCTTGAATTTGATATTGATACATACCGGCATCCAAATGCTTTGTGTCTAATCTAATATGGCCAACTTTTCCATCTAATAAATCTTTTCTAACTAATCTACCCAACTGGTCATATAGTAAGAAATAGCAAGGTTCTTCCATCTCAATTGCATAATTTATGAAGCATGCATTTTCACTTGGGTTAGGATAGTTCTGACTTAAATAAAATCCATTTTCTATTTCATTAATATATATGGTACTATCTCCAACAGCAGCTATTAAGACGTCATCTATTGCCAAACCTTTAGCACTAACTTCATAATCACTATTGATATAAAATCTGATGTAAATGTTGTTACCAGTATATGCATTTAAGGATATTTCTTCATGTAAATAACCATTTGAAGAGCCATCATACAATGGCATATGATCATCTTGGTTTTGCCCTCCGGACTTAGTGAATTTACCACACAAAGGGTTCCAGTTTAGATTATCCGTAGATATTTCAATTTGTAAATAATCGAAATTAGCCTCTAAGTCCCAAGACATATTTAAACTTAAATAGGCAGAAGTAGACTCTTTAAGTTTAATAGGCTCACTGAGACTTAAGCGCATATTCTCGTTAGTACTATATAATGTAGTATTAGGGTTAGAGTGTATACTTCCATCTTTTATTCCCCAGTCTCCCCCAGAAACAGACCAATTATCCATCGATGTTCCATCATCATAGAAGGCAATAAAGTTTCTTACATAATGCTTTTCTATTGTATCTCTTTGGATAAACAAACCATTATCTAACAAGACTTCAAATTTTATAAGCTCTTCAAGATCAGTGGTATTTAACTGATATTCTATGGAGTCAAAAACTGCTTCAAAAGCACTTAGACCATCAAAATTGATCATTGAATCTTCGAAGCTGATATTGGCTGTGATAGGCAGGAAAGATACATCATAACTAGAATTAGAATTTAAGCCAAAAGACTTGATCTGATATTTAAAGAAGCCTTCATTGTTATAACAATAGGTATTGCTTTGATCATAGTATACAGGATAGCTTAAGAGCATATGGGCAGCTTTTAAATTTTGATTCATTCCTGTTTTACAAATAGGGATTATTTCATCTTTAGGAGGCCAGAAACCATAACTTCTAGGACCAAGTTCTGGGGTCATAGAGAAGATCTTTGCTTTTTCTTCTGTGTTTCCATACATCCAATCGTCAGAGTCTCCATTAGTGATATAGCCAACCGTCTGATTTCCTGTTCCATAAACAAAACTATTATCTTGGGTCATTAATTTTGCCATTTCTGCAAACTCCATACTATCTGGCGTATAGATGTTATAATCATAGCCCCAAGGGTAAATTAGCAGATTTCCATAAGTATGGTAGTTTAAAGAAATACTGAAGTTTTCTTTTATGCATAGGGCCTTAATAGATTTGGTTTCTGGTTCGGAAAATGGTCCAGATCCACGGTAAGTTTCAGAAGCACTTGAAGCACTAGAACCTTGGTCATCATGGCCCCAATGACCACCGTAATTTCTATTTAGATCTACACCATAATTAGATCCATTATCTCTTCTATTCTTTCTCCATAAGCCTCCACCTTCTGGTTCTGTGGTTTGGTTGTATATATAGCCATCAGGATTAACGCAAGGGACAAAGAAGAGTTGAGTATGATCAACTAAATATTTTATTTCTGCATTGGTTTCATAATTTTCTAATAGATACCACATATAAAAGATCAATCCAGATAGGGAGGCAGGCTCTCTGGCGTGATGTAATGCATTGTATAATATTCTTGGTTCTGTGCTGTCCTCATCTTGGTCACTGATGACAAAAGACAAGATCGGTCTGCCTTCAATTGTTAGACTATCTAGGGTATCCGGACCTAATATTAAATGAGGAAAGGTCTTTACCATAGAATCTACATGACTCAGGTATTCGGCATAGGTAAAATAACCCCCCATAGATCCTAATTGGAAATGATCTGGAGTAGTAAATTTTGCTTTTTGATAACAAGTACTTTCTATATCAACTCTATTGGCATGGCTCTGCTGCTTAATTTGTTGTTTATAGAAATCTTTTAGATGATCGATTGCAATCTCATATGTGATATTATGAAGATCTAGCTGATGTATTTCCTCAGCTGATAGATCTGCTTTGATATAAACACCTCGCTTAATGTCTGCGTGATCTATGCATACACCAGCATGATGAAGTGCTTCAATAGAAGTCTTTTGTAAGTCAATTTTTACCCTCGAATATTCTGACTGGGCAGTAACTGTCCAGCATGTAATAATAAGGATGATATTTAAAATTGATTTGAGCTTCATAATTGTATGGATAAAAAAAAAGAGCTTATTTGAAGCTCTTTTTTTTATTGATTTATACTGAAGTTTATTCAGCGTTTTTGATGAAATCTTTTACCCAATCTGAAGTAACTGATTTTGGTCTTTCGATTGCAAATCCTAATGCTCTATCCCAACATAATGATGCTAATACACCAAGTGCTCTAGAAACACCGAATAATACAGTGTAGAACTCATGTTCGATTAATCCATAGTTCATTAATAATGCTCCTGAGTGCGCATCAACGTTTGGCCAAGGGTTTTTAACCTTTCCAGTTTCTGCTAAGATTGGAGGAACAACCTCTAATAACATCCAGACTATATTAACTAATTCTGCATCGGGGCAGTTCTTCTTAGCAAATTCTTGCTGAGCAGTATATCTAGGATCCGTCTTTCTTAGCACAGCATGACCGTATCCAGGAATTACTTTTCCTTTTGCTAAGGTTTCTCTAACGTACTTTTCTAATTCACCTTTAGTAACAGCTCCACCACCAAGTTCTTCTTTCATTTCTAAGACCCACTTGATTACTTCTTGGTTAGCTAATCCATGTAAAGGACCTGCTAAACCATTCATTCCAGAAGCAAAAGCTAAATATGGATCAGATAATGCAGAACCAACTAAATGAGTTGCGTGCGCAGATACATTACCACCTTCGTGATCTGTATGGATAGTCAAATACAATCTCATTAATTTATGGAAATCTGGATCATCAAACCCTAACATGTGCGCAAAGTTTGCTGCCCAGTCTAAATTTGAATTAGGTTCGATATGCTCTCCACCTCTATATTTTCTTCTATATATATAAGCTGCAATTCTAGGTAACTTAGCAATTAAGTTCATACTGTCTTCATAAGTAGCATCCCAGTATTCATTTTTATTTACGCCATTTTTATAAGCTTTAGCAAACTCAGATTCAGTTTGGCAAGCAGTAATACCAACAACAAACTGAGTCATTGGGTGCGTAGAAGCAGGTAATGCATCAATCATTTTAAATACATGAGGAGGAACATTACTTCTTCTAGCCCAACAGCTAGATACAGCATTAACGTCACTTTCTGAAGGTAATTCACCAATAAGCATTAAAAAGAAAAGTGCTTCCGGTAATGGTTCTACACCACCTTCAATCTTAGGTAATTTTTCTCTTAATTCAGGAATACTATAACCTCTAAATCTAATTCCTTCTTCAGGATCTAACTGAGATGTTTCAGTGACTAAAGACTTTACGCCTCTCATTCCACCAAACAGTTGAGCAATTGTAACTTCACCAACTACTTTATCGCCATGTTCTTTGATTAATTCTTTAATCTCAGCTTTCATCGGCAAAGCCGTTTCGGCAAATTGACTTTTAATTCTTTTAATTTCCTCCATTATCCTGTTGTGCTTTTCAGTAATCTTATCTATATACTATAAATTTAGAAAAAAAATCATGCTCTAACAATGGAGTTCGATGTTATATTCAAGTTTTTATTAATACATTCATATAATGAATATTTTAATATTAAGAACCTTGCTTTTATTTTTATCCTTGATATTTAGTACAATTGTTTTCGCTCAGATTGAATATGGAGATGTTATTATTTCGGAGTTAATGATTGATCCTAGTCCTACTAAGCATCTTCCATCGGAGGAATACATTGAAATACAAAATAGATGTATCGACACGATTAATTTAGATCAATTAATTTATTCGGATGAACGGACAAGTGTAAGTCTAGAGGGCTTTTTAGCGCCAGATGAATTTCTTATTTTATGCAATGAAGATGATGTGGTATTGTTTGAACAATATGGTTCGGTTTTGGGACTTTCTTTCTGGCCCAGCTTAAATAATGATGAAGATAAATTATGTATTAAGACCACCAATAATGACACTATATTTTACTTACATTATGATATAAATCTGATAGATGAAATTCTAGATCAGGACGGTGGATATGCATTAGAATGCAAAGGTGATAATGATCAAATAATTTCTTTTTATGAGGATTACCAATATTCCAGTAATGAAAACGGAGGAACACCCGGAACAATTAATAGTTTAAATGGAATTAATCTAATTGATGATGCATTCAATATCTCGAAAATTGAATTGATTGGGGGGCGTTTACATTTTGAAACAAAAACGAGATATCAAACTTTATGTGATATTAACTTGTTCAGTCAGCAAGGTCAATTTTTATATCAATTGAGAGATGATTATCGGCTAATGGGAAATAACAATTTAATGATTGATTTGAATGAATTTCAATTGAATAAACCGTCCATTTGCATTGTACAAGTTCAATTAAGGAATAGTAATGGTGATGTATGCTTATATAAGCAAGCCATTTCATTGATAATCAAGGATATGTAGGATAGTAAAAATGCTATATATGTTGTTTTATTGGCAAGTGATTACCTAAACAATTGTCAAATTTGTGGCTTAAAAAACGGAATCTTAAAAATTTTACATGATCTTAGTGCTCAAGTCTTTACAGGCTTATTTTTACATGATTTTTGACGTAATTTAGCGTCATGAAATGGAAAGGATTAATGGCAAAAAAGAATTTTATAATAGATTTCGATAGTACTTTTATCAAAGTAGAGGCTATGGATCTAATGGCTGAGGTAACTTTAGATGGTCGAGCAGACAAATCTGATGTGATTGCTAAAATTCAACATTATACCGATCTAGGGATGGAAGGGAAAATGTCTTTTCAAGAGACATTAGAAAAACGAATAGATCTATTAGAAGGTCATAAAAAGCATTTTCAACCTTTGATAGAAAAATTAGAAAAGAATGTGACTAATTCCTTCGTTTCTAACAAGTCTTTCTTTGAGCTTTTTAGTCAGCAAATCTATATCGTATCTGGTGGTTTTAAAGAATATATCACACCAATCACTACAAAGTATGGTATTCCTGAATCTCATGTTTTTGCCAATGACTTTACCTACGATGACCAAGACAATATCATTGGATATAATTCAGAAAATGTCTTGTCTCAGGAGGGTGGTAAAGTAGAATTGTTAAAGTCACTTCATCTAGATGGAGACATTTATGTGATTGGAGATGGATACAATGACTTTAAACTAAAAGAAGCCGGTTTAGCCAATAAGTTCTTTGCTTTTACAGAGAATATAGAAAGAGCGATCGTTACTAAAGAGGCGGATCATGTAACACCAAGTTTTGACGAGTTCTTATACACTTCAAATTTACCTATGAATATTTCATACCCTAAAAACAGAATTAAGGTTTTATTATTAGAAAACGTTCATCCAAATGCTCAACAGATGTTTAGTAATGAAGGTTATCAAGTAGAGATTGTATCTGGAAGTTTAGATGAAGAAGAATTATGTGAAAAGATCAAGGATGTTTCAGTACTTGGCATTAGATCCAAAACACAGATTACACAAAAAGTAATAGATTCAGCAAAAAGGTTAATAGCTATTGGTGCATTTTGTATAGGTACCAATCAAATCGATTTAAAAGCCTGCACTAAGAAGGGTGTTGTAGTATTTCATGCGCCATATTCAAATACAAGATCAGTAGTAGAATTAGCAATAGGTGAGATGATCATGTTAAGCAGAAAGACTTTTGTTCAGTCTACTAATATCCATCAAGGAAGATGGCATAAGAGTGCTAATCAGAGCAATGAGATTAGAGGAAAAAAATTAGGAATCATTGGTTATGGAAGTATTGGTTCTCAGTTGTCTGTATTAGCAGAGAATATGGGAATGGATGTATATTACTATGATACAGATGAAAAATTAGCTTTATCAAATGCTACTAAAATTGATCATTTAGACACACTTTTACAGACTTGTGATTTTATCACTTTACATGTTGATGGAAATACGTCTAATACCAATTTAATTGGAGAGCGAGAGTTTGAGTTAATGAAAGATGGAGTAATCTTTTTAAACTTAGCTAGAGGATTTGTAGTAGACATTAAAGCTTTAGCAAAATATGCGAAGAATGGTAAAGTTAGAGGTGCTGCAGTAGATGTTTATCCAGAAGAACCTAAAGCTTCAAAATCAGCGTTTGAAACTCAATTGAAAGGTTTAGAGAATGTAATTCTTACCCCTCACGTTGGAGGATCTACCGAAGAAGCACAGGCTAATATTGGAGATTTTGTACCAAATAATATCATCAACTTTGTTAATAAAGGAAACTTAGCTGCATCAGTTAATATCCCTCCTATGCAATTACCAACTTTTGATGGCTCGCATAGATTGATTCATATTCATAGAAATGAACCAGGAATCATGAGTAAGATTAATGCCGTTTATGCGAAGTTTAACTTAAACATTGTAGGGCAGTACTTAAAAACTACGGAGTCAATTGGATATGTAATTACGGATATCATGAAGGATTATGATGATGATGTAATTAATGAGTTAAAGAAGATTGAGCACACCATTAAGTTTAGAGTGCTTTACTAAATCAGTTATAAAAAGACTCTTTTTCTATCTTCTTCTTTCAATAAGGTACAAGTTCCTTTCCCAAACCAATTCATTCTGTTGTTGGCTACCCATTTATAGACTGTATCCCTTAAATAATTCGGGATCAGTTTAATTGGAAAGTACAAGAAACGGACAGGATAATCTAAATGCTTTATAATTCCTATCACAGCTTTAGATCTATAAGCTAATTGATTATGCTCCATTAAGAATATAGAATCATATTCTTGG
>JBELBA010000091.1:0-8902 GCA_042095635.1 Chitinophagales bacterium
GTATATTTTATTACAGGTACACCTAAATTTCTTATAGATAAATTCAGATTGGTTTTATTGGTATCCAAAGCATATTGTACCGAAAGATCAATAGCTAAGCCCATGGCATAATAATCTGCAAGAAATGAATTGATTAACTTAATGTTACTACCAAATTCGATACCATCTATTTCTCTTGAAAGTGAAATAAAGTTGGCCATTTCTGTGCTACTAACTCTACCTAGCTTAATTCCATTTTCATCTGTTTCTACTATAGTACCATAATTAGCATATTGAGTTCCAAAAGACCATAATAACTTTCCTTTTTGCTTAGGTACATAATGAAAAAGTCCAAATTGAATATTTGCCGGATAAAACTGAACTGCTGCCGAGATCGAATTAGACATAGAAGAATCTAATACAGAAGGGTTTTGATAAATCAACTCTGGGTCTATTGCATTCATAGGAACTAACTTTCCTCCTAAGGCTTCCTGTCTTGGTGATACACTTAAATTTAGAAAAGAAAAAGTCTCATTCCCTCCTATTTGTGCAGGCAATTTCACTTGTATTAAACACAATAAAACTAATATGCTAAAGCAGATTTTCACTTATTGGTAACGTTATAATTATTATAATATTGGATTGAAGATAAAAAAAATGTCGCTTCCATTATTCAATGAAAGCGACATTCTATAATTTAATAATCAAACGCTACTTTGATTCTACTTTAAAATCTATTGCGTTCTTAATTTTCTTTTTAGATACAGCAAGATCAACAACATCCATCATCTCTTTTACAAAGTGGAATTTTATTCCTTTTAAATGATCCTGCTTAATCTCCTCAATATCTTTTCTATTCATCTCACATAAGATGATTTCAGAAATACCAGCACGCTTTGCAGCTAATATTTTTTCTTTAATCCCTCCTACTGGCAACACTTTTCCTCTTAGCGTAATTTCACCAGTCATGGCAAAATATGGATTCAATGGCTTTTGAGTTAAAGCAGAAACCATTGCAGATAACATTGTTATACCAGCTGAAGGTCCATCCTTTGGAATAGCTCCTTCTGGTACATGCACATGAATGTTCCAATGCTCAAATAAATCATGATCAATTCCTAAGTCAGTTGCATGTGACTTAATATAACTCAAAGCACTATGAGCAGATTCTTTCATCACATCACCAAGATTACCTGTTAATTGTAATCCACCTTTACCTTTACTAATTCCTACTTCAATGAAAAGTATGTCTCCACCAACAGAAGTCCATGCTAGGCCAACTGCAACTCCAGGAACTTTCACTTCATTGTACATTTCTTTATCAAAGGAAGTTGCGCCTAATATATCTTTGATATCATCAACTTTAGAAGACTTATTATATTCTTCTTCTAAAACAACAGATTTGGCAGTACTTCTCATGACAGAAGCCACTTTCTTATCTAAGCTTCTAACACCAGACTCTCTAGTATAACTTTCAATGATATGTTCAATAATCTTAGGCGTTAATTTAATATCAGTAGCCTTTAAACCATGCTCTTTTCTTTGTTTTGGTATTAAATGCTTTTTGGCGATTTCAATCTTCTCTTCAACAGTGTAACCATTAACTTCGATAATTTCCATTCTATCTCTTAAAGCTGGCTGAATAGTACTTAAACTATTGGCCGTTGCAATAAACATCACTTTAGATAGGTCATATTCAACTTCCAAGTAATTATCATAAAATGAACTATTCTGTTCTGGATCTAATACTTCTAACAATGCAGAAGAAGGATCTCCTCTTTGATTAGAACCAATTTTATCAATTTCATCTAAAATAAACACTGGATTAGAAGACTTAACCTTCTTTATGTTTTGTACGATTCTACCAGGCATTGCACCGATATATGTTTTTCTATGTCCTCTTACTTCAGATTCGTCGTGGATCCCACCTAAAGACATTCTTACAAATTCTCTACCTAAGGCTTCTGCTATAGATTTGCCTAGCGAGGTCTTACCAACTCCAGGAGCTCCTACTAAACAGATGATAGGAGATTTCATATCTCCTTTCAATTTTAGAACAGCTAAATATTCTAAAATTCTTTTCTTTACTTTCTCCAGGCCATGATGATGATCATCTAAGACTTTTGTTGCTTTATTAAGATCAAAATCATCTTCTGTAAATTGGTTCCATGGTAAGTCTAACAAATACTCTAGGTAATTCATACTCACAGAATAGTCTGGCATTGCAGGATTTAACCTACCTAATCTTTGTACTTCCTTATCAAAAGCTTCTTGAACTGATTCAGCCCAATTCTTATCCTTAGATCTTTCAACTAATTTTTTAACCTCAGGATCACTAGGTTCTGTTTTACCTAATTCATCCTGAATGGTTTTCATTTGTTGATGTAACAGAAACTGTCTTTGTTGATTCTCTATATCTGTATCTACCTTTCCTTGTATCTCACGCTTAATCTCTAACAATTGCATTTCTTCCTGTAATTGCACCAAGATTAATTTAGACTTTTTCATAAAGTCAGATTCTTCCAATATCAATTGTTTATTAACTACATCTACATTAAGATTGCTAGCAATAAAATTTATTAGGAAGGTATTACTTTCTATATTCTTTAAGGCAATAGTTGCTTCTGAAGGGATATTAGGGGATAATTCAATAATGCTTATTGCTAATTCCTTAACAGCTGAAATCATTGCCTTGACTTCATTAGACTTTCCATCTACTGACATCTCTTCAAAGACTTTAACAGTTGCAGTAATAAATGGATCCATCATTAGTACCTGTTGCAATTCGAATCTTCTTCTACCTTGTAATATCACAGTAGAATTACCATCAGGCATTTTGATCACTTTCACGATCTTAGCCACTACACCAATTCTACTGATATCTTGCTCTTCAGGTTCTTCAATAGTACTATCTTTTTGAGCGATAACACCAATTAGTTTATCTCCTTCATTAGCCGATTTAATTACTTCTAATGATTTATCCCTTCCTACTGTAATTGGAATAATTACTCCTGGAAATAATACTGTATTCTTTAACGGAAGAATAGGCAAAACATCTGGGATAGTTTGCTTATTCATTTCATTCTCTTCATCCGCTGATATTAGCGGCAATAATTCCACATCTCCTTCAACTATCTCTGAAAGTAAGTGTCTATCTGCTAAATTAAAATCTTCCATATTATACAAAGCTACGATTTTTAATCAAGCTAAAACAAAAACTAATTATACTTTTGAAACCTCAGGCACTTCTATTGATGTAATCTTAACAATAAGTCCATCAGTATCAATACCTAATACAATATTTGATCCAGCTTGTATTTTTCCTTCTAAAATTCTTTTTGATAATTCATTTATAATATACTTCTGTATTACTCGTTTAATTGGCCTTGCTCCGAACTCAGGTTCGTAGCCAATTGTAGCAATATAATTAATGAGTTGATTACTTATGCTTACACTTCCAAATTGTTCTTGTAAAGTTTTACACAAGCTATCTAAATGGACCTTTACAATCTCATTAATCTCCAGTTTAGTCAGGGGTTTAAACATAATCACTTCATCCAATCGATTCAAGAACTCTGGACGAAGCGTTTGTTTTAACAGATCAAATAAAGCTTTTTCAGTTTTATCGATTACCGCTTCTTCATCCGATGAAGTCATGTTTGCAAAATTATCCCTTATGATATGCGATCCAATATTGGAGGTAAGGATGATGATTGCATTTTTAAAATTGACTAATCTTCCTTTATTGTCCGTTAGCCTTCCATCATCTAACACCTGTAGTAATGTATTAAATACATCTGGATGTGCTTTCTCAATTTCATCAAACAGCACCACTGAATATGGTTTTCTTCTTACTGCTTCAGTTAATTGCCCACCTTCATCATAACCAACATAACCTGGAGGCGATCCTACCAATCTAGAAACACTATGTTTTTCTTGATACTCAGACATATCAATCCTAGTCATAGCAGTTTCATCATTAAATAAAAAGTCTGCCAATGTCTTAGCTAACTCCGTCTTACCTACCCCTGTTGGGCCTAGGAATAAGAATGAACCAATTGGTTTATCTGGATCTTGTAATCCAGCTCTGCTTCTTCTTATTGCATCAGCAACTGCAATAACTGACTTTTCTTGACCTTTAACTCTTTTATGCAATTCTACTTCCAATCTTAGTAATTTAGACCTTTCACTTTCGACCATTCTAGCAACAGGCACACCTGTCCATTTAGAAATGATTTCGGCTATATCTTCTGCATCAACCTCTTCTTTCAAGATTTTATTCTCGGTGTCCTCAGCTAAATCATTTTCATATTTAGCTAATTGTTCTTCAGCATCTTTAATCTTTCCATATCTTATTTCAGCTACTTTACCGTAATCTCCAGCTCGCTCTGCTTGTTCTGCTTCTAGCTTATATTCTTCAATTTCAGCTTTAACATTTTGCAACTGATCTACCTTATCTTTTTCGCTTTGCCATTTAGCTTTATAAGCATCTCGTTCTTCTTGTAAATTAGCTATTTCGCTAGATAATTTTTTCAGCTTTGTTTGATCATTCTCTCGCTTAATAGCTTCTCTTTCAATTTCAAGTTGCATGATTCTTCTTTCCAATTCATCCAACTCTTCTGGAAGAGAATCCATCTCTAATCTCAATTTTGCTGCAGCTTCGTCAATTAAGTCAATGGCCTTATCTGGTAAAAATCGATCAGTAATATATCGCTGAGATAAATCTACAGCTTGTATGATTGCTTCATCTTTAATTTTAATTTTATGATAACTTTCATAACGCTCTTTTAAACCTCTCAGTATTGAAATACTTGAGGTAGTATCTGGCTCATCAATCATCACCTTCTGAAACCTTCTTTCTAAAGCTTTATCCTTTTCAAAATACTTCTGATATTCATCTAAAGTTGTTGCGCCTAAAGATCTTAATTCTCCTCTTGCCAAAGCAGGCTTTAGAATATTTGCTGCATCTAAAGCACCTTCTCCACCCCCTGCACCAACAAGTGTATGTATCTCGTCAATAAATAAGATGATTTCACCGTCTGCACTATTAACTTCTTTTATTACCGACTTTAATCTTTCTTCAAATTCTCCTTTATATTTCGCACCTGCCATTAAAGCACCAATATCTAAAGAGAATATTAATTTATCCTTCAAGTTTTCTGAAACATCTCCTTCTACAATTCTTTTGGCAATACCTTCAGCAATGGCCGTTTTCCCCACTCCAGGTTCTCCAACCAATACAGGGTTGTTTTTTGTTCTTCTAGATAATATATGAAGGACCCTTCTTATTTCTTCATCTCTTCCAATTACAGGGTCTAGTTTTCCATTGTTTGCTGCATCGTTAAGATTATGCGCATATTTCTCTAGGGCATTATAATTGGACTCTGCATGTTGATCATTTACATTAGATCCTTTTCTTAAATCTTCAATAGCATTTAATAATGCTTTTCTATTGAGACCGCTATCTTGTAATAAATGCTTTACTTCTCCATCCACATCCATAAATGCGAGAATAAAATGTTCAATCGCTACATATTCATCTTTAAAAATAGATAAATAACTAAGTGCCTTATTGTATAAAGTATTAGCATCTCTAGATAAAGCTGGCGCTGTCCCAATCACTTTAGGATATTGCTCAATCATTTTATCCAAAACAGGATTTAAATGATTGGATGAAGCGCCTACTTTCTTAAATAAAAATGGCGTTACATGCTCATCTTTAATCAGTATTGCCTTAAGTATATGTGCCAACTCTATAAATTGTTGACCGTTTGATTGTACCAATTCTATGGCCTTTTGAATGACCTCTTGAGACTTGATGGTTAGTTTATTAAAATTCATATTACTAAGTATTTATATTAGGAATATGAATGATTGATATCAAAGTCTTTGCCATTTCCAATTCTCTGCCGGAATGTCCTAAGAATTGAATAATTGAATTTTATAGCCTGACATATTGACTAATAAACTAACTTTGTTGCATGTCTTCAAACAAAGAGAAACATGCACGAATCATAAAATCTACGGCAAAACAATTGGGTTTTGATTTTGTAGGCATATCCAAAGCTCGCTTTTTGGAAGAAGAGGCAGACCACCTTGAGCAATGGTTAGCTAAAGGATATCATGGAAAGATGTCTTATATGGAGAACCATTTTGATAAAAGACTAGACCCTACTAAATTGGTACCTGGTGCTAAATCAGTTGTATCACTTATGTATAATTACAATACAGAAAAAAAGCAAAACAAAGATAGTCCTAAAATAAGTCAATATGCTTATGGCGAAGACTATCACTTTGTTGTAAAAGACAAACTCAAATCATTTCTAAGTATTCTAAAAGAAGAAATCGGAGATATTGATGGAAGAGTATTTGTCGATTCTGCCCCTGTTATGGAACGAGCTTGGGCTAAAGAATCTGGTATAGGGTGGATAGGTAAAAATGGATTATTAATTAATAAACAGCAAGGATCATTTTTCTTCTTGGCTGAATTAATTATTGATTTGGAATTAGAAGAAGATGGACCTGTAAAAGACTATTGCGGAACTTGCACAAAATGTATAGACCAATGCCCTACAGATGCTATCTTACCTAATAAGACATTAAATGGAAGCAAATGTATTTCTTATTTCACTATCGAATTGAAAGATGACCTACCAAAAGATATTTCTGGAAAATTGGATGATTGGATGTATGGATGTGATATATGCCAGGACGTATGTCCATGGAATAGATTTGCAAAACAGCATAAAGAACCGAGATTTAATCCAAAGTCTGAGCTAATAGAAATGACTAATAATCAATGGCAAGAATTAACAAAAGAGACATTTAATGAAATTTTTAAGAAGTCTGCTGTGAAGCGAACCAAGTATGAAGGACTAAAAAGAAATATTAGTTTCCTCCTTGATGAGAACAATACTTCTCATACATAGATCTAGAAAGGTCATGCTCATACTTTAAACCTTTCTCCCAGTCAATACAAGCATTCTCTATGTCATCTATATAATAGAAAGAAACACCTCTATTATAATATGCATCACAATCGATATATGGAGACATTGCAATTGCATCCGTAAACTTATCAATAGATCCCCAATAATCTTTCGTTTTCTGTAATTCAATTCCTTGGTTAAAGATATAATTGGTTTTAACCTCTTGTGCAACGATATCTCTTCTATCACCAAATGGAACTTCTACTAAAATAGTATAGGCAATCTTTTTTCCTCTTCTTTCTGCTGGTTGCCATTGTGGCATCGATTGTATCAATCTTAAAGCCTCTTCATCACACCCTGCTCCAACACCTCTTGTTACTGCAACTTTAGTAATAGTACCATCTACCGATATAGTCACTTTCAATTGAACGTTACCGATAATACCTACTTGCTTAGCAATATCTGGATATTGCACATTTTTCTTGATAAATGACAGCATTGCATCTTTACCTCCTGGGAAGTGAGGATCAGTAAACATTGCATCCTTACTTACAGCATAAGGCTGAATTTGAGCATCTGAATAAAAGCTCAATAAAAGGAATGATATGACAAGTACAATTCTAAACATGGACATCAAAAGTAATAATATACTTTTTAAGTTAGTGTATACGATCAGAACGCATCTCCCAGTTACACATTAAGTCTGTTTCATATTCTATATACTCCGCCCATCTTTGTCTAACTTTTAGCTCATCACAATAATGAAGGGCTAAATTCATAAACAAAGTGTAATGACCAGCTTCTGACTCCATGAATTTTCTATAGAATGCCTTCATGTAATCATCCTTAATGTTTTCAGATAAAACTTTAAATCTTTCGCATGATCTTGCTTCAATTAAGGCAGATATCAACAATTTTTCCAACAGAAAATCTTCTCTTGATCCTCCTTTCTTAGAAAATTCTAAAAGTTTATTAACGTATTGGTCTTTTCTCTGCTTACCCAATTCAAAACCTCTGTTATTTAGTTCTTTCACTACTTGTCTAAAGTGACCCCATTCTTCAGTAACAACAGGCATTAACTTTTCAACTAGCTCAGTTCTATCTGGAAAAGAATTAATTAAAGAGATACAAGTTGATGCTGCCTTCATTTCGCAATAGGCATGGTCAATTAATATATCTTCGATATTCATAGCAGCCACATCTACCCATCTAGGATCGGCAGCTAATTTTAGATGTAACATATAACTCATGTCTTAAAGTTACAAGTTATAAAGCTAATTTAAGCAAGCAATTTAAAGATTAATAGGTGTTGAAGGTTTAAGTTTTAATGAAATACTTGTAACTTGAATACATAAATTGATTAATCTCAACCAAAATAATAAACATATGATTGCAACGGGAATCGATTCAAAAACTGCAATGGCTCTGGAAGATAAGTACGGTGCACATAATTACCATCCTCTTCCAGTAGTGTTAGAAAGAGGTGAAGGTATTTATGTTTGGGATCCAGAAGGAAAAAAATATTTTGATTTCTTATCTGCTTATTCAGCCGTAAACCAAGGTCATTGTCATCCAAAAATCGTTGAAGCTTTAACTGAACAAGCCTCTAAATTGAGTCTAGTTTCTAGAGCATTCTACAGTGATAACTTAGGTGCTTTCGAAAAATATGCAACTGAAACATTTGGTTTCGACAAGATTTTAATGATGAATTCTGGTGCTGAAGCAGTAGAAACGGCATTAAAATTAACTAGAAAATGGGCCTACGAAGTAAAGGGTGTTCCTGCTAATGACGCTAAAATTGTTACTTGTAAAGAAAATTTTCACGGAAGAACTTCTAGTATAGTTTCTTTCTCAACAGATCCTGTTGCTAAAAATAATTTCGGGCCATATATGCCTGGATTCTTAACAATCGACTATAATGATGCAGATGCTTTAGAAAAATTGTTAGCAAGTGATCCTAATATCGCAGGATTCTTAGTTGAACCAATACAAGG
>JBELBA010000092.1:0-8807 GCA_042095635.1 Chitinophagales bacterium
GGTTTTAATACAATACCAAAAGCATGAATACCCAAAATGATTAATTTATACTTGGAGTCATAACCTGCAACGTCTAACCAAGGATCTAGTTCTGCAAACCCTGCATCCTGTGCTTCTTTTACAGCAACATCATAGTCTAGTCCATCTTCCATCTTAGATAAGATGTAATTACAAGAACCATTTATAATGCCTCTTACATTAGTTAGTAAATCATTATCATAATACTCTTCTAAATTTCTAATTACAGGGATACTTCCACCAACAGCTCCTTCATAAAGAAATGATCCACCATACTTAACATGAAGATCGTACAACTTAGTAAAATGCTCTGCAACTAATTTCTTATTAGCCGTAACCACATCTTGACCTTTCTTTAAAGCAGACGCAACAATTTCGAAAGCTTCGTCGGAATCATTAATTAATTCTACAATAACATCTAGGTCATCTCTTTTTAAAACTTCATTAGCATCTACGGTAAAATAAGAAGCGTCAATACCTCTATCTTTATTAGGATCTTTAATACATACTTTTTTTAAATCTGCTTCTAAACCTTGTGATTCATTAGCAACTTCATACAGTCCTTGTCCTGCAGATCCGTATCCAAATAGTCCTATATTTAATTTCGTATCCATCTTAATTAGTTTAAAAATGAGTTAATGATTTCATTTATTTTATCGCTCTCTAGTAAGAATCCATCATGTCCATATATAGAATCTATTTTTTCTAGTTGAGCATTATTAATATGTTTTGCTAAATATTCTTGATCTTCAATTGGGCATAGCATATCACTATTTATTCCAATGATTAAACTTCTACTTTCTATTGTAGCCAAAACTTCATCTGCAGGCTTTCTATTCCTCTCAATAGTATGTGTATCTAGCGTATTAGAAAGGATATAATAACTTTTAGCATCAAAGTGCTCAGCAAATTTTTCTTCCTGGTATTGTAAATAATCTACTATTTTATAGTTTTCTACTTCACTTGCATCGTCCGATTGAAAAGCTTTATAACAGGCTTGAGATCTATAAGTCAACATCCCTATAGAACGTGCGATCTTTAAACCTTCAATAGCAGTTTCGTATTTCCCTTTTATAAAATTAGGATCTACTTCAATGGATCTTCTTTGCGCATAATGAGCTGCTTTGCCCCAAGAAGATTCTTTAACTCCACAGGCCAATAATATACTTTCCTTAAATAATGATGGCTGGCTAACTGTCCATTCTAACAATTGAGCTCCTCCTAAGGAACCACCAATACCAATATCAATAGAATCAATTCTTAAGTATTCCCGTAAAAGTTCGAAAGCAGCTATATTATCTCTAATGGTTTATTTAGGTAGTTCTGTACCTTTATTGTTAGTATCAATAGCTAGATCCCATTTGGTGCCATAACAAGAACCTAATAGATTAGCACATATGATTAGATCTTGTTCTGGATCTAACCATTCTGCTTTATCTAATAAATCCGACCACCAATTAAATGGATTAGAACTTGCAGTTAAGGCATGAAATACCCAAACCACTTTTTTAGCTTGCTTCACTTCATTAATATGATAACAAAGATCTAGGCCTTCTAGCTTGCCACCTAATTCTAATTCTAGACTATTAATATGCAAAAAATGCTTTTTCACGCATGCAATATTACAACTTGCATGTATTAGTAACAAAATTAAATACTTTATTAAAACATAATAGCTTATTTATCGAAATAAAATATGGTAATTATATATTTAAACAATATTTTAATCTATGAATTTTCGATAAACATTTTATCGGGCACCCATATATAGCGCAATTTGTAATAACTAGAAATTGTGTGTACCTTAGTTTTAGAATCATTATGGGGACTAAAATTAAATCAATCATTGCTTTGATGTGTTTGTCAACACTTGCTTTTGGGCAAGATGCTAGATACTCACAATTTTATGCTTCACCTTTAACTTTGAACCCAGCTTTCACAGGTTTAATCAATTCAACTTACAGAGTATCAAGTATTTTTAGAAGCCAGGGAATTACTTTGGCTGCACCGATGTCTACTTATAGCACTAGCTTCGACATGAATTTTGGTAAAAAGCCATTTGCTGAGCATTATTGGGGAGCTGGTATTATGGTAATGAATGATTTCAGCCAGAACTTATTATACCTAAATAATCAAATTCAATTATCAGGAGCTTTTCATAAGATACTTTCTAAAAGACATATGTTATCCTATGGATTGCAAATGGGATTAGGGCAGACAAGATTTAATGGAATTGATGATTTAATGTTACCAGATAATGTAAATGCAGACGGTAATGGTTTTGATACAGGAATTGGAGACGATACTGGTTGGGACCAAGGCGGAATGAATTTTGACTTGAATACTGGTTTAGCTTATGTAGGAAAGATTAGTAGGCATTCTATCTTCTCTGGATTTAGTTTATATCATTTAGTCCCTACCAAAAGTGGAGTACATATTATACAATCACCACTATCCATGAGAATCAGTGCGCATGGAGGTGTAAAGTTTAAGCTATTAGAACAATATAGATTAACACCTCATTTCGTTTATCAAAGACAAGGTGTTCATTCAGAATTAAATGCGGGTACTAACTTTGAAATTAATATACCAGATAATTCAAACCCTTATACTATCGTTTCATTTGGATCCTACTTTAGAATGAATGGTGGTGCATCAGACCAAGCTATTGCTCCAAATGCATTAATCTTAATGGCAGGGATCTCTATTATGGATGTTAACTTAGGATTAGCATATGACATTAATATGTCTGATATCAATGCTTATTCAAATCATCAATATGGTTTTGAAATATCTCTTGCTTACGAAGGTATGTTAGCTGGTAGGTCTAAGAAAAGGTTTACCATCGGTTGTCCAAAATGGTAATTATCAATCGCTAGGAAGCCAGAATATCAACCATTCTTACTAATTCAGTGCTTAAATCTTTATGATGCTTAATAGATTGGTCTAAAGGAACAAATTCTATTTCTCGTCCTAGTAGTCCGGTCATCACTTTATCTTTACCGGCCATTAATCCTTCAACAGCCGCTAAACCCATTTGACTTGCCAATACTCTATCGCCACAAGTTGGATTACCTCCACGTTGCATGTGACCAAGTATGGAAACCTTTGTATCATAATCAGGAAACTGAACTTTAATATCTTTAGCTAGTGCCATTGCACCATCTCCTTCCCCTTCTGCAACTACAGCTATCATTGATTTTCTAGTTCTAGTCCAACCTTTTCTTAAAGTCTCAAATAACTTCTCTTTATCTCCTGAAGTTTCTGGAACCAATACACCAATAGCTCCTCCAGCAATACCACTTCTTAGCGCTAAAAAACCAGCATCTCTTCCCATCACTTCAACTAAGAATAGTCTTTGATGTGAATTAGCAGTATCTCTGATCTTATCAATAGCCTCCATTGCTGTATTTAAAGCAGAATCATAACCAATCGTTTTATCTGTACCATATAAATCATTATCAATAGTACCAGGTACACCAACCATAGGAATGTCAAATTCTGACCCAAAAATAGAAGCACCAGTAAAGGTACCATCACCACCAATTGCTACAATTCCATTAATACCTTTTTGCTTAATTTGCTCATAGGCTTTTGATCTCCATTCTTTTTCTCTAAATCTAGCGCTTCTTGCAGATTGTAAAATGGTACCACCTCTATGAATGATATTTGCAACATCTTCATTTTCAAGCTTTGTAATATTACCATCAATCATTCCTTCATAGCCTTTAATAGCACCATAAACTTCAATACCATTATAATTGGCTGTTCTTACAACCGCTCTAATACAAGCATTCATTCCTGGGGCATCTCCACCTGAAGTAAAGACCAGTATTTTTTCTATTTTAGTAGCCATGAAACTTTCAATTTATATTGCTTTAGTAATATCAATTTTTGCTTGTCAATCTTCTCCAATTAAAGAAGAAGTTCAATCATCTGATCAAGAACTAGAACCAACAAGTATTAAAGTTAATGATTCTACGAAGTTAATCTTATCCAAGATACTGTCTTACGAGCATAATTTCAATTTAACTTTGTTAAAGCAATTTAGGGATAAAGGAATCGTTAGAGGAATTGATTTCTGTAAAATGGAAACCTTAGAAAAATATATTAAATCTGAATTTCAATCTGTAAAAAGAATTAGCTGCTCCCCTGTTAATCCAACTCACCTAACAAATAAAAAAGAAGCATTTCTTAAAGATCATTTTACAAAGCCTTATTTACCCATAGATACTTTAGCGCATACTTACTTCCCAATCGAGATAAAGGAAGCAATATGTCTTTCTTGTCATGGTACTCCTTATATTGATATCGAAGCAAAGCAATACACTTTACTTAAAGACAAATACAAACAAGAATTAAAATCTAACAGACTTCATGAAATCATTGGATTCTGGAAAATTAAAAGATAATGGAATTAGCAAATATTGACTGGATTATCATCGTAGCTTTCTTCGCACTTTCTTTAGGTATAAGCTTAAAATATAGAGCTTCCTCTGGTAAAGATATGAAGAGCTTTTTCTTAGGTGGAGGTAAATTACCTTGGTACTTAGCAGGAATCTCAATGGTTGCAACAACATTTGCTGCAGACACCCCTTTGGCAGTGACAGAAATTGTAAAAAATGATGGTATATCTGGTAACTGGCTTTGGTGGAATTTCTTAGCTGGAGGTTTATTAACAACTTTCTTCTTTGCCAAACTATGGAAGCGTTCTGGTGTATTAACAGAAGCAGAATTAATAGAATTGAGATATTCTGGAAAACCAGCTAGAGCCTTAAGAGGTATTAAGGCTGTATACTTAGGATTGTTTATGAATGTAATGATCATTGGCTGGGTTAATGTAGCTTTAGTTTCTATCCTTTCGGTATTCTTTGGTTTAGATCATTTTGATGCATGTTTATATACGATCGGAGCAATGATATTCGTATCCATCTATTCTTCTATAGGCGGTTTAAAAGGAATTATTGTTACAGACTCTATTCAATTTATACTTGCCATGATAGGTAGTGTAGTGCTAGCTTATTTTGTCATCCATAATGATGCTATATCAGGATTAGATAACCTAAAAGCGCAATTACCTGAAGGGAGTTTAAATTTCTTACCAACCGTAAGCAGTGATGCTAGTGATAGCTTAAGCTTAAGTCCATTATCCATGTTAGTTTATATGGGAATGATGTGGTGGGCATGCTGGTATCCCGGAGCTGAGCCTGGAGGTGGTGGATATATTGCTCAAAGAATGATGAGTACTAAAGACGAAAACCATGCATTCTGGGCAACATTATTCTTTCAGATTGGGCATTATGTAATTAGACCTTGGCCTTGGATAATAACTGCATTAGCATGTATTATTCTATATCCAGAAGTAAGTGATGAAAACTTTAAACTAGCCTATGTATACGCTATTAAAGACCATTTACCCGTAGGAATTAAAGGACTATTATTGACTTCATTCTTTGCAGCTTATATGAGTACGATTTCTACCCAATTAAACTGGGGAACGAGTTATTTAGTGAATGATTTATACAAACGATTTATAAAGACGAAAGAATCAGAAAAGCATTATGTAAATATGGCACAGTTGTTTACTTTCGGATTGATAATTATATCTGGGGTATTGACTTTCTATATCGAATCAATATCTGCTGTATGGAAATTCTTAATGTCTTGTGGAGCTGGTTTGGGATTAGTGTTAATCTTAAGATGGTATTGGCAAAAAATTAACGCTTGGGGAGAAATCGTTGCTATGATTGCTCCTGCTTTTTGTACAATTGTATTTCAATTTATCGAAGTTGAATACGAAGTTGGTTTTATTATCACTGTGGCTATAACTACTATAAGTTGGATCATAACTGTTAATGTTACAGCGCCGACAGCGACTTCAATTATCAATCAATTTATTGATAAAGTACAACCAACAGGTAAATGGAGAACGGAGAGCTATCAACCAGATAACAGTAAGTTAAAGTACTTGGTAATTGCTTGGCTATTATCTATTATTGGCGTTTATGCCATGTTAATGGGTATTGGATCTATGTTGTTTGATTCTATACAGAATGGATCTTTGCTGTTATTATTAGCAGGAATTGTATTCTTTATCATCGCAAGAATGAACAAGCAGAAAAGTTTATTCACTGTATAATAGTTTTGTATAGCCAGGAACCTCCCCTACGATTTTAAACTCAGTACGTCTGTTTAGAGCTCTACCTTCTGGATTATCGGATCCGTCTTCATTTTCATTATCTGCAATAGGACAACATTCTCCATATCCTTTAGCATTGATTCTTTGCTTATCAATTCCTTGTGCTACAAAGAAATCTACCACACTTTGAGCTCTTTCCTGACTTAACTTATTATTATAAGCATTAGAACCTATAGCATCCGTGTGTGCTCCAATTTCTATAATAATATGAGCGTTCTCTTTAAGTATTGGTAATAAGACCCTATTTAACTCGGCCACAGAACTATCTGTTAAGTCAGACTTATCATATTCATAATAGATATTCTTAATCACTACCGACTCAAAAGAAATTTCTTGCAACATGATGTTACGTTCAAAGGTTTTAGAATAAGTATAGCCTCTAGTAGAGACATTGATACTATTATTCATATAACCTTCTTTATAAACTTGTAATTTGTAATCCTTGTCCCTTAATAATGCAAACTT
Source organism: Chitinophagales bacterium (assembly GCA_042095635.1). Lineage (GTDB taxonomy): Bacteria > Bacteroidota > Bacteroidia > Chitinophagales > CAJXBJ01 > JBELBA01. The sequence continues at coordinate 6,683 of JBELBA010000092.1, forward strand.
ATACTCCCTATCATTTCTAATTTTAGTTCTATTAACTAATATTTCTTCTGCATTTTCTCCTAATAAGTACAAAGATACAATGGCATTCTTTAGTGGTAATCCTGCAGAATCTGTAATTTCTCCTTCTACATCAAAGATTAACATATCCGGATAGGTAAACGAGAAAATATCATCACAACAGTTCTTATGTTTTAATGCGATTGCACCATCTCTATTTGATACTAAGAAACCTGCATTCTGATGTTCGTTAACAACATAATATAAGTCATCCATACCTGTATTTGCAGGTGTACCAAGGTTTTGAGTCTTATCAAACTTACCCATCTGCCCTTGAGACTTATAGATATCAAAACCTCCATAGCCAACTCCTCCATTAGAACTAAAATAAATAGTTGAAGATGCTTTCTCCATAAACGGAGTCATTTCATCCATCGGAGAATTAATATTTCTTCCGCAATTCATTGGCGCTTCGTAAGTTTTCAGTTTTACATCGTAAATAGAAAACCATACATCTAATCCTCCTTGCCCTTCGGGTCTATCAGATACAAAATATAAAACCTCATTAAGAGATTTTAGATCCTTACCAACTGTAGGTTGTGTGCAAGTATATCCAGGTAAATTAATCGTCTCTGGTAATAATTTAGGATCTGACCATTCTGTACTTTGCGTATCAAATTCTGAAAAGTATAATTGGCAAATAAACTTACCATCATCATTACCATCACACTTGGTATAATAGAATCTGCTACCATCTAATGAAAAAGCTCCATTTCCAACGTCAAATCCAGGATCATTAAAAGGTCCTTTTAAGTGCCCTCTAACTATCCACTCTTCATCTTTCCATTCTGCTTTGTAAAACCTAGCTCTTGGCATGTAATCTGGTGGAGATTCTAATTCGTAACTTACTACATCCGTCGCTTTCATAGAAGCGTAAATCAATCCAGTATCCCCTACCATTAATGGAGCAAACTCAGTATAAGGTTTATTAATAGAGCTAGTTGCAGGTTCTACCCTCATATTCATTGGTTTTCGCTTTAAAGCTTCAGTCATACCTGTCTCATATAGTTTGATCTCTTTCTTTAGCAGTACCGCATCATCTCCTTTATATTCTTTTACAAAAGTCTTGAACAAGTCTAAGGATTCTTCATATTCTTCTAAGTACATTTTACACTTAGCCATATTGAGACCATACTTTAGGTATTTGTCTTTATCTTCTTTTTGTAGCATTTCATAAAATTGAATTGCAACTGTATAATCTCTAATTTCTTCAGATAATAAAGCAATCTGCACCATTACCTCTTCATCAGAAGGCTTTATTTCATGCATGCTCTTATAAACTTCTAATGCAGTGTAACTATCATTATAATGCAAATACTGCTTTGCCATTTTTTTCAAATTAGCATAAGGAATATCTTCAAAATTGTTCTGACCAAAACAATAGATACTCAATATCAATAATATGGTAGTTATTAGTTTTTTCATTTTAATACCTTCTACAAGGAACAGCAACTTTATAAATTTTAGAACTAGCACAATTATATACTAGCGATAGTTCATACCCACCAACTGTACCTGTAGCATTTGCTAATAGAGAAATATTTAAATCATAACTTAGACTAAAATCAAATGGTCCATATATAATTCCAGCAACTGGAATTATTGCATCAGAAGTATTGGACGTCTTTCTCATAAATACTCCAGCATGAAAACCTGCGCTTTCACTTTCATAACTTATTTCTCCACCTAAAACAGCTTCTTTAGAAACTCCTTGAGACATCACCAAGAATTTTGGTTTCATGTAGATCATATCCATCAGCTTTAGTTTAAAACCTCCATTAACAGTATACTTATGATTAATTCCGAAGTTATTTTGATTATCATAAAAACTATCATCTGGTCTTAAAATGTGAAATAATGCGAATCCTATGTCGTAAGAGAATATTTCTTTTCTAGTTTGATACATCAATCCAGCACTGATATCTGGATAATAAATTGGTGGAGGTAATTGATTGTCTCCTTCACCACTTCCTAAACCAGGATTAAAACCACCTTGCGATTCATCATAGTTAGCATCAAAGGTTAAATTGCTTTTTATTCCTTTATGCACAAAACCTGCTTGTACACC
>JBELBA010000093.1:0-8763 GCA_042095635.1 Chitinophagales bacterium
GGCGGAAACGACCATAGAATGATACTTAGTTTCTTGATTAGTACATGCAACTAATGTTATAAATAATAGGAAGATTAGATTTTTCATGACTCTAATATAAAACAAAAAAAGGCCTTGATTACTCAAGGCCTTTTCAATTTTATTTAAAGCTTATTTTAGCTATTTATAAAGTCTTGTAAATAGCTATATCGTTCTGTTAATTCTCCATCAATAGCAATTCTTGCTTTTTCAATTAAAGGACTATATTCTTTATTTTTTAATAATGGCTCCATTACGTGTTCCATTAACTCATTTCCAAAACTGTTAGAAGCATCTCTTGCTAACTCACATGGTAAATCATTAATTGCTAAGATATCAATGTACTCATCCTTAAACGCTTCAACGATGATGTCATTTTTAGGGTCGTAACCATATACTGGCTTATTGAAAGAAGTAGATTGTACTGTAGAAGAAACGGCTCCATTAACATCACAAGTAATATCTGCAATTACTTTCATCTTAAAGTCATCTTCTAACATTCTAGGCTTAGTGAACAATTTATCTGTTCTCTGATCCCAGTATGTTGCATGAATCATCATATCCGTATGAGGAATGAAACGCTCAAAGTTATTTACATAATCTTGAGGATTAGCATAGAAGTCCTCTTTATCAAATGCTCCAGTATCTTTATGCTTGTATAATTCTGCAGAACCTAATTGTACATAAACAGCTTCATCAAATTCTTTATTAATATAATCTTCTACAGAAATCTTTTTGATACCAGCTTCTTCCATAACCTCAACAACTCCTCCACCTACTCTACCTCTTCCAGTAACAGCAATCTTGATAGCAGGGAATTTAACGTTCTCGTATTGTTCAAATACTTCTCTATAATTACGAAGGTTAAGTGCTCTTTCTATAGTATAAGATCCGTGTCTTCTACCCCAAGCCCATAAAGCATTATGCGCTCCAACGATTCCTGCCCAGTTACCAAAACCAACTAAACGGTCACCATTCTCGTCTGTAAAGCACTCGTAATCGATTAGCTCTACTTTCTTCATTAAGATCTGCTTTAATAACTCTTTGTTATAAGTTTGCATCTTAATAGTATGTGAGAAGAAAATATAAGTCTTGTTGTTGGTTAGTTGAGAAGAAGGAATCTCTTTAATTCCCATTAACACATCGCAGTTATTAATTTCTTCTCTAACTCTTACACCATATTTGATATACTCTGAAGATGAAATGCTTCTGTGTTTAGAAGGCTGGATGTAGATTTCAAGGTTTCTATATTCCGTTAATAAATCTTTACATTGCTTTGGTGTTAAAGCAACTCTAGTATCCGGCGGATTCTTTCCTTCCCTGATTAATCCAATTCTCATTTTCTTCATAGTAACGCAGAGTTAAGTCTACAAAAATATTCAATAAGCTTGACTTTTCGCATATTTCAGGCAAGAAGCTTCATTTTATTTTCATAATAGCTTTACTTTGCAATAGATCGATCATTGAATTATGGGGCTGACTTGGAATTGACAGGAAGATTTAGATAATTACCTGCATGTCGTGCGTTTGTGTTTGCACGTACAAAACAACACTAACTTATTTTAATTGATGAAAATCAATATGCAATGGCTGCATAGTACCAAGTACATGTAACTATTTCCCAGTAAATAAATTTTACCGTTTGGTTTTGGGGTTTACAATGGGATCATAAAAACCAAATCTCTTTTAGTAAGGCTTCGCGCTTTAAGAGTATAGAAGCTTAGTTTAGTTATTGGGTGGGTTACTTAACCTTCTTCTAAATGAAACTTAATAAGTATCTAAACATGTAGACGGTCTTTGTTTAACTTGGCTGGACAGGGGTTCGATCCCCCTCAGCTCCACAATTATTTTAGGAAATAATTAATTGTTTTGTAAAACAACAGTTTGTTATTTTCTGGGATAATAGATCGAGAATTTATTGAACGACTATTCTATTATCTTAAACTTTCTTAGATACTTTTCCCCTTCTATTTCTACTTCTACTAGATAAACACCTTCGCTTAGTGATTCAAGGTTCAATTTATATACAGATGATCGTTCAAAATCAGTTTCCAATAATGTTTGACCTAATATAGAATAAACCTTAACTACAGCTGGCTCAATACTTACATCAATTAATTCAATCATTAAATACCTAGATGCAGGATTCGGATATACTCTCAATTTACCCTCCGTTATTGTATTTTCAGTTCCTGTCTGAATACCAATTGTTGTATCTATCATAGAATAACAATTATTAGAATCAATAAATGCTCCTGCTATTGAATTTGGAATAATATTGAATATCGTATCCGTATTATAAGTAACAGAGTCTATTAACCATTCAACTTCATATTCACCATCATAATCCAATATATCAATCCATATCATTCCATTATTACTATTATCTACATGAATGGAATAAGCAATCGTTTCGTGTGATTGAATAGAAATAAAATATATACTATCACATCCATTCTGAGATACTTTAACTAATTCATAAACACCTTCATCTGAGTAAATAACACTATCAATAGTTACCTGACTATCTTTACATATATAAAAGACACTAGTATCAGCTGATGAAACATTATTCATCGAATAAATCGTTAAATCTAAAGTAACCACTGAATCACATCCGTCTGAATTCATCAAAGTATAGCTTGCAGAGTCCGTAGATTCAAAGTAGGTGCTATCATGCCAAGTATAACTTCCACAAGCGATAACAGAAGTATCTCCATAGCTTGTATCACAAGGAACAAATGAAACATTAATTGAATGTGCTTCATTAATATTTGTAAAAGTATATGTCCCCTCTTTAGTCGCATTTGTATTCGAAACACCATCAATAAATACATCTTCAATTTTGTATCCATCATTTGCAAGAATAGAATAACTTTGATCTCCATCATTACATATTATTTGTTTTCCGAATGGTAAAACAATTCCATTCGGTCCAAAATTAGCATTGATTGTATTAACATCTGACAGAGGATATCCATTGCTATTTAATAAACAACCTAGTTTATCTTTCAAATCATCTGAATACACTTCAAATTTATATACCTGACTATTAATCGGTTCTTCACTATCTGGTATTATCACTAAAACCGATGGTATTGAAGTGATATTATATTCAGTTGCTAAATCTATAGAGTTTGCAATAATAGGAAATGAAATCCCTCTTTGTCTACTATATAAATTTCCATATAAATTGTCTGTTTCTCCTCCATATCCATCTTGAGTAAGAATTCCCCATTGTTTTATATTCCCTGACCCCTTACATGATTCCTGATACACTTCTTCCAATATTGGATTAGTAACACCACAACTAGGACACCAACCAGTGCAGAAACTCAATATTACGGCATTGTCATTTGATAATTCAGTAAATAAACTACGCATTACCCCTCTACTATCAGGTTTGTTAAAGTCTATCACAGTATCTAGTATGGCATAAGGAGCATAATTACTAATAGCATTATCCATCCATTCAGTACAAGCACCATTCGTCCCTTCAATTGAGTAATAACCTTCCTCATAAGTACCAAAAAAGAGTGTATCTCCAGTACCAACAATTAAATCACTAATTGGATTGCGATTTTGATATAGTTGATAATTAACCCCAATTTCAGAACCATCCAAATAAATAGGAAATGCACTAGAAGCTACACATTGATCACTAGGGTTGTCAATTAAGCTAAATACTTGAAGACATGTATTGGATCCAAATGTAACCTCAATTGTTTGATTAGTGTCAATCGCTTCAAAAACATAATAGCCTGAATTCACAGCATCTGTAACATCAGAAATACCATTTATTAAAACCTCTTCAATACTATATCCATAATTCTCTGGTTCAAAGAAGTATTCCACGGTTCCTCCTTCACACACATTAGTTACTCCAACAGGTGTCATACTTCCTCCAACACCTGCAGAAGCAGTAATACTGTAAGATTGACAAGCAACAAAGGTAGCACTAATAGTTTGTGTAGATTGAATATTAACCAATGTAAGATTTCCAGATTCTACTATTCCTGTTGTATCAAGTTCCCCATCAATAAAAACTTCTTCAATAGTATAACCACCATCAGCAACAATTGAATATGTTGGATCCATTCCTACACAAACAAAATCATCTTGATTGGCTATAATAGAACCATTCTCTCCAGAAACTAATTCTACAAAAACAGTAGCACAAGCAAATTCTACAAAAATAGAATGTGAGGTATCTATACTCTCAAAAGTATAAGCTCCCGAATTTCTAGCTTCTTCATTGATTTCATCATTAATAATTACAGAAACCAACTCATATCCAGTATTTGGATTAAATTCATAATTAGCGTCAGTTCCTTCACAAAATAAGTTACCAGATTGGTTAGACGAAACTACACCACTTCCATGAAAAATCGTTTCTACATTGAAAGTCTCATAATCAATTTCAATAAGTTCGGTTAATACTTTGGAACAAAAAACATTGAAATTTTCATCTAATACAGATGCATCGATATAAAAAGTACCATTTGGCACATTCATAAATGAAATGCTATCTCCTGTTCCATTTTTAACATCAAAGATCGTGTAAGATGAATCTTCAACTGCGAGTTGATAAAGGATATAAATTAGCCCAACTTGCGAACCATATAGATCAATCGAGGGTCCATTTCCTTCACAATAAGAACCTGAACCTGAAACTTCATATTCAAAAACACTTGAAATTTCAACAGGAGAAGAGGTTACCGAACAATTATCATTAGTAACAACATCTACAGAGTAGGCTCCAGATATAGATGCTAAATACTGTTCATCATTCCCATTTTCAGAAATATCAACACCATTTAGTTTCCACTGATAATACTCAATATTTCCGTTTTCTACAGAAGCATTGGCATTTAAAACAACAGAATCATCATCACAATAGAAACCATAACTATAAACCTCAGTTATAGGTAAAGCATTTACTGTAATACTCAATGGATCTGTAACAGAAGAACAAGCACTATAACTTGTCAATTCAATAGAATAATCACCTCCCATTGTCACCATTAAACTATCTAGCACACCAATTGAATCGATACGATCTCCATTCATTAACCATTGGTATGAATCAATTGTTCCATTATCAATGAAGGCATTAGAATGTAATACAACAGTATCTCCATTACAGAATGTTTCACCCCCACTAATACTAGCTTCTGGAGTTGAAAAAAGTAAAATCGAATAAGGTTCAGTCAAATAAGTACAAGCCTCAAAACTAGTTAGTAAAAGAGAATAATCCCCTGAATCCTTTACCATAATTGTAGGTTGATCACCATTATCAATAATGCTATCTTCATTATGTATCCATTGATATGCGGCTATATGATTACCATCCATAATACTTTCAAAGCTTAACAAACTACTATCACCATCACAAAATTCATTGATTCCATTTATAGTAGATATGGGTAAAGTGTCTACAATAATTGAAAATGCATTAATTAAATTTGAACAAGCATTATCACTAGTTAACAATACAGAATAATCACCTGGACTTCTAACTATAAAAGAATCTGAATTAGCATTATATTCTATACTATCTCCGTCAAGCATCCATTGATAAATATCTACAGAACCAGAGTTTGCAGACGCATTAAAATGTAATATTGAACTATCACCTTCACAAAACCTCAAACTTGTTTCTGTCACAGTACCTTGAGGTATTGGTTGAATTGAAACACTATGAGAATCCGTTACCATTGAACATCCACTACTACTTGTAAGTTCAACTGAATAGTATCCCGAATCTATCACAATTAAAGTATCATTTGTACCATCATCTATTATGTTATTCCCATTCAATTTCCACTGATAAGCTTGAACAGATGCTTCTTCAACTGTAATTGTATTCGTAAGAGCAATACTATCTCCTTCACAAATATAGTCTTGACCAACAACAGAGGAACTAAAAGGATAAAGCGTAAAAGTATCAGTAGTAATTGAGCATCCGTTAGAATTATTTACATTAACGGTATAATTACCAGACAATGTTGCTACATAACTAGCACTATTTCCACTATTTGGTACATTTTCACCATTAATCTTCCATTGATAGGAATCAATATATCCATCGATTACTGAAGCGTTAGAATAAATGATAACATTGTTGTTATCACAAACTATACTATCTCCACTTATTTCTGCTGTAAGTGCTTTATTCAAAATGAAATCAGATGATCTAGTAGAACAACCATTTCCACCCGTTACAACGATACTATAAACACCATCGGCTGAAGCTTGATATATTGAATTACTGCCATCAACTAAAATACTATCCCCTCCTAATTCCCATTGGTAAGAATAAATTGAACCTCCTTCTATTGAAGCACTAGATTCAAGAATTATAGTATCACCTTCACAAATATGGTTATCTCCATCAATACTAACAGTTGGAGAAAGTAGTACCGAAACATGTTCAGATTCATAAGAGCATCCATCACTATTACTAATTAAAACACTATAAACTCCTGCAGAATCAGTAACAAAATAAGCACTATTAGAATTAGATATAATAATTTCATTATCTACTTTCCAATCGTAAGTCAAATCCCAATTATAAGGACCATTAGAATTTGCAAAAAGAGATTCCACATTATTATTACAAAAAATACTATCACCACTAATCTCAACTGTAAATAGATGAACCCAATGACTTGAAGATGTATATGAACATCCATTACTATTGGTTACAACGACTTGATAAAACCCTTCGTCCGTAACTGTATAATTAGAACTATTCGCATCTAGAGGTAAATCACTATAATCTAACTGCCATTGATAAGATTCAATACTTCCGCTTCCTGCGACAGCATTCGATTCCAATAAATTAGCTACATTCTGACAATAATAATCTTTACCGGAAATTGTTGCACTTGGAGCAGCATTAACAGTTATAGAATAAACTTCTGAAGTATAAGTACAACCTTCACTATTTGTAAAAGTTACCGTATAATCTCCACCAATTGATGCTCTATAATAATAACCATCTCCATTTAATTCAATTACATTTCCATCAAGTTTCCATTGTATTGAAGTAATGCTACCAGATGTCGAATATATATTTGCCCAAAGCAAAGTAGAAGTATTACTACATATAATAGAATCACCACTTATTTCTGCTTGAAGACCATCACAATCAATTTCTGATTCAGCTATTTCATTTAACTTAAAATGATTAAACCTTCCATTTCCAAGACTAGTTTCTGCCTTTATTGTACCAACAAAAGTCAATACAAATATCATTGAGAATATAAACTTTACCATGCATTACATTTTTGCAACTGCAAAAGTATTATTTTAAATATAATTTAACAAATTAGCTGATTCTTTTAATGTTGAAGAACTAAATCAAATTTTTTGATTTATATTCTAAAACTAAAAAACTCTGATCATCGACTTGAAAATTATCTCCTTGCCAAGTTCTCATAAAACTTTTTATGAAGTTTATTCTTTGATCAAATGGTTGTTCTATTGTTTTATTCAATAAGTTCTCAAATCCTTTTTTCTTTAATTTCTTACCTTTTTCACCACCAAATTGATCACGAATTCCATCACTTGCTATGTAGATTACATCACCGTCTTGCAGCGATATTATTTGTGATTCGAAATTTTCTAAGATATTACCCTCTAAAGACAAACTAAATTTATTAGAAGTATACTCTTTTAGCTCTTTAGCTCTTTGAATATAAATTGGAATATTGGCACCACAAAATTCTAATTCATTCTTAACATTGTCAATCGATAACAATACACCATCTAGACCGACAATAACACCTTCACTTGAATCTTGAGATGTTTGCAATATTATATCATCACGAAGTTTACTCATTAATTGTATTAGAGATTCGCTTCGTTTTAATCTCTGCGAAATAAGAGAATTTACCATAACTGTTACCATACTTGCAGAAACACCATGACCTGTACAATCTCCGAATAATATATATGTTTTTTCACGTAATATGTCACCCCAAATAAAATCACCACTTACAACAGAATGAGGAATATTAATGTATTGAACTGGATAGTTGCTATTTATATTTCTAATTGCTTTTGATTCTATTGCATCTTGAATACTTCTAGCAAACCTGATATTTTCGTGCAAACTTTTATTTTTTTCTCTAATCTCATTAACCTGAAACTCAACTTGTTTATTAAGTTCCTTATTTAGATTTAGAAGTTTAACCTCCTTCTCATGAATTTGATTAATATAATCAGTTATTTTAAGCGCATAAACGTTGAAATAAAATTTATCCAAAATAGGAATAAAACTGACATAATATGAGTCACCTGCTATTTGTATTTCTTCGTTTATTGGTTTTCTGATTTCACAAAGATCATCAATTTTATCTCTGATTAATTTAAGAACTCTTTTTCTCTCGGAATAATTCAATTTTTTGAAAAAATGCTTTGTAGACAAGTTTGCATAAGATATACTAGAATTTTTATGCATCCTTAAAACTAATCCAGGGTTTTCTTCAGGAAATCTGGAAATTGATTCTACCAAATTTTCTTTTTCTTTTATCGAAGTAAGATCATTTATCGTAGCCGAAAAATACTCTTCACCTAAAATTTTCAACTTGGTTAATTTTAATTTTATTGGAAAAACTTCTCCATTGGATTTTAAACCTTCAAGTTCAACCTCACCCTTTCCTATAACTCTAGTTTCTCCTGATTTGTTATGTCTTTCAACACCGTCTTGGTGTGCTTGAAGATAAGATCGGAAGAGCA
>JBELBA010000094.1:0-8721 GCA_042095635.1 Chitinophagales bacterium
TGTTATCAGAATTTTCATGTCCTAAAGGATCGTAAGTCCCATCACCAAACAATAACAGATATTGTGGGGGAGTTACTGCTGCAGCTAATGACTTATCATACAAATGCTTTATAAAATCACGTATAGCAACAGGGTCCTGCCTCCCACTAGAAAACTCATTAAATATTTCAGCTTGATCTGCTACCAAGTAATTTAACCCATCATAAGTTTGATGCAATTGACCTAATTCTTCTGCTTGGCTTAAAAATGCTGTTGGGCTAATAACAATATAATCGATATTAGATTTTGCTCTTAAGTTCTGATTAGCTACCGCACCAATTAAATCTACTTGAAAATAATCTTCATCATCGAAACAAATAAAACGCTTTAAAGTATCTGTAGCAATATTAAAAGATGTTACACTAGAAGCAAAGTTGCTAGATTGCTCCTTTATATTATATATATCTGTTATATCCCAAACACTTAATTCTGCACTCGATGACCTTATTTGAAAATTACTAATATTTCCTACTCCGATGGAAGACCTGTTCTCAAAAATCTCTTGTTCTTTTTCAAATTTCAGCTCTCTTACAGCATTTAAAACAATGAAGTCTAACCAGCCTTTATCTGATGTACTAGATTTATTGAACTTATAAGATAATGTAATAGAATCTTGAGTAACTGAAAAACTGTCAATGCTTGAAGAAACTTTTGCATAAGCTGCTGTATAGTCTATGGAAGTCATTGGCAAAGACATCGCTGCAACTTCTGCATTATTATAAGCAACCTTAAAAGACATTCCATTAACTACAGACCTACCTGCAGTTCTGGTATAAATCTTAACATCTTCACTTTCAACAACATTCTTAAAATTAAAGCCAAAAGTTTGTGTTCCTGTGATCTCAAAAGGTTCTCCCCAAAATTCTCGACCTGAATCTAAAAAATTTTCATTATCCCATTCATGGTATTCATAGTCATCAAATGTACTGACGTCTATATTACTTGATGATTCACTGGCTTGATTAGAAATTCTTTTACCTGCTCCATTAGTTACTGTAATAAAATAATAATTAGAACGGTCGTAGAGATTTAAATGATGATTGTAAATATTCAACCCATTATCAAACTCCCATTGATCTGGTCCATCACCATAAAACAATACATAATCATCATCATCAAAAGATTGATCACTTTCACCCGAAACGTAAATAGCGTTTTCCAATAAATCATCAGGCCTTTTTTCATTACAAGCCTCACTTAACATTTTACCTTCATTACCGAAAATTCTGATATTTTTAGGATTGATCGAATTTGTGTTGATACCTAAGCTATCCAAGTCAGACTTATTTAATCTATATACGCCATCTTTGGCAACACCGACCTTAAACCACTGTCCTTTGCTAAGAACTGAATTTTTAATCGATCTAGAATGACCTTTAAAAATGTTTTTAGTCGCTGTTTTAGTTATGATCCATTGAAAGTCATTTAATAAAAAGATGCTGCCATTTTGATGCCGGATAGGTAATAATTGAATAACCAGGTACTTTTGATTTCTTTCCTTCTTAGTATAATAGAAGAATTTATAACGATCCTCTAAATTACACTTCACTGTTTTATTATTATATGTCGATTCTTTAATTATGTCAATAGACACATGATCAATTGTTTCATTAACTGAAACTGGAATTCTATAAACTAATTGATTTTCCAATACCTGGATTTTATTATATCCAATGTTATTGAACGACTTTATCTGACCTTTGTCAATCCTCCAAGAAATTACTTCAGATTTGATAAACGAGTTCGAAGATTGCAAAATGCAAAACATCGTTAAGAACCCTAATAATATTCGTAGTCTAGCGGACATTAATTTTGTGATTAATCAAAAAAAGTTTTACTTTACTGCTAATTATGAGGAACGAAAGTTTAAACAATTTATTGCTTTAAACGCCGTTTCGTAATAATACTCAAAAACAGTTAATGTCGAAAATATTAAAAAATATCTTGAGTTTGTCGCTAATCCTATCTGTTATAGGAATTTCAGAGATAAAAGCCCAAGATGCAGAATTTACGCAATTTTATGCCGCACCTTTAAACCTTAACCCGGCTTTAACTGGCGCTGGAAAATGTCATAGAATTACAACTAATTATAGAAACCAATGGAGTGGGGTAAACCAGGGATTTAACGCAGGATACACCAATTACATGGCAGGCTATGACACTTATTTAAAAAAATTCAATAGCGGAATCGGATTTTCCCTTATGATGGACAATTCTGGAGCTGCAGCACCAAAAATTGACCAAGACCCTAATTCTACTAATTCATCATTAGAAAGAGATAGAGCTAGTGGAATTAGATCATCTAGAAGGTTTGTTCATCCTACCTTACATTATGCATATAGAGTTTATCTTCCAGCAGAATTAACAATGCAAATCGGTTTACAAGCTAGTTATGTGTTTCAGAACTTAAGAACAGAAAATTTAATCTTTGAAAATCAAATAGACCCTTTAACTGGTTATAACTCGTCTTTACTTTCAGACCCAAGCTACACACCTGAAATATTTACAAAGATTAATCCTTTCATGAATTTTGCTACTGGAATAACATTATATAATGATATTGCATATGGAGGTGTATCAGTTAAAAACATCACTCAGCCTAAGGCAAGTTACATAGGTAATAGTGATCAAATATTATTGCATAGGAAAATTACAGTGCATGGTGGTACAATTATTCCATTAAGTACACGTTATAATCATGAAACGTATATAGCACCAGAATTTTTATATACGATGCAAGGACCGCTAAAGCAGATTAACTTTGGCCTATACTGGGAAGGGAAAGTTGGAGATCATCCAATTTATGCAGGTATGTGGGTTAGACATACTTTATCTAATCTAGATGCTTTCGTCCCATATTTTGGAATAAACCCTAACCAACAATCGCTTAAAATTGCCTTTAGTTATGACATTACCTTAGGAAGTGGTTTTGGGTATATTAATACATGGGGAACTCCAGAAATATCTGTGATGTTCCATTTCTGTAAAACACCGCCAAAAGGTGGTTGTCCACGTTTCACTTAATCTATATTTAGATTTAATTATTTATATTTACAACCTTATTAGATGCTTCTCGTATAAGCGTGGAGTAAAGTCTTAAGGAAAAATTGGTATTATGAACTTGAAAAAGCTATTTAAGTTAGGCGGTATAATCATGGGAGCATTGTTGTTTACTTCTTGCGCAAAAGAAGTTTCTGAAACAACAGGATGGCAATATAACTCTGAAAAATGGGGTGGTTTTGAAAAAGTACAATTCTTTGGGCAAGAGACTGGACCCGGTCTAACCTTGATAGAAGGAGGCTCGTTTGTTATGGGGTCTACAGATGCAGATGTTACAAAAGAATGGCATTCTGTTCCTAGAAGACTTACTGTTTCTTCTTTTTATATGGATATCACAGAGGTTTCTAATCTACAATACAATGAATACTTGTACTGGACTAAACGTACTTTTTATGCTGACTTTCCAGAAATATATAAAAGGGCTTTGCCTGATACTTTAGTATGGAGACAAAAATTATCCTATAACGAACCTTTCGTTGAACTTTATTTAAGACACCCTGCCTATTCTACATACCCAGTAGTTGGAGTAAATTGGATTCAAGCGAATGAATTCTGTAAATGGAGAACAGATAGAGTAAACGAAATGATCTTACAAAGAGATGGTTTTTTAGAGGTTAACGTAAACGCTATTAATGAAGATAATTTTAATACTGACGCTTATATCGTTGGTCAATATGAAGGAACAGTAAAAGACATGTTACCTTCTTACGATCCAGCTGGTACAGGGGAAAGAAAAGTTTCAAAAATTGATGGTATTCTTTTACCTGATTACAGATTACCTACAGAAGCAGAATGGGAATATGCAGCTTTAGCATTAATTGGAAACAATCCTATCGAAGGAGAAGAATTAGTAACAGACAGAAAAATCTATCCATGGAATGGTACTTCACTAAGATATGCCTATCATGGGGGTTGGCAAGGAAATATCTTAGCAAACTTCAAGAGAGGTAGAGGAGATAACATGGGGGTTGCCGGTGGACTGAATGATAACGCTGACTATACTGGACCAGTAGTTGCATACCTACCAAATGATTATGGACTATATAACATGGCTGGTAATGTATCAGAATGGGTAATGGATATATATAGACCATCTAGCAGCTCTGAAATGGATGATTTAAACCCGTTTAGAGGTAACGAGTTCAAAAAATTAGATTTGGATGAAGAAGGTTATCCTGTAGAGAAAGATTCTTTAGGTAGACTTGTTTATACTGAAGTTACTGAGGAAGAAAATGCAGATAGAAGAAACTACAAAAAAGCTGACTACCGTGGATACAAAGACGGTGGTGGAGGTGATTCATATGAAGATTTTACAGCCTATGATGAAGATGAATTTGCTGAAGAAGTGGTCTATGATTTTGGTATTACATCATTAATCAATAATCATTCAAGAGTGTATAAAGGTGGTTCTTGGAATGATAGAGCTTATTTCTTATCACCTGGAACTAGAAGATGGTTAGATGAAAAACAATCTACTGCGACAATTGGTTTCAGATGTGCGATGAATAGAATTGGATCACCAATGGGTAACGAATTTGGAGCATCTCACTCAATGAAAAAAAAGAAAGAAAGATAAAACTAACTTCAGTTTAGTATAAAAGCCTCGATAAATCGAGGCTTTTTTTATTTTTACAACTATGGAAATCGCTCAAATATATCAACTATTTATAGCATCTAAAGGTCTCTCAACAGATACTCGAAACATCAATAAAGGTCAATTATTCTTTGCCTTAAAAGGAGACAATTTCAATGGAAATGAATACGCTGCACAAGCATTGAAAGACGGGGCCTTATTTTCCATCATAGATGAAGAAAAATATAATACAAGTGACCATATCATCTTAGTTGAGGATGTATTAAAAACACTTCAGGACCTTGCTCATTTTCACAGAGAACAATTTGATATTCCAGTTATTGGGATTACAGGAACTAATGGAAAAACTACAACTAAAGAGTTAATTCATGCTGCGCTTTCTACTCAATATAAAGTTCATTATACTAAAGGTAATTTTAACAACCATATTGGAGTGCCATTAACACTATTAGCAATGAAAGCAGACACCCAAATTGCTATCATCGAAATGGGCGCCAATCATATAGGAGAAATAGAGGCCCTTTGCAATATTGCTAACCCTAACTATGGAATTATTACTAACTGCGGAAAAGCGCATATTGAAGGCTTTGGTTCGGAAGAAAATATAAAAATTGCCAAAGGAGAACTATATAAGCACATCAAAAATAAAGACGGTCAACTATTCGTAAATAAACACTTAGACTATTTAATGCAAATGAGTGAAGGTATAAAAAGGACCGAATATCAAGACTTGGAAGCATTAATCAGCTCTCCAAAACTGAAACTAAAAAGCGCAGTGGAAATGGAAGTACAATTAATTGGAAGATACAATATTCCAAATATTAGTGCGGCCTATGCTATTGCTAAGTTCTTTGAAATTTCAGATGAAAAAATAAAATCTGGTTTTGAAAGTTATATACCAGCAGGTCTAAACAGGTCTGAATTAAGAAACTATAAAGGTGCTACAATTATATTAGATGCTTATAATGCCAACCCAAGCTCGATGAAAGTAGCTTTAGAAAGCTTCAATGAAGAAGCATATAATTCTAAAATGGTCATTTTAGGCGATATGTTCGAATTAGGAGAGACTAGTAATAAAGAGCATCAGAATATATTAGTTAAGCTCTCAGAGCTTTCCTTTGACGGCAAAGTAGTAGTTGGTGAAAACTTTAATTGTAATAACTGTGATGAAGACATTATTGCTTTTAAGTCTACCTGTGAATTAAAAGCATGGTTTGACACACTTGACATTGAAGGTTTAAGTATTTTAATTAAAGGTTCTAGAGGAATGAAATTAGAATCTATATTAGAAAGCTAAGATAATTTATCATAAGCTTTAATCCATCTATCTGGTACATCGCCCTGCATGGCTGTCTCGTAATCGCTGTAAGAACAAGACACTAAATGATGTCGTTTAAACTTCTCTTTTGCTATATTAAATGGCACTTCCATCCACCATCTGCCACTCTTTTGAGACTTCCAGAAAGTTAAACCATGCTCCTCTAGATCTACCATATATTTGATAAATGAAGACTTGTCCATTTGAGGTATATCATTAACTCTATTATAATAACCATCAACAAAATACCAAATCATTTGAGCAGCCAATACGGATGTTAATCCTTTATCATCAAAAAGAGGATTGATTTCATAAATACCAAAAGAGGATGTTTTATCGCTAATTCCAGCATATCTAGCAATTCTGCAGGCCTGCTCTCCATCAAAACCATTAGGAGTTAATCTAGCATGACCTGGAGCCTCGGATGCTTTAATAGCTGAAACATCAAAACTTACAACATCAGAATCTCTAATAATTGCTTCAACTTCTTCAATATTATGATTTAGCATTCCAACTCTATAACAATCGAAATGTAGCTTCTCAAGTGCGTGCAATGTTTCCGGATCAACAAAATAACTTTGATGGCCTATCTGACTAAAGTTGAATAAATAATTTGGTTCATGTAAAAACATGTCTAATAAAAAATTATCTGAAGATGGTTTTTCTTCATTCTCTTTAATATTAATTTGCTCATCAACTGTAGTTACATTTACCGTTTCGTTAATCTCTTCGTAAGCTAAAAACTGCCCATATGTAAGATCATGACTTCCGCCAATAATAATGGGTATAACCTGATTGTATAGTAACTTACCGCAAACGGCCTTAATTGCATAAAGTGTGTCTTGATATGTATTTCCCGCTTTTATATTTCCTAGATCTGCTATTGAAATAGCATAATCTGGCCTATATAACCTGTACAATGCTTTTCTAACATGATCTGGCGCATGCTTGGTGCCTTCGTTGTTTCTAGCACCTGCTTCTTCTTGTACCCCAATGATTGCGATTTTTATGCCTTCCAATTCTGGGAAATCATTCTCATAAATTGAAATAATATTTCTCAATTGATTCTTTGCAAAAGTTTCCCCATCGAATAACTGCTCTACATCAATTGGACTAAGAAAATCACTAAGCATATCTTTAAAATTTAATGGTTTGTACTATAGCTTCTAGCTCCCTAATTAATGGCTTTTTCTTATCACCAGGGGCCATTACAAATACATCAACATGATCTATCATTTTTGTGTTAGGGTTATACACTGCATAATGAACAAAAGGACCTCCAGTAAAAGCGCCTTTTAATCTCCATAGACCTCTTAATTCTTTGCAATATTGATTACCAATACTAATTACCTTGTCTTCTACTATTGCTCTTCTTTCAGTAACCATAACTTCTTCATCACTTTCTCCTTGCACAAAGCTTAAATGCTTATCTCTCTCTTGAATGATTTTCTCACTATTAAAATCAGAACTATCTTCATAACTAGTAGAATAAAAAACTATCGCCTGGTAGCCAGTAGGAATGTCCTTTAAATACCATAATGCTTTTTCCAAATTTCCTGCACTGGTATATTCTGCTGGTATCTGAATATTAAAAGAATAGGCTGAGTCTACTTCTTTAATAGAAATTTTATTCTTCGATCGCTTGTTAACGCTTTTTACCGCTCTAGTCATTACAGTAGCATCGACCATCTCTCTTATTGCTTGTTCTTGCTTCTTATAACCTCTTAATAATGCTTGTTCTGAGGCACCAATTAAATAGACTACTAACTGACCATTTGCCCATTGATCTTTTAACATAAATGATTCATATTCAATGTCGTGGTCTTTCAATTTTGAATGAAACTTCCTAAGCACATATTGCTTAAGTCGAGTGTCTTTATTTAAGTCTACGGCAAAGATCATTACTTCCCATCTTTTCATGAGATCACTTAATCCAATGTATTCTGAGAAAGTCACTCTATAGCTTTTCTCATCTTGAGGGAAAACTGAATAAGGGTTAGAATAGTCTGCTTGAATAGTTTTTCCCAAAGCGCCTTTCCAAGTACTCGTATCAGAGATCAACCAAACGTAGTCACCATTATATTGAGCGTCTGGTAAAAAAGAGTTCCTTTTATTTGTTGTACCCCCTTCATTGGAAGAACAAGAAATAAGAAAAAGTAATAACAAACTGTTGACTATAACCTTAACCATTGCTTGCTAAACCAATTTTTAAGACGGTTCCAGGTTGAAGGCTATGTACATTGTATATCTGATTATCTCTTCTAATAGAATCCATTGCAACCCCCGGGAATTTTTTAGAAATACTCCAAAGCGTATCCCCTCTTTCAATGGTATAATAAACAAACCCTTCCTTAGATATATTATTGGATTTTGAACTAGCAACTTTTCTTGATGCAAATGCTTGCTCTCTATCTTCACCTATAAATACTACCAATTTCTGATTAATAAAAATGCTTGTACTCCTTAAGTCATTCCAATCCATTAGATCAGTAACACTGCAACTATGTCTTTTTGCAATGACTGATAGATTATCTCCAGATTTAACTCGATAAGAAATCTTATCTCTATCATAATAATAAGCATCCCCTATAGAAGCTGAATATACTTGCTCTTCATAAAGAATTGAGTCTACCAACTCATTATATAATGGCACTTTGTCGCAAGGCAATCTTAGCTTATAACCTTCTTTAGAGAAAGGAATAATATTCTT
>JBELBA010000095.1:0-8681 GCA_042095635.1 Chitinophagales bacterium
GATAATATATGGTACTCTGCAGTAAAGCAATCTGATAAAATGTGGGTCGTAGAAATGGCTATCCCTTTTACAACTTTAAGATATGATAAAAACCTTAGTACATGGAAAATGAATTTCGCTAGAAATGATCTTAAGCGCAACGAAACCTCCACTTGGATCCCTGTACCTGTGAATCAGAATGTTGCGAATTTATCTTTTACAGGAGACTTAGTTTGGCCAGGGAGTCCACCTAAAACTGGATTTAATGCTGCATTTATTCCATATTCTACAGCAGGTAGTATAAAAGATTTAGAAGCAGTAACGCAAGCCAACAATGTACAATCCGGTGTAGATGCAAAAATTGCTTTAACTTCTAATTTAAATTTAGACTTAACTTATAATCCAGACTTTTCTCAGGTAGATATTGATGCACAACAAATTAATCTTACGCAGTTTAATCTGTTCTTCCCAGAACGAAGAAAGTTCTTTATAGAAAATGCAGACCTTTTTTCTCAATACGGATTTACTAAAATTAGACCATTCTATAGTAGAAGAATTGGCCAATCATCTTCAATCAAATATGGTGCTAGAATTACAGGTAAACTAGATGAAAACTGGAGAGTTGGATTAATGAATGTGCAAACCGGAATGATCTCGAGAAACCTTGGAGACACGACTTCTTTCCAAGAAGAAAATTATACCATCGCAACAGTACAAAGAAAAATTGGAGCAGCTTCGGATATCGGAATTTTACTATTAAATCAAACAGGTATAGGAGATACTTTCTTTAATACCTTAAATTGGAATAGAATTGGAGGTATTGAATACAACATGGCCTCTGCAGATAGAAAGTGGCTGGGTGAAGCTTTTTACCATCATTCTTTACAACCTGGCTCTAGCCAATACAGTGGCACACATGCAACCTTCCTAAGATATCAAACTGCCAAATTGAATTGGAACTGGAATCATGAGTATGTTGGTAAAGATTATACCGCAGTTTTAGGTTTTGTTCCTAGACAAAACTGGGCAGAATATGATGTAGACCAAAATCGATTCTTTACAAGAAAACATACTTATTGGAGAATAGAACCATCGATGGAATACTTCTTCTACCCAAAAAACAGTAAAGTATTTAAACATGGACCAGGAGTCTATTACTCTAATTATATGGACCACAGCTTTGTTAGCACAGACAGCAGGTTAAGTGCTTATTATGTATTGGTGTTCTTAAATGGAAGTGGTTTAGAAGTGATTAAAGATCAGCAAACAAGAAGATTGATTTATCCTTTCTATATTTCAGGAACAAGTACTGAACCATTAGCTGCAGGAAACTATTCTTTTGGAGAAACCAAAGCGGAATATTATTCTAATAAAAGAAAGCCATTTTATTATGGAGGTCTGGTAAGTTATGGCAGCTTCTTTACAGGAGAAAAACTAAGCTTTAATGGTGATATGAATTATAGAATTCAACCTTGGGGAATACTTTCTACCAGCATATCCTATAACGACATTACTTTGCCAGCACCTTATACTTCTACCAATTTAACCTTAATTGGAGCGAAAGCTGAATTATCTTTTACAAAAAATCTTTATTTCACTAGTTTCTTACAGTACAACACACAAGCAGACAACTTCAACATTTATAACAGATTACAGTATAGATTTAAGCCCATGTCGGACTTCTTTGTTGTCTACTCGGACAATTATGATGTCTTGTTAAATAAGAAAAATAGCACATTAGTTATTAAATTCGTGTACTGGTTAAATAGCTAATGGAAGATTCATACAGACATAAGGGACAAAGAAAGAAATTAGTCCAACTTTTAAATGAAAAAGGAATTAAAGATGAAAGGGCATTAAATGCAATTAATAATGTTCCTAGACATCTATTTTTAGATAAAGCATTCGAAAGTCATGCATACGAAAACAAGGCTTTTCAAATAGGAGAAGGTCAAACGATTTCTCATCCTTATACTGTTGCCTTCCAAACACAGACATTAGATATTAAAAGAGGAGATAAAGTACTTGAAATTGGTACTGGATCTGGCTACCAAGCATGCGTATTAGATGAATGTGGAGCAAGAGTTTTTTCTATTGAAAGATTTAAAACCTTACATCATAAAACCACTAAGTTTTTAAAACAATTGGGTTATGATAGAATTAAGACTTTCTTTGGAGACGGTTATCAAGGACTACCTACCTTTGCACCTTTCGATAAAGTTATTGTAACTGCTGCGGCTCCATACATTCCAGCCCAATTAAAAGAGCAATTAAAAATCAATGGTATTCTTTGTATCCCCGTAGATAATGAAGATGGTTCTCAAACCATGCATAAGATCACAAGGGTGTCAGAAACAGCATTTAGTACGGAAATATTTGAAGACTTTAGATTTGTACCAATGTTAAAAGGGAGGAACTTCTAGTAACGTTCGTTTTTAGCTCTCGCTATATCTCGCTTTGCTTCTTTCCCTTTTAGGCTTTCACGCTTGTCATGTGTCTTTTTACCTTTTCCTAAACCAATCTCAACTTTTAGAAAACCTCTTCCGGTTAAAAACATTTTGATAGGAACCACTGCCATTCCTTTTTCTTTAATACGCTTCGCTATTTTTTCTAACTCTCTCTTATTGAGTAAGAGTTTTCTTTCCCTCACAGGGTCACTATGTCCGTTATGTGCAGCTTCCGTGTAGATAGCAATATGCATTCCTTTAATAAAGAGTTCCTTCTTTTTAAGATAAACATAGGCCTCTGACATACTTGCTTTACCAGCACGTACACTCTTCACCTCTGAACCCATTAATTGAATACCAGCCGTAAATTGATCTGTTATTTCAAAATTAAAAAAGGCTTTTTTATTTTTTATGCTTACTGCAGACATACCTTAAAGTTAACTAACTTAGATTGGAAAATAATAGATCTATCTTCTGTTTCTTTAATATCTTCTGACCTTGCCTACCAAAGGCTATCAATCTCCCCTCTACTTTTGCTTCATATCTACAAATGATCTCATTCCCATTTATAGATTCAATTTCTGCTCTAAAGTCTACTTTTGATCCAAGCATTGCCGGAGAAGCATGTTCAATAGTTAGTAATGTACCTATGCCTTCTTCATCCTCTTCTTTCATTTCTAGCACAAACAATCGACAAGTCCATTCTGCATCTCTTCCTAATGCAAAAGTTGCATAGACTGGATGTACATTTCCTGCCTCAAAAGAAGCGATATCTTTCTCTTCTACAGTAACAGAAAGTGTTTTTTGATCCCCTACTTTAAAATTTGAAAGCATAAAATTTAAATTGATTAATAATAGTATTAAAATACTAAATCAAAGCCACTTTTACGTCCTGCGCAATTTCTTTATCTACTTCAATTGGTCTATCTCCAAGCAGCAACTTCATATTATACTCATCTTCTCCAATCACAGTAAACCTTACATTCGGTGTTAAACCTTGTTTCCATAAGTCCAACGCAATTTGATCATTCAATTGATGAGTGGTTACGATAGCCTGCGCATCTGCTTCAAGATTAATCAACTTCAAGCCTAATTTCCCTTTCTTTTGAGGAATTGGAGATCCATGTGGATCCATTTTTGGAAAGCCTAATGAGGCTTCTAATTCATCAATAAAGGCTTCGGGTAAGACGTGCTCTAACTTCTCCGCTTCATCATGGATCTGATCTGATTGCATACCCATTTTCTCTACCAAATAAGTTTCCCATAATCGATGCTTTCTAATCATTTGATAAGCATACTCAGAACCTTTTCTTAATACTTCTATTTGCTCTCCTTCCTGACTAATAAAACCTTCTTTACTTAATCTATCCAAAGCACTTTTTACTTTAGCAGCGTAAGAATCTATTTTCTTAGCAATTGCTGAAATATTTAAATCTTTTTGCTCCGACAATTTAACTACAGCTTTTAATACATCCTCGTCATAAATTTTTCTTAACCTAAGATACTTTCTATATCTACTTACTATAATTCCTTTTTGAGGAGAGAATAATACCGCTAATAAATATAAAGTGGTTGCAAACAAGGTCATTACTGGACCTGGAGTGGTTTCCAAAATAATGGATATTACCAAACCAAATACGGCAGACAATACTCCTATTGTACCTGCAATCCATAGCATTCTATTTAATCGATTAGTTAATAAATTAGCTGTTGATGCAGGAATAATTAACATCGCAACTACTAATATTACACCTACAGATTGCAGTGCACTTACCACTACTAAGGACAATAATAACATTAAGAAGTAATGCAAAGTATTTACGGATATCCCCATTGAGGCAGCCACTTTCGGCTGAAATGTTGACATCAATAAATAACGATATAATATGGCAAGAGATCCAACAACAAACAAGGTAATAACGCCATTCAGCATTAAATCCTCCATCGCAATTCCTAATACATTTCCGAATAAGAAATCTTTTAAATCAATGTGCACTCCTTCTTGTCTAGACAACCATGATATTCCTATAACACCGATAGCAAACATGGCACTAAACACAATACCAATGGCTGCGTCATTTTTCGTTTTAAGATTATTCTGTATCCAAGTAATTATAAGGGCAGAAACAAAACCAGCAATTACCGCACCGGTAAAAAATGCAAATACAGAATGGCCTGCAATTAAGAAGCCTGCAACTACACCTGGCAAAATAGCATGAGACAATGCATCACCAATTAAAGCCATATTTCTTAGTACAATAAAACAACCTAATACACCACATACAACGCCAACCATAATAGAGGCAGCTAATGCTCTATATACATAATCGTATTGCAATATTTCCATCCACTCTATCATCTGATAAATTGATCTTTCTGGTGAAGAATTGGTAACTGAGCTTCAAAAGTCTTTTGAATATTCTCATTAGTAAATGTTTCAGCAACATTTCCATAGGCAACTACCCTCTGATTCATCATAATTACATCATCAAAATACTGTGTCACTTTCGATAAATCATGATGCACCATGATGATCATTTTACCTTGCTTAGCCAAACCTTTCAAAATCTGAATAATCTTTTCTTCCGTAGTAACATCCACCCCAACGAAAGGCTCGTCCAACATTAGTATTGACGCCTCTTGGCATAAAGCCCTAGCAATAAAGACTCTTTGTAACTGACCACCAGAAATCTCTGATATTTGACGATCCTTGATAGCTTTTAAACCCAGTTCTTCTAAAGCATCATTCATCAATTGATAGTCTGCTTTATTAAAACCAGCTCCAACTTGCTTAATAGCATTTCTTCCCATCAATACTACGTCCCTGACAGTTACAGGAAATTGCGTATCAATCTCATCCTTTTGAGGTAAATAAGCAATTTTACTTGCAAATGACCCAATAGACTTTCCATTAATATGTATACCACCAGAGTCAATACTAGCAATACCTAATATTGATTTTAATAATGTTGATTTACCAGAGCCATTTGCACCTATAACCCCTACTAATCTTCCACTATTTAAACCTAAAAAGATATTATTAAGAATAGTCTTATAACCATAAGAAACCGTTAGACCTTTAATGACTAGATTAAATTCTAAACCTAATTCTCCTTCTCCTTTTTGAATAACTTTTTTAGTTACTATCCAAAGCACAAAAAGCAATATTATAGTTGTAACTAAAATGAAACTAATAGTAATTGATTGATTATTTGTCTGATGCTTTTGAGCCAATAATCCTGCTTTTATTGTTTCAGCATTATGCTTTAGCATACCGGCATATGTTCCTGCATCTTCCTCCGGATCATCTAAAGAATCTGCAAATAATTTACCGCCAATTTTAATACCAAGATCTTTTGCTAATTGCTCCAATAACTTAGGATTAATGGTAGACTCTACAAATATAGAAGGGATCTCATAGTCTTTAATTAATTGAATTAATTTATTCAGATCACCTGTTCTTACCTCTGCTTCGGTAGAAATCCCAGCAGCTGCTTCCACTCTGATATCATAAGCTCTAGAAAAATATTGAAATGCATCATGAGAAGTAATCAATATTCTTTGTTGTTTAGGAATTGATTGAATTATTGTTTTTATATAATCATCTAAAACATCTAATTTTTCTAAATATATACTAAGGTTATTGATATAATAAGCTTCATGATCTGGATTTATTTCAATAAAAGCATTACATATATTCCTTGCATAAATTTTTCCATTTGTGATATTCATCCAAGCATGAGGGTCATAGGAATTGGCATGATCAAGAGATTGTATAGCCTTTATACCTTTACTAGCTTCAATGATCAAGGCATTTGTCCCAGAATTATCTATTAGTTTATTTAACCATCCTTCAAGATGTAAACCATTTTTTATGACAATATCTGCTTTTGAGATAGCTTCTACATCACTAGGAATTGGATCATATAAATGAGGATCCCCACCAACAGGAATTAAGCTAATTAACTCATAATTATCTCCACAAATATGCTGAGCAATATCATGCAAAATAGAATTAGTAGCGACCACCCTTAAATTGTTTGCAGCCGAGCTAAACAAAGTACAAAGGCAAATTCCTATGAGAACAAATACTTTTTTTTTTGATATATCAAAATTTCTTGAAATCAAGATCATGAAACAAATATAGCATTTTTTTAGGTAGACAAAAAAATATTTTTACCTGATCCAAAACACACTCATTTTATAGCAAAAATCTAAACCTTATATGATAAATTTTGGCTATATTTAATCCTATAAGGAAGAGAAAAATTGCACGTTTTTTTAACTATACTGACATTACTGAGCATCTCATTTTCAAGTTATGCTCAAAATATTGATTGGCAATACACCTATGGAGGTAGTAAGGTCGATGCTGTATCTTCTATAACCCCTTCAAAAGACGGAGGATACATTGTATGCGGATATTCCGACTCCCAAAACGGAGACATCAAAAAAGCTTTTGCAGGAAATGATTATTGGGTATTTAAGATTAATGAAGATGGTGTCATTGTCTGGGAATACAAATTAGGTGGTAGTTCTGATTATGACTTTGCTGAAGATCTACATGAAAATCATAAAGGTGAAATTATAATTATTGGCTCGTCTTTTTCTAATGATGGCCAAAGAAAAGCTAAAGAAATAATCGGTGGTGATGATTTATGGATCACATCAATCAATAAAGACGGCAAGCTTTTATGGTCAAGAACTTATGGAGGTTCTTTGGAAGATTTACCACTTGGAAGTATCAAAACCAAAGATGAAACTTACCTTGTTACAGGACATACAAAATCCAAAGACAAGAATATTAAGAAGTCCAAAGGGAAGCAAGACCTATTCGTCATGAAAATGAAAAAGAAGAAAGGTAAGCTGCATTGGTTTCATACTTATGGGGGTTCTAAGAATGACCTAGGACATATGATTAGACAAACCAAAGATGGTGGTTATATCGTTTGTGGTGAAACAGAGTCTGATGATATGGATGTTTTAAATAAAAGAGACATGCATTATGATGCTTGGATTCTAAAACTAGATCATAAAGGTAGAATTGAATGGCAAAAAACGATTGGTGGTTCTAAAGATGACGTTGCCAAAGATATTATTGAAACACCTGAAGGTGAATTTATATTTGTGGGAGAAACAGAATCGAATGATGGCCATATCGATAATAACAATGGAGCTTATGATTGCTGGATAGTTAAGCTTGGTACCACTGGTAGAATAAGATGGCAAAAAACAATTGGTGGAGCTAAAGTAGACTTCGGAACAAGTATTGCATACGATTATTCTACAGGAAATTATTATATACTAGGCGGGACATCTTCTTCAGATCCGTTAATTGAAGACAGAAAAGGAAGTTCTGACATTTGGTTAATATCTATTTCTAAAGATGGTGAAATACTTAGTAATAAAGCATTAGGCGGTAATAATATTGAAGAACCTGGAAAAATCATTGTAGATAAAAAAGGGAACATATTAATCGCAGCAACAACATTATCTACTGACGGTAATATTGATGAATTACAACGGTATGATAATAGAGACATCTGGATTATTAAATTAAGCCCTAAAAATGAACTAGGAAAAAACACATACATGAAAGAAAAAGGACTTTGTTTAACAAAATCCTATGCTGGGGGTTATTTCTTCGCAGGCGTAAATGACCTAGATCCAAATGAACAAAATATTATCCTTTCACAGTATGATCCTGCAGGTTTCGAAATGTTTAAAAAAGAAATTAAGACAAATGGATCTGATACGCCTACTTCATTAATTAAAACACATGATGGTACTGGTGGTTATTATCTTATCGGTCATTCTAACTCTACAGACCAAGAATTCAAAAATAACAGAGGTGGTAAAGACGTCTTTTTTATGAAAGTTACAGGTACTGGAGACATTATATATACTAAAATGTTAGGTGGATCTAATGATGATTTCGCTTATGACATCATTAAGAAAAACAAAGAAGAGTTGGTGATTGTTGGTGCTACCCGATCTACAGATAAAGATATTACACATGACCATTATGGCGACAAAGACATCTGGGTGGTTGATATTAGTAAGACAGGAAAAATAAAATGGGAGAAAAATTATGGTGGATTTGAAAATGAAATTGCCACTAAAGCCATACTTAATGGTAGAAAAAAGGTAGCAATTGTAGGTTACTCTAATTCTGCTGATGCAGACATTGATCTTTGCTATGGAAACAAAGATGGAATCTTTATGATACTAGGAGATACTGGAAATATTGAAAGA
>JBELBA010000096.1:0-1549 GCA_042095635.1 Chitinophagales bacterium
TTTTTTTTTGCTTCAAAACTACTCATTATTTCTTATTTAAAACTGACTATTATTCCTCTTATAGCTTCAGTAACAATGTTAAGTTTTAAAAAACTAAAGACTTTATAGTAACATTTTTAAAATTTTAGGCGTAATCTATGTAGTAGGTATGTTAATTTAATGTTAACTTAGTATTTACTTAACCTTAACTTTTAGATTATGAAAAAGACATTCAGCATACTATCCTTTCTAATATTAACTGTTTTTATCATTAATGCTCAGCAATTTGCTGAAAGCGGAGATGGAATTCTATTAGCAGATAATCAGCCATATACAGGAGAAAAAACTGAATACCATGACAATGGTATTAAGAAGTTGGAGATGTCATTTGAAAACGGCCTATTAAATGGTAGTGTTAGTTCTTACTACGAAACTGGTGAATTAAAAGAACAAGGCGTTTATGCTAAAGGTGAAAAGAATGGTAAATGGGTTAAGTTTAATACTTTAGGAAAGAAGATAGGTAAAGCAGAATGGTCTAATGGAAAAAAGAATGGTACGTGGCATATCTTCGATGAGCAAGGAAATAAAAGATTTGAGATGTTCTATAAGAATGGAGAAAGATCAAATACATGGACAATCTGGGATGAGAATGGAAAAGTAGTAAGCCAGAAAGTATATCAAGGAAAGTAAGCATTCTAATTACATATTATACTACAAATAAAAAAGGGCTCCCAAATAGGAGCCCTTTTTAAAATTAAACCATATTATAATAATTACTATTTAGTAATTACCATCTTCTTAGTAACACTATACTTATCAGTTGTTAAGTTATAGTAGTACATTCCTTCAGGTAAGTTTGTAGCATCTAATTTAATGCTGTTATTTCCTTGCATAGTATCTTCAGCAATTACTTTAACTACTTCACCTTTAATGTTATATAATTTCAAGCTTACTTTTGATCTATTAGATAGATCAAGTTCGATTGTTACATTTCCTGTACTTGGGTTTGGATATGCATTTCCTAATATAATACCACTAGAAATTGCAGCCAATTCTTCGATATTAACACTAGAAGACATATAACCCATAGAAGATAATGCAGACCAATCAGCTAACCAATTGTCATTTCCAAAAGCTCCTTTGTATTCTACTGAAGTAAACCAAGTATCATTAGTTGGTAAATCAGCTAAGTTAGACCATATTGCTGCAACAGCTGTATCGGCAGAAGGATTACATGTTCCATCAACAGTTCTTCCAATTGAAGTAAAATCTGGCGTAACGATTTCGTTATTCCAAGTTGTTTCAATCATATCTTTTAACCATTGTGCAGTAGAGTCTTCACCACCAGATGTTCCTCTGATAATTTCATCCCAAGTAGATCCAGAACCAAAGTCATACCAAACGTTATTTAATAACTTTAAATCTCCTTCTTCAACTCTTTGTCTAGAATCAACACCTTTGTCAGCAGCTAAATCTTCAATTTCTAAAGCATCATTTGCGAAAGCAGTAAATACTGAGTTTGCATATGTTCCAGCAGTTGCATCTCTCATATGTATAGCTGTAGAGTTCT
>JBELBA010000096.1:1649-8478 GCA_042095635.1 Chitinophagales bacterium
GCGTTAAATCTGCAGCATCAGTTACGTCATCTAATTCAGATGTAAAGATAATTGGTGCAGTTGAAGAACCAACAGCAGAAATTTTTGCACCTCTAGCAATAATTAATGCTGAAGCATTATCTCCTGTTGTTGGAGTTTCAATTCCTTTAATAACTGTACCTGCTTGAATGTTTAATTTCCCTCCTTCTTCAAGGAAAACAAAACCATCAATAAAGTAAGTGTTGTTGTTAGTCCAAGTATATTCACTTGTACCTAAATCACTATCAGTGATTGTAATGTCTCCAGCATATACATTGCTTATACATGCTGCACATAGTAGACTAAATAATTTTGTAAATTTCTTCATAATGAAAATTGGTTTATCGTTTTAAATTTTCAGTCACAAAGAAATACTAGTAATATTAGCTACTATTTACCCCAATGTTAAAAAAACATTAAAATCTACGTATTTAATGTTAAACCATTAGCATTGATCCTTTCTCTAAATTTGGAAAACGCAACTTTATAATAGAACTTTAGATGATCTTATGTTTAAGAAGATATTAAATACTATATCAAC
Organism: Chitinophagales bacterium; assembly: GCA_042095635.1. Taxonomy (GTDB): domain Bacteria; phylum Bacteroidota; class Bacteroidia; order Chitinophagales; family CAJXBJ01; genus JBELBA01. The sequence goes on from JBELBA010000096.1 coordinate 2,209, forward strand.
TCAGTTTCTAGGTTCTTTAATTAACCTATTTACCTTTATCATTATCTCGCATACACTAGGAGCGCATTATACCGGTGAAGCTAGACTTATATTAAGTACCATTGCCATAATATTAATCGCTATTAACTTAATTAGTGGAGCTTCACTCATCTATTTATTTCCGAGAGTACATAAAGGAACCTTGATTTATATATCCTATGTATGGGCATTTCTACTCAGCATCACCGCTTATATTGGTTTACATATCTATAATGTGTATCAGCCTTTATTAGAAGAATATATACATCACATCGCTATTCTAACTTTCTTTAATGCAGTATTTAATACTAATCTTAATGTATTGATATCGTCACAGAAGATAAATCTAAACAATAGACTTAAATTATATCATTACCTTTTAATTTTACCAGGAATAGCGGCTGCTATTTTCTTACTAGACATTAAAGATAGTTCTGCATATGTAATTGGTTTGTACTTGAGTTACATCACTATAACTATACTAAGTAGTATTCAGATAGCTCCATATTTAAAGGAATTTAATACCACATTAATTAAACCTATTGTAAGACAAGCCATCTATTATGGTGCTTGGAACCAATCTGGTCATATCATACAAACTGTAAATTTAAGATTGAGCTACTATATTCTTCACGATCCAGGAAACCTTAGTAGTATTGCCTTAGGAAATTTTTCTAACGCTGCATCTATTTGTGAATCCATTTGGATTGTAACTAGAAGTGTGGCATTAGTTCAATATTCCAAAATTGTAAATACTGAAGACAATGAATATAATGTCAAACTAAGTCTAGATCTTTCAAAATGGAGCTTTATTATATGCACAATCGGATTAATACCACTATTATTACTTCCTACTGGTTTCTATCAATTTGTATTTGGAGAAGAATTCTATTTAATGCCAGAGATTATTAAATACTTAGCACCAAGTATCGTGTTCTATAATTTTGCTAATATACTAGGACACTATTATTCTGGTAATGGTAGATATCAAATTAACCTTTATGCAGCATTAATTGGATTTGTAATTACCTTAAGTTCTATCCATTACATGATTAACCAATATCAACATATTGGTGCAGCTATTGTATCAAGTGCTTCTTACTTTGCTTCTACATTATTTATGTTAAGCTATTTTATGAAAGACAATCATTTGAAATGGAGCCAATTAATTCCTAAATGGTCGGAGTTTAAAGCTATCATTAGGCAAAAGTAGAAAGACAATCATCTGCTTTTGATTTAAAACTGATAATAGAGAGAAAGACAGCGAAAAGCAAAAGTTTAATTTCAATATCCCTAAGTTTGTTTTTGATCACTTAAGCTTAGATGCCTTAGCAGATAATTTTCATGGATATCAATAACTAGGAGATGTCTGGAATAAACTAGTTAAGGCTTATAACTTAACTGGTTCTTTTTTAGAGAAATAAAAACGGTTAGCAATATGTAACATTGCTACTAAAGTTATTGCACTCTTATAACGATGTATCGCTCCATCGTTTCTTACAATAAATCCAATTACAAAATAACAAAGCAGCGTAAACAGATACACAATTTTCTCTTGCTGACTTAAGTGTTGCTTTCTTGTTGACCATATCGCCCAAGCACAAAGAATAATGCAAACCATATTTTCAAAGCTCAAATAAGCTAACATTATAGAATTAAAACTAAATGGTTTTAATAATGTAATATCTATCGCTAATAACGAAGTAATAATAATATTTAAAAGCGAATTCATTTCTAGAAAAGAAAATGAACTTCCTCCTTTTTCTAAAGTATCAAATGCATCATATTTATGTATTAATTGACTATAGAAACCTTGATCTATTAATAGGTCTGACGCAAATAATACTAGTAAAGAAAACAATAGCAATTGAATAAGATTAAAACGATAATTGAACTTTGAACTTAAAAGAACAATAACTATTGAAAACAACAATAATGCGGCTAAATAAGAACGCATTAATAATAACAAGCTCCCTCCTATCAAAAACAGAATTATCGCTTTTATAACTTTTGTCTTTAGAGCATATAATATCAAAGCAATACCAAATAACACTAATCCTTCTTTTAACATTGAACTAGTCCAAAATAGTATTCCCGGCACAAAACTCATTATTAATAAAGTAGATGATTGATTAGACTTAAAGCTTTTAATAATAAGTAATAATGCAGCAAAAGAAATAGAATGAAATAGTAAAATGTGTATCCAAATGTTAGAATTAGTGAGTAAGTCAATGATTACATGTAGCTTAATCACGTGCAATGCACCACTATTCTTCAAAAAATAAGTTTGATCCCAAAGTGGATATAATTCTAAAGGAACCGAACTTACATCAATCCAAGAAAAGAATAGCCATTTGAGTTGAGGGTATTCTTTTAAGAATTTTGTTGAAGTATTAGCGTCCGCTAAAAAATTCATCATATCTAAACTTCTTCCTGCAACATGTGCGAAATACAAATAGACAATAGCACCCAATATTAAATGCCCTGAAAATGCTAAATAGAATAACCTTGAAGAGATTGTCCCTCTTAAATACTTATGAAATACTAATGCAACAAGAATGGAAAGGGATATCGCTATGGCAATTTCCTGAATCATTACAATAACTCAATACAAGATTGTAAAGAATTAGTCCAATAAGGAATCTCTAAACCAAATACATCTTGAATCTTACTTTTATCTAAAACACTATATGGCGGTCTAGCAGCAGGTGTAGGATAAGCTTCAGTCCTGATTGGCTTAATACTTACCGTTTTATTAGCTATATCCTTGATACGACAAGCAAAGTCATACCAACTTGCTGTTCCCAAGTTACTATAGTTATAAACGCCATATGCACTTTTAAATGAAGGATGAGCAATCATATTTAAAATGGCTTGTGCTAAATCTCTTGCATAAGTTGGCGTACCCACCTGATCCATAACTATCCCCAATTCTGGTCTTTCGTCCATATACCTTAGCATGGTTTTTAAAAAGTTATTACCATAACTAGAGTAAACCCAGGAAGTACGGACGATATAAAATGATTCCATGGTAGACATAATTGCTTTTTCACCAGCAAGTTTAGAACTACCATAAATTGATAATGGATCTTCTTGATCAGTTTCTAAAATTGGCAAATAACCTTTACCACTAAAAATAAAGTCTGTAGAAATCTGTATTAATATTTTATTATACTGATTACAATATTGAGCCATTGCACCAACACTCTCAACATTAATCGTATTAGCTAAGTCTATTTCAGATTCAGCTTTATCAACAGCTGTGTAGGCAGCACAATTAATTAAAATATCAAAATCATATTTTGATAAAACTTCAACAAAAGATTCAGGTGCTGAAAGATCTAGTTCAGCTCTTGTTAAAAAATACATAGTATGATGACTACCTTTTGCTGTAAGTGTTTTAAACTCACTGCCAAGTTGTCCATTAGCGCCAGTAACAAGTATTTTCATATTATAATTCTAACTGTAAATTTCTTGCTCTAATTCATTGAAAGCAGGCAAGATCAAATCTTTATCTGATAAGATGAAGTTACTATAATCAGTACCCCAATCAATTCCAATGTCTGGATCATTGTATAAAAACCCTACTTCAGCTTCTTTAGCCCAAACATTATCTACTTTATACATTACATCTGCTTCATGACTTAGTACTAAGTAACCATGAGCAAAACCTCTTGGCACAAATAATTGTTTATTATTATCTCCTGTTAATTCTATACCATACCACTGCTTATAAGTAGGAGAATCTTTTCTCATATCTACAGCAATGTCTAATATAGCGCCAGTTAAACATCTTATAATCTTTGTTTGGGCATAAGGTTCCTTTTGTAAATGCATCCCTCTAATTACTCCTTTTTTAGACTTGGCAATATTATCTTGGATAAATGATGGATCAAAACCTTTGTCTGCAAAGACATTAGATTTAAATCCTTCATAGAAATAACCTCTATCATCTGGAAATACAGAAGGCTCAAATACTAGTAAATCCTTAATGCCTGTTTCTGTAAATTTCATATTAGAATAATTTATCATTCATCACTCTACCAGAGTCTAACAATTTCTTTAAATGTCTGCTTCTCCTAACTTTATCTAAAAACATTAACTGTCTTTCATTATGAATATCAGTAGCAACCAAATCAATTAATTCTTCATCAATTAACATTCTTGCAGTCATTAAGGCACCTGGACCATAAGCATTTACCAAAGAGAACATGTTCATTTGGAATAAAACACCCATATCTTTAAGTTCTCTATAAGCTTGTAAATTTCCTTGATAGAAAGTATATCGCTCAGGATGTGCTAAAATTACTTTATAACCCTTTCGTTTTAATTCAGAGATACCAAAAGTTGCATTCAAAGGTCTATTTAGATAAGAAAACTCTATTAAGACATAATTATCTCCTAGCGTTAATAAGTCATCGTTCTCTAACAAAGCCATAAAGTGACTATCAAAATAGTACTCAGAAGCAATCTTAATATTGATATCTAATCCATCATTACCAAGATCAGTCTTTAATTTATCCAAGCCTTTCTTTAAGCCACTTGATGTATTTGGATAACCATCAATCATTATGTGCGGTGTAGTTATAAATCGATTATAACCGTACTCTTGCATCTTAGTTAGGATTGTTTTTGTCTCTTCGTATGAATCAGAACCATCATCTACATGTGGTATCATATGAGAATGAATATCAACCCCAATCTGACTAAAGTCGATTGGATCAATTGGTTCCTCTTTCTTCTTAGTAAATTTTTTAAATAGTTTTCCTAACACTGAATTGTTGTTTAAGCAAAAAAGCTATTCACTTGCTCAATGATATAAGATTGAACTTCATCATTCAATTCTGTATGCATTGGTAATGAAATCACGTTTTTCGATAATTCCTCAGAAATTGGGAAATCACCATCGTTATAACCATAAGATTTATAGGCATCCTGAATATGCAATGGCACAGGATAATAAATCATTGCTGGCACACCTCTTTCTTTCAAATAAGCTTGTAATTCGTTTCTATCTCCATCAAGCACCAAAGTATACTGATGAAACACATGATGAGAATAAGAAGGAGAGCTAGGTGTTGTAATTTTTGAATTTGATGCAAAAGCTTCATTATATCTTTGGGCCGCTGCTCTTCTAGCGTCACAATATTGATCTAACTTTCTTAATTTGATTCTTAATACTGCAGCTTGGATACTATCTAATCTAGAATTAACGCCAACCACTTCATGGTAGTATTTAACTCTAGATCCATGATTACAAATCATTCTAATTTCTTTAGCGATCTCATCATCATTTGTGAAGATTGCTCCACCATCTCCAAAACATCCTAAGTTCTTAGATGGGAAGAAAGAAGTGCATCCAATATGTCCGCTTGTCCCTGTTCTTACTGTACCGTTAGCTCCTTTATACTTTCCACCAATAGATTGTGCAGTATCTTCAATAACACTTATACCATGTTTGTTAGCTATTGCCATAATCGCATCCATATCACAAGCTTGCCCATATAAATGAACTGGGATGATTGCTTTAGTTCTGTCTGTAATTTTAGCTTCAATTAGGTTTGGATCAATTGAAAAAGATTGTGGTTCTATATCTACAAACACAGGCTTTAATCTCAACAATGAAATAACTTCTGCAGTTGCAATAAAAGTAAATGGAGTTGTAATAACTTCATCACCTGGTTCTAATCCAAGTGCCATCAGTGCAATTTGTAAAGCATCTGTACCATTACCACATGGTATAACATGTTTTATATCTAAATACGTTTCTAATTCTTTTGAAAACGCTTTAACCTCAGGACCATTGATAAATGCAGTTGTGTTAATTACATTTTGAATAGCCTCATTGACTTCATCCTTAATCTCTTCATATTGGGTCGTTAAATCGACCATTTGAATATTTGAAACATTTGTCATAAAGTAACTTTTATTATTTGTTATAAAGATAGCACAATAAAGGATTAATATTGACTAATTAATCATTAATTTTAAACCATTAAACTGTGAAATGAATAGATTACTTGTCACCATTTTAGCATTAGTTTTTTCGGCTCAATTGGTAGCTCAAAGAACAGATAGTACACGCAGAGAATTGCTATTTCCATTTAGTGCAGCTTATCAAGTTCCAATTGGTAATCTAGCTAATCAATATGGTAATTTCTTAGATGGAAACGTTGGTATAAATTATAAGACCACTCAACGCTTCACAATTGGGATATCCTTCGATTATTTATTTGAAGCGCCTTTAAATAA
>JBELBA010000097.1:0-2147 GCA_042095635.1 Chitinophagales bacterium
GCAGATTACGAAATAGAATTGAAATGTAACACAGCTGTGCTAATTGCTAATCTTTCTATTGATAGTGATAAAAATGTAGGAGATTATCTTAACTTTAGCTTGAATAAAAGATAAATCGAAATCTATGAAAAAGTCTCAAGCTTTACCCTTAATACTTACTATTGGCGTTCTATTTGGTTTTGCAATAGGATTAAATATGGCACCTGCTTCAGGCCCTCAAGTATTACAGCTTAACTTATCAAAAGAGCATAAGTCTTTTAATAAATTAAGAGAAGTCATTGATTTCATTGATGCTAATTATGTAGAAGAAATTGATCATCAGCATATGGTAGATGATGCTATTGATGGAATGATAAAGAATTTGGATCCGCATACTAGCTTTATGCCTAAGAAAGTGTTTCAACACACCGAAGAGGTTATGCAAGGTAATTTCCAAGGGATTGGCGTAGAGTTCTATATACTTGAAGATACAGTAATGGTGGTTGCACCTATTATTGGAGGCCCTTCTCATAAGTTAGGGATTATGCCTGGCGATAGAATTGTTAAAGTAGATGGTGAGTTAATTGCTGGTATTGGTATAACTAATAGAGATGTGGTTAAGAAGTTAAAAGGTAAGAAAGGAACAATTGTTAATGTTGAGATCTATAGAAGGGGTGAACAAGCCTTATTGGATTTTGCAATAGAAAGGGATGATATTCCATTAAATAGTGTAGATGGTCATCTGATGTTAAATGATAGTACTGGATTTATTAGAGTTACTAGATTTAGCAGAACTACAGCTAAAGAGTTTCAATCTGCTTTAATTGATTTGGTAGAAAAGGATATGACACAATTAGTAGTAGATTTAAGAGGGAATTCAGGTGGATACTTAGATCAATGTGTTTATATGATAGATCAACTTCTAGGAGACAAGAAGTTAATCGTCTACACAGAAGGTAGAAGTCAGCCAAGGTATGATTATTTAGCAGAAAGATCTGGCTTATTTGAGCAAGGAAAAGTCGCAGTGCTAATCGATGAAGGTTCTGCTTCGGCTTCAGAGATTTTTGCAGGTGCTATGCAAGATTGGGATAGAGGTGTAATTGTTGGAAGGAGATCTTTTGGTAAAGGGTTGGTACAACATCAATATCCATTTGCAGACTCTTCTGCCATTAGATTAACTGTATCCAAATATTATACACCGCTTGGAAGATGTATACAGAAGCCATTTACTAAGGGAGATAAGAAAGGCTATGAGGAAGAGGCGTATAATAGATATGAGTCTGGAGAAGTATATAATAAGGACTCTGTTAAATTAAACGATTCATTAGTGTTTATTACACCAGAAGGAGATACTGTTTTTGGTGGTGGAGGAATATTCCCAGATGTTTATGTTCCTATTGATACAACAGATACTAGAAATGATTTATTTAATAAAATTGTAAGGAAAGGATTGATCCATAAATTTGGCTATCATTTCGTTTCTAAACATAGAAATAACACTGAAATGTTCCCTAGTATTGAACAATTTAAAAATAATTCTAAGATGGAAACGCTTATCCTCAAGGATTTTAAGGTATTTGTATCTAAAAAAGGTGTTAAAATTGATAACCCTCTATGGGAAAAATGTCGTAATATAACCCTCATCCGATTGAAAGCGTCTATAGCGCAACAGATTTGGAGATCAGAGGGGTATTATGCTGTAATTGCAGATGCTGATGATATTCTTCAAGAGGCTTTAAGATCTATGGAATAAATATGTATCAGTGAAAAAGGTTATCATTTTTGTACTAGTAATGAGCGTTTCTTTTGGAGGAATGTTCCTAGTCCTGCAACATTTAAAAGATGGGCATGATAAAGCTGAAGAAGTGGCAGAAAATGATCCTGAACATGCTCAAGAGGAAGTGAAAGAAGAAGTGAAAGAGGAAGCAGTAGAGAATGATGCTGAGAATAAGGATACTGAAGAGGTAGAAGAGGTAGAAAATGATACTCAGAATAAGGATACTGAAGAGGAAGAAGAAGTAGTAGAGAATGATGCTGAGCATGCTGAAGAGGAAGAAGAAATAGCACAGAATGATGCTGAACATGTTGAAGAGGAAGTGAAAGAGGAATTAGCAGAGAATGATGCTGAGCATGCTGAAGAGGAAGAAGAAATAGCACAGAATGATGCT
>JBELBA010000097.1:2247-8448 GCA_042095635.1 Chitinophagales bacterium
AGAGAATGATGCTGAGCATGCTGAAGAGGAAGAAGAAATAGCACAGAATGATGCTGAACATGTTGAAGAGGAAGTGAAAGAGGAATTAGCAGAGAATGATGCTGAGCATGCTGAAGAGGAAAAAGAAGTGGTAGAGAATGATGCTGAGCATGCTGAAGAGGAGGAAGAAGTGGTAGAGAATGATGCTGAGAATAAGGATACTGAAGAGGAAGAAGAATTAGTAGAGAATGATGCTGAGCATTCTGAAGAGGAAGTAACACAGGAAGTGACAGAGATTGATGTTGAAGAGGAATTAGAGGATACTTCTAAAGAAGAAACACCAGTAAAACCTGAGTTTGTAGAAGGTCCTACTTCATATTTAGGATATGTAACAGATGATGCTATTGCATCTGTTTTTAATGTATACAATGCTAAGATAAAAGCAATCGATGATTCTATTGCTGCTTGGGCCAAAGCCAACCAACTTTTACAAGATCCTTTAGCTGTTGAAGATCGTATAGCTATTGCTAGTATTGAGAAAGGTTATATTTATTCTACTGAACATGATAGAGCATTCTTGCCAGGTATTGTTTTACATTTAAAGAATATTACTGCTCAGACTATTTCAGAACCAGTTAAAATTAAAGTCAGATATAAGCGAATTGCAACCAATGAAATATGGTCCGTAGAAGAAACTACGATTGATTTTGGTAAGAATAAGATCTTAGAAGAGGATGAGGTAATAACAAGAAGATTCTTTTCAGATAAAGGTGTTTTATCTATGAAGCATATCATGCCAGACTTAGAGGCTAAGGTCTATATTAACGGAAAATTGCTCACTACTTTTAAAGTAGGTGAGATAGAATATCTAGGTTGGTAACTACTTCTGTCTAAAGAAGAATGATACCGGAACACCAGAAAACTTAAATGCCTTTCTAAACTCATTTTCTAAATACCTTCTATAACCCTCTCTGATATATTTAGGGAAGTTGGTAAATAATCCAAAAGCAGGTGGGTTAGACTTTACCTGAGTAGCATATTTAATATTGATGTTTTTACCTTTTACAGAAGGTGGATGCTGTCTTTCAGTTACTTTTTGCAACCACTCATTTAAGACACTTGTAGGGATTTCTTGCAGCATATTGTCATATACTTCAATTCCTATTTCTATCGCCTTAAAGATTCTTTGTTTAGTCATAGCAGACATAAACACAACAGGAATGTCAGAGAATGGAGCTGTCTTTTCGAGGATAGCCTTTTTATAATCTTCAGTAGTTTGTGTTTGTTTTTCTTCTACTAAATCCCATTTGTTTACTAGGATTACAACCCCTTTTTTTCTTTTTTCTGCTAAAGAGAAGATGCTCATATCTTGCGCTTCCATACCTCTAGTTGCATCAATCATTAAGAATACAACATCTGCTTCTTCAATTGCATTAATGGCTCTCATCACACTATAGAACTCAATGTTCTCGTGTACTTTAGCTTTCTTTCTTATACCAGCAGTATCAACTAGTAAGAATTCTTTACCGTATTTGTCATACTTAGTATGTATTGTGTCTCTTGTAGTTCCTGCGATATCTGTTACAATTGTTCTGTCATAACCCAATAAAGCATTGACAAAAGAAGATTTACCAGCATTTGGTCTACCCACAATACAGAATTTAGGATAGTTAACTTGGATGTGGTCATTTTCTTTAGGTAATACATTGATTACTTCATCTAGTAATTCTCCTGTACCAGAACCACTCATTGCTGAGATGTTAAATAGATCTCCAAGACCTAGATTATAGAACTCAGCGTTTTCGTACCCTTTATTGTTGTTATCTACTTTATTTACAATGGTTAAAACTGGCTTCTTAGCTCTTCTTAAGATATCAGCCATGTCTTGGTCTAAGTCAGTAATACCTGTATTGATATCTACAACAAACATAATTAAGTCTGCTTCGTCAATAGCGATTCTTACTTGGTCTTTAATTGCTTTTTCAAAGATATCATCTGTATGCTCTACAAACCCACCTGTATCGATTACAATAAACTCTCTGTCCGTCCAATAGAAGGTCCCGTATTGTCTGTCTCTTGTGATACCACTTTGATCATCAACGATTGCTTTACGCTCCCCGATAAGACGATTAAAAAGAGTTGATTTACCTACGTTAGGTCTTCCTACTATTGCAACTGTATTTGCCATGACTTTGAAATTTCGATGACAAAGTTACTGAAAATAAGCCAAAGGCTAGTAACCAAAGTTTCTTAGTTGTGTTCCTTTGTTTCTCCAATCTTCACGGACTTTTACATAAAGACTTAGAAAGACTTTCTTTTGGAAAAAATCCTCTAAGTCTACTCGTGCTTCGGATCCAATTTTTTTAATACCAGCTCCAGCTTTACCAATGATAATAGCTTTTTGCGTTTTCCTTTCAACGATAATTTCTCCTTCAATGCGGATAATATCATCTTCTTCCTTAAAGCTAAGTACGGTGCACTCTGTAGAATAGGGTACTTCCTTTTTATAGTTTAAGAATATTTTCTCTCTTACTTTCTCAGATACAAAGAATCTTTCTGGTTTATCTGTAATTTGGTCTTTTGGATAATATTCTGGTCCTTCTGGTAAGTCTTTTAATAAAACGTTTACCAGTTGATCTGTATTCTGCTTATGTAAAGCACTTGTAGTAACAATATTAATATCTTTCTTACTAGTCTGTTCTTCTAGTTTGTTCTTCCATTTATTAATCAAAGCTTCTAGTTGTCCATCTTCTCCAATTAAATCAATCTTGTTAATGATTAATATAACTGGTAGATGAGCATGCTTCATGATTTTGAAAGCTCTTTGCCATTCTGTAAAATCTTCAATCTCATCAATATTTTCGAAGATATCTGTCATACAAATTAAAACATCCGCATCGTCAATGGCTTCATTTACATAGCTCATCATCTTTTCATGCAACTGATAAGATGGTTTTAATATACCTGGGGTGTCCGAAAATATGATTTGATAATTATCATCATTTAAGAATGCCAATAGTCTATGCCTAGTAGTTTGTGCTTTAGAAGAGACAATAGATAATCTTTCTCCAATTAAAGCATTAAGTAAAGTTGATTTACCTACGTTAGGTCTTCCAATAATATTTACAAATCCAGACTGATGTTTCATACTGTGAAAGTACAAATTATTGATTGGTCTTAAATAGCATTGTTACAAGAATGTAATAATGTATAATTATTTACAAAATATGTAAACGTTTTTTCTTAAATTGAATTATCAGTGATTTTTGCTTTTATTGATGAATTCTCTAAATAAGTATCAAAAATTAACAAATGTATAAGATTTTAACATTATTAATAGTGATGTTTGCAATGGTTTGTTATGGGCAAAATAATGATTACCCATCACCAAATTCATGCGTATTAAGTATACAGGTTATTAAGACTGAACAGCAAGAACTTACCGGCGTTGTTAAAGAAATAAAGGCTTGTGGTCATGCAGTTAAGGATCGATATCATATTGATCAGTCATATACTTTTAAGCTAGAAGGAATAGCCTTACAAGAAACTGAAAGCATTATTAATGTTGAGGTCGTTAGAAGAAAGAAATTGAATGAGGATTTAGTATATCTCATTATTAAAATAAAATAATATGAATTGGAATAAGGTCAAGTGGGGGGTATTAATTTTGAGTGTAGTTATCATTGCAATGGCTTTTTTCAATAAAGTTGAGCATCCATTGTTGCATCACAATAATTTGAGGAAACTTGCTAAGTTAGCAGATCAAAAAGCTGGTATGTTTAATGAGAAATTCGAAAGTCCAGAAAGAAGGGATGAATGGATCAATAAAATGCTAATGGATCCAAGTACAGGAAAGATACCAGATAACATTAGAGCAAGAGAAGTTAAATTCAAATCTAATGCTTTAGATAGAAGATCGATAATGGCTACGGAGAGTCATTCTTGGACGAGTAGAGGTCCTTTTAATATTGGAGGTAGAACTAGAGCCTTAGCAGTAGACGTTAGAAATGATGATGTAATTATTGCAGGAGGAGTATCTGGTGGTATGTGGAAGTCTACTGATGGAGGAAGTTCTTGGATAAAAACTTCTGCAGCTTCAGATTTACATAGTGTAACTGCTGTTGCACAAGATACTAGGTCTGGTCATGAAGATACCTGGTACTATGTAACGGGAGAGTTGGTAGGTAATTCTGCAAGTTCTTCTGGCGCTACTTATCTAGGTAATGGCGTATTTAAATCTACGGACGGTGGAGACTCTTGGACTAACATAGAGGGGACCGCTTCTAATACGCCAGAAGATCTAGAAAATTATTTTGATATCAATTATAATGTTGTTGTTAATCCTATTAATGGGGATATTCATGTAGCATCTTTTGGTGTAATTATCTCATCTACGGATGGAGGGTCTAGTTGGACCACTACTTTGAATGCTAATGGTTATTTTGCTGATGTTGCAGTTACATCAACAGGCGTGTTATATGCAACGATTAGTTCGGATGGAGATGGAGGAATCTATCGAAGTACGGATGGGTCTACATGGACTTCAATTACACCATCAGGTTTTCCAAGTTCTTATAATAGATTAGCCATTGCGCCAAGTGCAGATGGAAGTATTATTTACTTAGTTGGAGAAGCAAGTGGTTCTGGTAGAAATGATCATATATTATACAAGTATAAGTATCATGAAGGAGTAGGGAATGGTAATGGAACAGCCTCTAATGGAGGTGTTTGGTTAGATAGAAGTGCTCAATTGCCTGCTTACGGTGGTAATGTAGGGGATTACTCTTCGCAAGGGTCTTATGATGTATGTATTGCCGTACATCCGAGTGATACTAATACCGTGTTTATTGGTGGTAGAAACATATTTAGGTCTACAGACGGATTTACTTCTGAAGGAAATACGCAATGGGTAGGAGGTTATGCTACAAATAACGATGTTTCTATTTATCCTAATTCTCATCCAGATGTGCATCGATTGGTTTTCTTAAATGATAGTCCAAATGCTTTACTTTCAGGAACAGATGGTGGTGTTGCTATTACTAGCAATTGTTTAAATAACGAATCCGATGGGACACCTGTTAATTGGACGAGTTTAAATAGTGGTTATTTAACCACTCAAGTTCATGCTTTTTCAATTGATGAGACTGGCACTACAAGTACACTAATTGCAGGTTTTCAAGATAACGGAACCTTTAGTACTTCAAGTACAAGTTCGACGGCTACATGGTTAGAAGATTTAAGTGGAGATGGTGCTTTTAATGCACTTACTTCTGATGGAAACGTAAGGTATGTTTCTAGTCAGAATGGTAATATTTATAGATTTCAATATGCAAATGGAAATCTAGTACAATGGACAAGACTAACCCCTTCTAGGTTAATAAATCCTCAATTTATTTCGCCTTTTGTCATTGATCCTAATGATGAAGATATCATGTATATGCCAGATGATTCTAGAATTTTAAGAAATGATAATTTAAGTGATGTTGAACCTTTCAATAATGCTAAAACTACACAGCATTGGGATAGTTTAAGCAATACTTTAACTAACGATAATATTAGTATTTTGGCTATATCTGCAAGTCCTGCAAATATCTTGTATTATGGAACAGAAGGAGGGGAAGTCTATAAAATGACTGCGGCTCATTCTTCTAGTCCTAGTGTTTCAGACATTACCTCTAGTAGTTTTCCAAATGGATATGTAAGTAGTATTGCTGTCAATCCTGCAGATGCTAATGAAGTCTATGTGGTGTTTTCTAATTACAGTGTACAAAGTATTTGGAGAAGTACCGATGGTGGAAGTTCTTGGACACATGTAAGTGGAAACCTAGAAGAGAACGCTAATGGTAGTGGAGACGGGCCGTCTATTAGATGGATGGATATGGTAGATCAAGGCAACAATATGCTGTATATGGTGGCTACAAGTACCGGTGTGTATTCTACAACTTCTTTTAATGGTAATGCTACGGTTTGGTCCGATGAAGCATTAAATGAGATAGGAAATGTAGTTGTACCAATGCTTAAGTTAAGAGAAGATGGTTTAGTTGCTGTTGGGACCCATGGTTTTGGTTTGTTTACAGGAGCGTTTGATGTTGAAGCAGATACTAGTTCTTCTATTACTACGGAATCATTTCCATGGACTTCAGATTTTTCAGATCAATCTGACTGGACTGCAAGTGGTGGATGGGTAATGGGAACTGATGTGCCAGCAGGAAGTTATTCTGA
>JBELBA010000098.1:0-8353 GCA_042095635.1 Chitinophagales bacterium
TACCTAAGTCTGCAGGATTTAAGGCTACTTCTGGGGTTCTTTGATAGGACCATTTAATAATCATTTTTTGTTCTCCCCAAACTAAATTTTGACCAACTAATAATCCAGAACCAATTGTATTTGCAAATATATCTGGCCATGAAAATCCATATGCCGAAGAATACCCGTCCATAATATCAATAGAAGTCACCATTGCTAAACCTATTATACCGGATTGAATACTGGCCTTTTTATGTTTTATTCCAGCCCACCTCATGCCATAATAAAGTTTTTCAGAAACAGAATTGGCAGTAGTAAAATGTCCAATTTTATCCATCTGATTCCAATGAGAAAGATCATTGACGGTATGAAAAGAAGACTTATCGTTATGAAAAAACCATACTTTTGCCAACTGATACATTCCTAAACCATAAACTGCACCTGTTCCAATTTGAAGCGTCCTTAATTTTTGTTTATTGACTTGATTAGAATCTACTTGTCCAAATGCTGTAATTGAATAAAATGATAATATTATTAGTATTGATTTCTTCATGGACGTAGTGTTTTATAAAAATCTACTATATCTAAATGAAATTGATCATCCAAGTAAATTTTTTGCAAAAAAAAAGGGCTTCTTGAAAGGAGCCCTTTGTGCGACGGAAAAAGTAAAATGCAACCGAAAATAATCTTATTAGATTCTTTTCTCTCATAGTTTACGGAGTTAATCGATGCTAATGATAAGTTTTCGATGAATGCTATTATTCTATTGCTGAATAAGTGTATATCAATGTTAAGGGAAAAAAGAAATGCCCAAAATCAATAGGTTTGAAGAGATGTTAAGAAGAAGTGAAAGTTTGTTAAAATAAACCGTAAAGTTCAGCTTGTATCTTTTCTACTACTGCTCCAAGATCTTCAGGATTATCTGCGAAGTTGACATCATCAACGTCAATAATTAAGACTTTGCCAGAGTCATAAGTCGAAACCCATGCTTCATATCTTTCATTAAGACGCTTGAGATAATCTAACCTTAAGTTTTGTTCGTATTCTCTACCTCTTCTTTCAATTTGCTCTACAAGGTTACCGATGGTAGATCTTAAATAGATCAGAAGGTCTGGAGGTGTAATTAAAGAATCGATAGTGTTAAAGAGGTTCATGTAATTTTCAAAATCTCTAGTGGTCATAAGACCCATTGAATGTAGGTTTGGAGCGAAGATATGTGCATCTTCAAAGATTGTTCTATCCTGAACAGTTACTTTATCTCCATTTTTAATATCAATGATCTTTTGAAATCTTGAATTCAGGAAATAGACTTGAAGGCTAAAGGACCATCTTGGCATATCTTGGTAAAAGTCGTTGATATAAGGGTTGTTTTCTACGTCTTCGAAATGTGTATCCCAACCAAAATGTTTTGCCAATTCAGTAGCTAAGGTACTTTTACCCGATCCTATATTACCCGCTATTGCAATGTGTTTGATTGATTTTCCGATCTCGCTCATTCTAGTAGAATTTTCTTATTCCTATCGCTTCTCTTACTAACTTCAGAGTTTCGTTTGCTGAAGCTCTTGCCTTATCTGCCCCTAATTTAACAACTTTACTAATATATTCCTCATTCTGAGCTAAATCTTTGATTTTTTCTCTTAATGGACTTACGAAGTTTTCCATGTCTTCGGCAAGTTGTTTTTTCAAATCACCATATCTAATGCTACAATCATTGTATGCATTTTCAAAGTGATTAAGGGTGTCCTTTGAAGACATGATACGCATTAATTTAAATAGGTTTTCAATTTCTTCAGGTTTTGCTGAATATGGTTCGGTCGGACCTCCATCAGTTTTGGCTTTCATGATCTTTTTCTTCAATACATTTGGCTCGTCTACTAAGTATATTGCATTATTAGGACCTTCAGATTTCCCCATTTTTCCATTACCATCTAATCCAGGAATTTTAATTAATTCTCCATCGAAGCTAAATGCATCTGGTTCTGGTAATACATCGCATTTGTAGAGATGATTAAAACGTTTCGCATAATTTCTTGTCATCTCTAAATGTTGCTCCTGATCTTTACCTACTGGCACCTGAGCAGCTCTATGAATTAAAATATCTGAAGCCATTAATACAGGGTAAGTTAATAATCCTGCATTAATGTTTTGTTCTTGTTTTCTGATCTTGTCCTTAAAGGTTGTACATTTTTCTAATTCGCCTTTATAAGCTAACATATTTAATAACAAATATAGTTCAGCAGTCTCCGGTAAATCTGATTGTACATAAATCGTAGACTTTTCTGGATCTAGCCCACAAGCTAAGTATTCCGCTATAACTTGTCTTACGTTATTATTTAAGTCTGCAGGGTTAGGATGGGTAGTTAAAGAATGATAATCAGCAATGAAGAAAAAGCATTTGTATTCATCTTGCATTTTTACAAAATTCTTTACAGCTCCAAAATAATTACCTAAATGTAAATTTCCGGTAGGTCTAACTCCTGATAGTACTGTTTCCATAAGAATAAAAGTACAAAAAATATTACTTTAGTAAGTGTTAGAATTATGCTGAATCTTTTAAAAAATATCTGGGGAATTTATTGGTACCTAATTTTTATTGGGGTATTCTTTGTTTTAAGTCCAATTCTATTTCTGATGCTGGCTATTGCGCCATTGAGAAAGCATGTTAATTGGTTTAGGGTACAATGGGGAAGATTAACTTTTGGATTAACCTTGATGCCTTGGAAAATTCAATACGCAGAAGCTTATAAAGATTTAAAAAAGGATAAGAATAGGAAAGGTATTATCTTCTGTCCTAATCATACTAGCTTTATGGATATTCCTTTATTCGGCGTAGCCATTGGTGGAAATATGAAGTTCTTTGCAAAGAAGGAATTAACAAAATTACCTTTGTTTGGTCAATTAGTAGCTATTGCAGACATACCTGTAGATCGGTCTAGCAGAAGAGAAAGTTTAAAAGCTTTAATTAATGCAGGTGAAGCATTAGAAGAAAAAGTAAACCTTTGTATTTTTCCAGAAGGAACAACCAATAATAATGGTAGGCAATTAATGGATATGAAAATGGGTGCTTTTAAATTAGCCATTGAAAAACAAGTGCCAATTGTTCCTGTCACCTTTTTAGACAATTTTAGATTATTTTTGAATGATGGTAAGCATCGAGCAAGGCCTGGTCGATCCAATGTTATTGTTCATGATCCTATTGTTACAACAGGCATGACGAAGAAAGATTTACCAGCATTAGCTGAACAAGTGAAACAAACCATTCAGACTGCATTAGATAATAAATATGAAAGTAGATAAATCAACGGTAGAGCACTTAGCTAAATTAGCTAAGCTTAAATTTGACGAAACAGAAGCAGGTCAGATTCAATCTGATATGAATAAGATTGTCGATTTTATTGATATGTTAAGCGAGATTGATACAGAAGAGGTTGAAGAATTAGAATATATCAACGTCAGTGGAAATGTGTTAAGAGCGGATGATGTTAAGACGCATGTTGCTAAGGAAGACGCTTTAAAAAATGGGCCAGTTACTGATTCAGATTTCTTTAAGGTTCCTAAAGTGCTTAAGAACTAATGAAGGTATATACAAAGAAAGGAGATAAAGGGCAAACGTCCTTAATAGGAGGTACAAGAGTTCCTAAATCTAGTTTAAGAATTGAAGCTTATGGAACGGTCGATGAATTAAATTCTTACATAGGATTAATAAGAGATGCTTTCACAGAGTCATATACAGTCGATGTATTGAAGGAAGTTCAAGATCGCTTATTTACAATTGGAGCTGCTTTAGCTTCAGACCCTGAAAAATCTAAAATGGCGATCCCTGATTTATTAGAAGCGGATGTTGAGTTCTTGGAACAAACAATAGATAAAATGGAAGCATCACTTCCTGCATTAAAGAGCTTTGTATTGCCTGGTGGACATATTACTGCATCTTATGCGCATATAGCAAGATGTGTATGCAGAAGAGGTGAGCGTATTGCTGTAGATTTAAGTCAGAATGAATTTGTAGCAGATAATGTTTTAGTCTATCTAAATAGGCTCTCAGATTACCTATTTGTATTGTCTAGGTATATTATAATAAAACAAGGTGCTGAGGAAATTCCTTGGGAACCAAGATTATAAGAAATAAAAAGGCCCTCTGAATTTTCAGAGGGCCTTTTTTATTTAGTAAGCTCAGGTACAAGTATTAGTGATTAGCTGGACCTTCAGCTGGTTTTTCTGGTGTTCCATCTTCAACTTTTACAACCTCACCTTTAATTTTTAAGATGAAAGTAGATTGTTTTGCATTAGATGTTAAAGTAATCGCTTTATTGAAATTACCAACTCTTCCTTTTGTGTTATAAGTAACAGTGATCTCACCAACTTCTCCCGGTAATACTGGCTTTTCTGGTTTTTGAGGAACTGTACATCCACAACTTGCTCTTGCAGAAGTAATGATTAAAGGTTCTTTACCAGTATTCGTGAAATTAAATACATGAGTTACTTTCGGTCCTTCATCTAAGGTACCAAAGTTATGCTCAGTTTGCTCAAATTTAAACTCTGCAGCATTCGGGTTATCTGTACTTTCGTTTTGTGCGTTTACAGCTAACGTTAAAGTAGTTAATACAAATAAAAGAGAAAATATTTTTTTCATTGTTTAAACGTTTTGTTGTGATTTATTATAATCAATATTGTCAAATTTAATAAAATCATTTTTCAGGATCAATTTTTATTACATTATTTAACAATTTGACAAACTTAAGGTTTAAGAATCTAATTGCTATTGAGGTCGTTTTTTTGTAAATTTGATAAAATCAAGTAAAAGTTATGAGTGAAGAATTTGAGCAAATCGAGACCTTAATAGATAACTTATCTAAAGAAGATTTTAAGAGTGAGGTTTTAGAAGACTACCGTATAGCATGTATTTCAAGGAATTGTTCTTTGATTGGAAGAAAGGAAGTTTTAACTGGTAAAGCTAAATTCGGAATTTTTGGAGACGGTAAAGAGATTGCACAAATTGCATTATCAAAGTATTTTAATGACGGAGACTGGAGATCGGGATATTATAGAGATCAGACGATGATGTTTGCATTAGGGCTTTGCACACCTAACCAATGGTTTGCTCAATTATATGCTCATGCTGATGTTACACTTGAACCACATTCTGCTGGTAGGCAGATGGGAGGTCATTTCGCTACTAGAAGTATTGATGAAAATGGAGAGTGGAATGATTTAACAAAGATGAAAAATACATCTGCTGATATTTCACCTACTGCAGGTCAGATGTCTAGAGCGCTTGGTTTAGGTCTAGCATCTAAGCATTACAGAAACGATGAAGGCTTAAAAGGAAAGAACAAATTTTCTAACAAAGGTAATGAAGTAGTATTTGTTACTATTGGAGATGCTTCTACTTCTGAAGGTCCTTTCTGGGAAACAATGAATGCAACGGCTGTATTACAAGTACCAATGGTACTTTCTGTTTGGGATGATGGATATGGTATCTCTGTTCCAAAAGAATATCAAACTACGAAGGCAAGTATTTCTGAAGCTTTATCTGGATTTGCATATGAAGAAGGAAAAGGTGGAATGCATATTTACAAGACCAAAGGTTGGGATTATGCTCATTTAATTGAAACTTATGCTAAAGCAGTTGCTCAAACGAGAAAAACACATATACCGTGTATGGTGCATGTGGAAGAAATTACACAGCCTCAAGGGCATTCTACTTCTGGTTCTCACGAGCGTTATAAAGATGAAGCACGTTTACAGTTTGAGAAGGAATTTGATGGATTAATAAAAATGAAAGAATGGATTATTTCTTCTGGATTAGCTACAGCAGAAGAAATAGAGAATATTGAAAAAGATGGAAAAGATGTTGCATCTATTTCTAAAAGAGAGGCTTGGAAAGCGTTTTCGGGAGAGATTAAGAATGAGATTCAGGAAGTGGCTGCTTATTTCGATAGAATCGCGGGTTCTTCCTCTAAACCTGCTGAAATCAATGATGTTAAAGTTGACTTATTATCTACATTAGATCCGGTAAGAAAAGATGTAATGAAGGCAATGAAACAAGTTTTAAGGTTAACAAGGTTTGAAGCGTCTGAAGCAAGAAATCAATTGATTACTTGGAAGAACAATATTGATGTCGTTAATGAGGATAGATATTGTTCTCACTTATATTCTGAGTCTCAATATGCTGCTACAAATATTACAGAAGTACCTGCAGAATTTAGCGGAGAAACAGAGAATATACCTGGATATCAAATTTTAAACAAAATTTTTGATCATCATTTAGAGCATATGCCAGAGCTTTGCGCATTTGGTGAAGATGTTGGTCATATCGGTGATGTAAATCAAGCATTCGCTGGTTTACAAGAGAAGTATGGAAAATATAGAGTGTTTGATACAGGTATTAGAGAGAATACCATTATCGGTCAAGGAATTGGAATGGCTTTAAGAGGTTTAAGACCAATTGCTGAGATTCAATATCTAGATTACTTATTATATGGTTTACAACCATTATCTGATGATTTAGCAACACTGCAATACAGAACTAAAGGTGGACAAAAAGCACCTCTAATTGTAAGAACAAGAGGGCATAGATTAGAAGGAATTTGGCATACTGGTTCTCCTATGAGTTTGATGTTAGGTTCTTTAAGGGGGATGTATATTTGTGTTCCTAGAAACATGGTACAAGCTGCTGGGATGTATAACACATTATTAAAATCTGATGAACCTGCAATTGTAGTTGAGTGTTTAAATGGATACAGAATTAGAGAGTATATGCCATCTAATGTAACTGAATTTACTGTTCCTTTAGGACAAGTAGAAACGGTAAGGTATGGTTCTGATATCACTGTTGTATCCTATGGTTCTACATTAAGAGTAGTTGAAGAAGCTGCTGAGAAATTGGCTGAATTAGAAATAGATGTAGAAATTATAGATGTTCAGACTTTATTACCTTTTGATGCTCATCAAAATATAGTGGAGTCCCTAAAGCAAACTGGTAAGATTCTATTTGTTGATGAAGATGTACCTGGTGGAGCTACAGCATATATGTATCAAGAAGTAATGGAAAAGCAAAATGGATATTACTATCAAGATATGCCAGCACAAACTTTAGCTGCAAAACCTAATAGAGGAGCATATGGTTCTGATGGAGATTACTTCACTAAACCAAGCGTAGATGACATTATCGAGAAAATATACGATATGATGAGTGACGATGATCCAGCATCATATCCAACATTATATTAAAAAAAAGGCCTTCATGTTGAGGCCTTTTTTTTGCACTTATAAACAAGATGTCTTATTATAAAATACCATGAATAGTATTTTATAGACTTCGTACACATTTTGGAAGATATCCAAAAAAATATTACTCCGTATTGCTATTAGTTCTTTGAAGAAACAATCATTGTATTACCCTTAATAGGTAATTGATATGAGTTTGGAAATACCTGTTTCATTGTTTGGAAAACGGTCTCTGTTTGATCTTTTAATGATTGAGTAAAAGATAATCGGTTAAACAGAACTAAACCTTTTGTATTTAGTCTCATGGCTAGTTTTCCCAGGAAATCGGGAGTTTCAAAATCTGCAGGAACGGTATTATCAATAAATAGATCTAATAAGATTAGATCATATTTTTCTTCTGTTTTATCCATCCAATTAATTGCATCCGCTTGTGTTATATTTATATTGAATTGTTCTTTTTCAAATCCGTATTCAACTTCCCAATCAATAATTTCTTGATCAATTTCAATACCATCGATATCTAATCGATCGAAATAAGGAGCAAGTAATTCACTTACACTGCCCAAACCGTAACCAAGGACCAAAACCTTTTTTATTGGATAGCTTGATATGTCTAATTTATGAAAGCAGTACTCATAATTATAATAACGCTTTCCATGAGAGTAAATGGCATTTTCCGCAGCAAGTTGAATAGTCCCATTGACTATTGATAGATCTAATTCTCCAGAGTATTCACTGTACTTTTGATCAATACGAATGGCTATGAAATAACTGAGAATATGTTGCCACCAAGAAATCATTAGAATTTACCAAACAGGAAGGTTTTGTTTTCATTCCCTGCCAATAGTCTTTTGATATTCTTTTTGTGTGTTACAATTAATAAAACAGATACAATAATCCCAAAATAAGGTAAGAAGTTATCTGTTTCTTTAAACCAAAAGAACATCATAAACGGGAAACTGCAGCAGCCAATCATCGAACTTAAACTAACATATTTTGAAGTGATTAGGATAACTAGGAATATGATTAAACACAACAATGATCCTAATGGATGAATACCAAACATTAATCCTAATAGGGTAGCAACACCTTTACCGCCTTTAAACTTAGCAAATAAGGGGAAAACATGTCCTATAACTGCTGC
>JBELBA010000099.1:0-8291 GCA_042095635.1 Chitinophagales bacterium
TAGGGCTTTGCTTAATTAGCTTAGTAGCTTGCAAATCAAATGAGGAAGTGATAACTAAACCTTTAGCAACATTACCTCCATACTTAACGGCTTATGATACTACATGGGTAGATAGTCTATATCATAGCATGTCTTTTGATGAAAAGTTGGGTCAATTATTTATGCCATTTGTTTATTCTAATAAAGGACAAGCGCATATTGATGAGCAAATCGAATTGATTGAAAAATATAATATTGGTGGATTTATCTGGATGCAAGGAACGCCTAGAAAACAGATTCAATATTATAATCAATTACAAGCTGCTTCTAAATATCCTTTAATGTTCTCTATTGATGCAGAAAGAGGAATCGCTATGCGATTAGACTCTAGTCATCGATTTCCTTATCAAATGACTATGGGAGCACTTAAGAATGATAGCTTAATCTATGAAATGGGAAAAGCTTGTGCTGCGCATTGTAGGTTAGTAGGAGCACATATTAATTTTGCACCAGTTGTGGATGTAAATAACAATCCTAACAATCCAATTATTAATGTTAGAGCTTTTGGAGCAAGTAGGGAAGCGGTAGCTAAGAAAGGTATTGCTTATATGAATGGCTTACAAGAAAATAGGGTATTAGCATGTGCTAAACACTTCCCGGGACATGGAGATACAGACATGGATTCTCATGTTTCTCTACCAATTATAAAGTATGATTCTGCACGTTTAGATTCTATAGAATTATATCCATTTAAAGAATTGATATTTAATGGATGTGGTTCTGTTATGGCTGCTCATCTGCATATTTCAACTTATGATACTACTGCTAATAAAGCTTCTTCATTATCTAAGAATGTAGTGACAACGTTATTAAAAGAGGAAATGAAGTTTAAAGGATTAAGCTTTACTGATGCTTTAAATATGCATGGTGTAAGCAAGTATTATGAGGAAGGAAAATTAGAGCTAGAAGCCTTAAAAGCAGGTAATGATGTTCTATTATTTAGCACAGACATTCCAAAGGCAATTGAAGTTATTAATCAGGCGATTATTGATAGTGTTATTGATAGTGCATATATAGAAGCGAAGGCCTATCAGGTTGTACAACTGAAATCTTGGTTACAAATAAAAGATCAATTGGTATTGAATGATTCGATACTTGCTTTATTACATGATTCAACATCAATAGCGATTAATGAGCAGATATATGAAGAGGCCATTTATTGGGAAAGAATGGACAGTACTTGGGCAACAGCAAAAGTCTATGAAGTAGTTTGTAAAAGCAAGTTTGCTTATAGGAATTATGGATTATCTAAAGCTAGATTAGCTGAGATTAATGCTAAAGCAAAAGAAGAAAATGCTTTAGTGGTATTATATGGATCTCCTTTGGCTATAGATCGTTTCCCTGCAGTGAAGCATGTATTGGTAGCACACAGAAAGAATATTACAAGCTTAAAGCAAGTTGAAGCTATCTTGCAAGGAACTAATAAAGCTGCAGGACTTAATCCAATACATTAGAAGTATTAAAAACTGCAGTACAAAAAAAGCCCTTCCAATTGGAAGGGCTTTTTCTTAATAATTTTTATTGCTTGCTTAGCTCAATAATCAGTGGTACTGACGAATAAACTATTTCAAAGGTTGCTTCATTTAATGAAGGCATTTCTATAGAACTAGATAACTTCAAAGAAGAAGCGTTTAACTCGATAATATCTATTGTATCTAAAACTGTAATTTCGCTTCCTGATGTATCTTCTTCTATACTTGTGGTTACAAAATACATTCCATTTCCTTCTATAGAATAATCTAATGTATCAGCATCTGTATTGTTTGTAGTAACAATAGCCTCACAAGTATTTGCTTCCTTATTACAATCAGCAAAAGACATAGTCATTTCCGTAGTATCATTAATAAGCTCTAGTGTGTCAATTTTATAGGAATCAATATTCCATATCCCATTTAATTTTTTTTCAGCTGCAGTATCTTTGTCACAAGAAGTTAAAATAAAAGCAGATAGTGCTAGTGTAATGGCTAATCCTTTTAATGTTTTCATTTTTTAATAGTTTTAATAGTTTAAATATGATTTAAATCTAATCAATATTTTATTACTTATTTTAAGTGATAAAATATTTTTTTTATTTGAAAGGCTAAATAATGAAATCACCATTTTCATAAATCTTTGTTCCATCAGCAAAGATTTTTCCTCCTTTTGTCATATCTGTAATCATATCCCAATGTACTGATGATTTATTCTTTCCTCCGCAGTTAATATAGGACTGACCTATTGCCATATGAACTGTGCCACCAATTTTTTCGTCAAATAAAATATTTTTTGTGATTTGTTGGATGTTTTTGTTGGTCCCAATAGCTACTTCACCAAAATATCTTGCTCCTTCCATAGCAAATATCTCATCCAAGAATGCTTTTCCTTTTGTCGCTTTCCAATCCGCAACATATCCATCTTTTACTTGAAGCTCTACTCCTTCTACTTCTGTATTCATGTAAAAACCAGGTAAGCTAAACTTAATCCAACCATTCACAGCATCTTCTACAGGAGATGTAAATACTTCTCCTGAAGGCATATTGTTTTTCCCATCTGAATTCTGCCAAATTCTATCTTTAACACTGAACTTAATATCACAGTTTGGTCCTAGGTAATGGATTTCTGATTTAGTATTTAAATGGTCTACAATTCTTTGTTGGAAAGCAGATAGTTCTATCCAAGCTTTTTTAGGATCTTCATCATATAAATGCATCGCATTAAAGACAAATGTTCTGTATTCTTCCAAGCTCATGTCAGCTAGGTCTGCATTCGCTTGTGTAGGCCAAAGACAAGAAGTTCTTTTTAAGTCTACACCTAATCTTTTAAAATATATATCGAAGATTTCATCTTGGGCTTTTTTAGCTTTCATCTTCATCTCTTTGTCTATATGATCTGTAGATGCTCTTTCATGAGGAGCTGCAATACCTATGTAGGCATCATAAGTTTCCATCGCAAGTTTTTTTAATGGAGAAACCCAGTTTAATTGCTCATCAGATGCATTTTCTAAGAAATTTAATTCCTGTCCAGGAAATGCAATGAAGTAATCAGGATGCGCACCCGCCTTAATAATCTCTTTGTGTAATTCTACTAAAAGTGGTTCTGCAAGCGTAGTTGTATTAACAAATACTTTCTCACCTGGCTGTAAATAGATAGCATATTCTACCAATAGTTTTGCGTATTCTTTCTCCATAAATTAAAATTAAGCAATTATCCTTTCTTAAAGGATTTCAATCAAAACTTGATTTCACTATATTTACCACATGAATAAAGTTTATTTATCCAATGCACTTAAAGGATTTTTGATGGGTGCAGCAAATGTTATCCCGGGAGTTTCTGGCGGAACAATTGCATTTATTACTGGTATTTATGAAGATTTAATAGAAGGCGTAAAATCCTTCGATTTAGATGCTTTTAATCTATTAAAACAGAAGCGCATTAAGGATCTATTAGACCATGTTAATGCACATGTTTTAATTCCTGTATTTCTTGGTGCCGGTATAAGTATTGTTTCATTAGCCAAGTTATTGAAGTTCTTATTTTTAACCTATCCTACGCAAGTTTGGGCCTATTTCTTTGGATTGATTTTGGCTTCTATTTGGTTTGTAGGTAAGACCATACCTAAAGTTAATTTAGCAACTATTATTAGCTTCTTAGCAGGAACTGCCATTGCCGTTTATATTGCAATGCAAGTACCAGCGCAAGAAAATGATGCAACATGGTATTTATTAATCTGCGGAGCCGTTGCGATGTGTAGTATGATTTTACCAGGGTTATCTGGTTCGTTTGTATTATTACTAATGGGTAATTATACATTAATCATGGTTAATGCTATTTCTAATTTTGACTTTGCTATCATTGCGCCAGTAGGTTTAGGCGCTGTGCTTGGCTTGTTAGCTTTCTCTCATTTACTAACTTACTTGTTTAAGAACTTTAAAGGTTCTACCATCTCTTTAATGACTGGGTTTATCCTTGGTTCTTTAATGACGATATGGCCTTGGAAAAATGAAATTACTGATCCTAATATTGTAAATAGTAAAGGCGTGATGAAAGTGATTGGCTATGATCGATATTTACCAGAAACATTTGATGGAACTACAATTTTTGCATTAGCGATGGTGGTTTTAGGAATTATATCCGTCTACTTTGTAGAGAATATGGGTGAAAAAACAAAAGAAGCTTAATGAGGACTTTTGGCTTAATCGGTTATCCTTTATCCCATTCTTTTTCTCCTAGTTATTTTACAGAGAAGTTTAAAAAGGAATGTATAGCTGATACACAATATTTGCCTTTTGAATTAAGTCAAATTGAAGATTTTGTTCCATTAATTAAAGGTCAAGTTCTAAGTGGATTAAATGTTACAATCCCTTATAAAGAAGCCATTATTCCATACTTAGACAGATTAGATGAAACTGTTAAAGCAGTAGGTGCTGTAAATACGATTCAATTCGAAAATGGAGAATTAGTTGGATATAATACAGATGTAATAGGCTTTAGGAATTCGATTGAACCATATATTAAATCTCATCATAAACGTGCTGTTATTTTAGGAACTGGTGGTGCGGCCAAAGCAGTCGAGTTTATTATGAAGCAATTAGGTTTGCCATTTTTATATGTTAGTAGAACTAAACAAGAAGGTAGAATTACTTATGATGAGTTAGACTTGAAGGATGGTGATATTATTATCAATACTACGCCTTTAGGTATGCATCCTAATATTGACCAATGCCCGGCTATTCCTTACAATCAAATCAATGAAAGTCATTTGTTATACGATTTAGTGTATAATCCAACAGAGACAAGGTTCTTAGCAAATGGAAAAGCCCAAGGCACAAGTATAAAGAATGGATTAGATATGTTGCATCTACAAGCAGAAGCTGCTTGGAAAATTTGGAACAAGGTCTAATTAATCATTAGGCTATCAAGATTAAATCCTAAAGAATCTTTAATAAAGCTTTCAGAAATACTAAGCGTATCTATCTGAAAATAAATCGTAGGATCAGGAACGTCAGTACCTATTCTTTTGGGAGCTTTACCCAAATTGGTAATGATTTCTAAATCACTAATTACTTGTCCGAAAATGACATATCCAGTATCTAATCTAGCTGCATCTGCAGCACTGATTTCTTCACAGATATACCATTGATCTCCCATATCTTTTCTATCTGGATTAACATCATCTCCCAATCTTGCTGCGCCTAAAGCGCCCAATTGATGAACCAAACCTTCTATTTTCTCATAACTAGACATTTCTAAAAGAGTATCTAAATTAGTGACAGTATCCATATCTGTTCCACCTTGAACAACAAAGTTGTTGATGATTCTATTAAAGGTTTGATGATCGAAATAACCATTGTTGACTAACCATAAGAATCGTTCTTTATGGATAGGTGTTTCATCAAATAACCACAGATAAATATTACCCCATCCTCCATATATTTTAACAACACTATATTTTTGTTTAAGGATTAATGTATCGTTGCTGTCAATTATGCTTGAGTCTAATAAAATAGAATCATTTGCATTCGTGTCTAAATCTTGATCTGATTTATCGCAAGATATGCTTAACAAAAATAGACCACTAAGTAAGCCTATTATTGAATTTCTGATATAATTATTTTTACTCATTATTTGATCGTTTCTATATTAAAATTCGATAATAAATTAAGCTCCGAGTAGGACTTTTCTACTAAGCTTATAGACATATAAACTGTTGTATCTTTTGGCTCGCTAGAATTGAAACCTGTTGGTATTCTATTTAGGTCATCTAATGTTTGAAAACCATCTGCTAATATACCAAACACAGTATAGTCCATATCTAATTGATGTTCTCCTGCAGTGTCAGTAACTAAATAGATCTGACAACCATTGCTCAACTTATCTGGATTTACATCTTCTCCATATCTGCCCATTCCTAAAGCACCGTATACATGTGTGATATTAGAATCAAATTCTGCTTCTACAGGATAATTTATATGTCCGATTGCAGAAGTATCTGGACATCCCCCTTGGATGACAAAGTTTCTAACTATTCTATTAAAGATCTGCCCATTAAAGAAGCTGTCTTCAATCATATTTATAAAATGAGCCTTATGAATAGGTGTTTCATCATATAACCAAATAAGCATATTACCCCAGTCTGTTTCAATAGAGACTAATTGATAATAAGTATTTGTGTCTGCTGTAATACTGTCTGTTGCAGAACTATCCGTTTCATTATTCTGCTCTTGCGAAGGATTACTTTTGTCACAGCTAATAGCTGTTAATAATAAGAGGAGGGTTAAAAGGATATATAAGTTTTTCATTATTCTACGTTTGAAAGGGTGAAAATAATTAACAAAAGTTAAATTCTATTGATTGCATCAGCTAATCTTCTTCTATTTAGGTGGTTTAATTTCATCAAACTAAAAAGCGCGAACTTTGACGGTCCGCGCTTTAAATGAAATGAAAATTATTTTTCTTAATATTTCCTTGCTTATGGATATTAACTAATTTTCATCTCGAATCACCCTTAAAATTTGATCTAGATTTCTTTTGTTTAGTCTTTTATTATAATTTTCATCTCCAGCCTTATTTACCCATTTCGGATTATCTCCGTCTGTATGATAAAGAATGTTTGTTATTATATCTTTTGTTCTTAAATCTTCTAATAATTCTTCCCCAAAACTAAATGTATACTTTGTATCCATTATTATCACATCTGGTCTCATCACAGGAATTATTTCAGATAGTTGATTTTTATCACTTACTTCAGCAACGGAAAAATCATTAATCTGAATTAACTTCTTAGATATGTGATCTCTAAGGCTTATATTATCATCAACTACAAGAACTTTCATTACTTGATTTTAGTTTATTTAATACGCAGTTAAATCAAGAATGATTCAAATATAAGTAAAAAAGTTTCAAAATTGTAATACCGCTATTTTGGGAGAAATTGTTTTGCCCAATGAATGGCTTCAGAATAGTGTCTAAATATTTTTGTAGGCACTTTGAATTCTGGGTTTTCAATGTAAAATTGAATAATTGCATCATTTGTAGGATGGTCACATATCATAGCATATGCAGCATAACCATTTATTAATTCTGGGTGCTTTAAATAGAATTTTTGAACCTTCTTATCCATCTTAGTAACAGATCTGTAATCTATTATTATTGGTTGAGGTGAACCATCGAATTTGATATTTTTAGCTGTCTCAAGATCTTTTTCTACAGATGCCATGGTCTGCGTTTCACAATGAAATTGATGATGCATTAATCCATTATCGATCCAAAACTTCGACATATCTAATTGAAAAGCGTCATCTGGGGCTGTAATAATAAATTCTTTGCTCCAAGCTTTTGCTTCTCCATAGTCATGGAATACTTTGGTAGGTATATTTGGACCATTAATCTCTTTAAAGAAATTGCTGAAGTAAATGCTTTTTGGAGAATTAGCCATAATGGCCATAGAAGTAAATTTTTCCCTTCTATCAAAATGAGCATAATAACTCTGAGCCTCTTTAGATTGGCTAATTAATGAAGATGAATCAATAATAATTGGCTTTCTGGTACTTGCACTATTTAATTGATCAAAAAGCTTTTCTCTTTTTAAGGCCTTCTCTAAGTCGTCTTTATATGCAGATCCTTTAAGCAGGGTGTGATAAATCCCTTCTTCCAACCAAACAGCATCTGTTTGATTTTGCACAGTAATAATATCTTCACCTGGTACAATGTGTTGATCCTCTGTAAAGGTCAAGAAGTTATCCCATTGCGTCTTTTCTACTTTCTTATAATCATTGTCAGTTAAGATTTCTTCTACTTTATTTAAAGAGATTTGGCGGTTTGCCATCCTATTTTTCCAAAGCTTTTTCTTAGCAGGAGGGATTTTTGTAGTTAATAAGAGTTGAACAAACGAGTCGCAGGTTGGTCTAACATAGCTATCGTCCGGTGATTCCCATTTGGAAGGCTTTCTTATGTCATAGCCATATGCTAATAATGCTTCATGAATTTTATCTACAGTAAGCTTGTTCCTCTCTAGACGGTATGTCCATTGAGATCTAAGGTTCGTAGGAACCTTTTTGGAATTTAATAATTCCTTAAAAGCTGCTTTAGTATCCATTAAAAGTGTTGACTATCCAGTAAAAATAGGGGTTTTTAATCCTACGTAAAATCTTTTGTTTAAGTTTTTAATCAAAAGACTTCATGAAACTTACGCTGTATTTGTAGAATCCTTACATTTTGATGAAATTTGCAGTCAACGAAAATCAATTGTAATGAAAATATTATTATTAGGATCT
>JBELBA010000100.1:0-8318 GCA_042095635.1 Chitinophagales bacterium
TACTTATATATCCACTTTACAATATGCCATGGAAGCCTGTGCAGAACATGGTACTTCAGTATTGGTATTGGATAGACCAAACCCAAATGGACATTATGTGGATGGACCAGTATTGAAGCCTGAATTTAAGAGTTTTGTAGGAATGCAAGAAATACCAATTGTTCATGGAATGACGGTAGCCGAATATGCTAATATGCTTAATCAAGAAGGTTTATTAGAAAATGGAATTAAATGTGATTTGCATTGGGTAACCTGCACTGGGTATGATCATAATATTAGATATAGTTTACCAGTTAAACCTAGTCCTAATTTACCGAATGATCAATCAATAACATTATATCCTAGTTTGTGTTTATTTGAAGGAACTAGAATTAGTGTTGGCAGAGGTACAGATTTTCCTTTTCAAGTTTATGGACATCCAGAAATAGAAGGAAATTTTATATATACACCTATGCCAAATGAAGGTGCTAAGCATCCAAAGTTAGAAGGTAAAGAATGTAAAGGTCAAGATCTTAGAAATATAAAAATTGAACGGGCTTATAAGAATGGAGACTTCAGATTGGAATACTTGATTGATGTTTATAAGATGTATCCTTATAAGGAAGACTTCTTTATTTCATTTTTTGAAAAGCTAGCAGGAACAGATGAGCTAAGAAAACAGATTGAAGCGAGAATGACTGAAAAAGAAATAAGAGCAAGTTGGAAAGTTGATTTAGAAGCTTTCAAAGAGATAAGAAAAAAGTACTTACTGTATAAAGATTTTGAATAAGATGAGGATAGTATTCATGGGAACGGCAGAATTTGCAGTGCCGTCATTAAAGCGATTAGTAGAAGAAGGTTTTAATATTGTTGGAGTTGTTACAGCCCCAGACAAACCATCAGGAAGAGGATTGAAAATCAATAAGTCACATGTTAAGGTGGCCGCAGAAGAACTAGGTTTAAATATTCTACAACCAGAGAAATTAAAGTCTGAAGCATTCGTGTCAGATTTAAAAGCACTGAATGCTGACTTGCAGATCGTAGTTGCCTTTAGAATGTTGCCAGAAGTGGTTTGGTCTATGCCTAAAGAAGGAACATTTAACCTTCATTCTTCTTTATTACCTCAATATAGAGGTGCTGCACCAATCAATTGGGCTATAATCAATGGAGATAAAGAAAGTGGTGTAACTACCTTCTTTCTAAAGCACGAAATAGATACAGGAAATATCATATTCCAAGATAAGACTGCAATAGATCCAGAAGAAAATGTAGGAAGCCTATATGCTCGTCTAATGCAAATGGGTGGAGAGCTTACTATCAAAACTGTTAAAGCCATAATAGATGGAACAGCTCAACCTTATGTACAAGATGAGTTTGAAGATCTAAGACATGCACCTAAGATCTTTAAGGAAGATTGTAAAATTGATTGGACGAAGTCTTTAGATGAGGTACATAATTTTACAAGAGGTTTAAGTCCTTATCCTGTCGCATGGACGGAGTTAGAAGGTAAGAATTTAAGGGTGTTTAAAGCACATAGAGAAGCTGCTAATCATCAAAAAGAGAATGGTACATTAGTACTAGAAAATAAAGAACTGAAAGTTGCAGTTAATGGTGGATACTTTGTATTAGACGAAATACAAATACAAGGAAAAAAGAGAATGAAAACAACTGATTTCTTAAATGGATTTCAATTGAAAGAAGGAACGATATTATAACTACCTACAAGTTGTATTTAACTTATACATTTCTTCTTTAAAGATTTCTTTATATGTAGAAGAGAAATCACGCTCGTAACTTTTAAGTTCTCCGGCATTTAATAGAACCTGCACATTACAGCAAAGTTCTTCTAAGTTTTTATAGTAATGAATCGCATCCATTAAAGTGAAAACATAATCCTTTACAAACATGTCTAAGGCAATGAATCGATTCTTTTCGTCTTCATTGTTTTTAGGATCCATAGCGATGGTGTTCTCTAATCTTTCTCTTTGGTATTTTAACATTAAATCCCAAAGATCATGTTGGTATTTATTTCTCTCTAATACACTAGTGAATACAGCGATAGCTTTATATAAGTTACCTTTTTCATAGAACTTTTCGGCTTTGGCAATAATCTTATGATCTCTTTGAGATAACTGCGCAAGAGAAGAAAGAATACTTAAGCTGAATAGAATTAAAAATATCTTTTTCATTTCGATGATTTCGAATTGGTCTTTAGAACCACTTTTGTTTTTTAAAATACAAGCTAGATAAGCCAACAAAAACGAGTGATACCATTATAATCATTGGAAAAGCTAATTTGTTATTAGCCATAGGTAAAGGAACATTCATTCCATAAAGAGAAGCAATTAAGGTTGGTACCATTAATATTAAGGTAACCGTTGTTAATCTTCTCATTACCGTGTTCAAGTTATTAGAAATTATTGAAGCAAATGTATCCATTGTAGAACTTAGGATGTTGGTATAAATATTTGCCATTTCTAATGCCTGAGAATTATCTACAATAATGTCTTCTAAGAAATCATCTTGATCCTCATTTAATTCAAGCGTATTTGTTCTTCTTAGTTTCATCAATAAGACTTCATTGGTTCTTAATGATGTTGCAAAGTAAACTAATGACTTTTCTAGGTTCATTAACTGAACAAGCTTATGGTTATTCATAGACTTGATCATTCTTTGCTCAAAAAGACTTCTTTTTCTATTCATTTCATTCAGGTATTGAAGGAAATAGAAAACACTTCTTTCGAAGGTTTTAAGAATGAAAAATTTCTTATTAGAAGGATCAATATTTTTCATTCGATTCTCAATAAAGTCTTCAATAATAGGACTTTCATAAGCAGAAATCGTGAAGATATTATTCGGTGTAATTACCAATCCAATTGGTATAGTAATGTATAATGGCTCATTATTAGATGATGTTTCATTTAATATAGGTGCCTTCAATACAATCAAAGTAATGTCATCTTCTACCTCAAATCTAGATCGCTCATCGATATCCAAAGAATCCAATAGATAATCAAAAGGAATGTTCTGATCATCAGAAAATTTCTTTAAAGTATCAGGATTAATGGGAGGTTGGATATTCACCCAGCAATCTTTCTCGATCTGGTCTATTTCGGTGATTTTTCTATTTTCAGATTTAAAATATCTAATCATCTGAACAAGATTTTTCCGGGTGAATTAATGCGCTAATCTACATTTTTAAAAATTAGAAGACAATTTTTATAACATATAAATTACTGCTTCTGTAAATAGCTGTATAGTTTTTACGTAATACGTTAATGTTATGCTTTCTTTTCTTTATTTTACAATAATATCTGACAGATTATCATTGGGTAGAACATGAAACAATTTTTACTTCTAATCATATCATCCTTATTATTTGCAGTTCCTGCTCATGCACAAGCATGGGATGACGACGAGGAAGCGGATAACAGATTAAATAGATCTGATTCTTTAAAGATGTCCAAAGTCAAGTATATCAAATTGAATTTGGGTTTAAAAAATGGTAGATCCAAAAATACAGGAGCAACTGTTCAATTCTACAAAGCAGGAGAACCAACAGCAGCTGTTACGGTTAGAGATGGTAAAGCATCATTTAAATTAGATATCAATTCGGAATATTTAATTAAAGTTAGTTATCCAGATCATGTTACTAAGATCATATCTTTTAATACAACGGTGCCAAGAGAGAATATTCTTGATTTATGGCCGCAGTTTAAGTTTAAAGTAGAACTAGTAGAAGGTAATACTACTAAGGGAACCTTAAAGAAACCATATGTCAGGATTAAGTGGGCTAGTGATCTATATGACTTCGAACCAGGGGTTTATAATAAAGATGATATTCCGCCAGAAGAACTAGAGCAAATGCTAGATCAGATGGTACAAGAGTACGAGGAAGAGCAACAAGAAATTGCCAATCAAGAGGAAGCAGAGCAGTTAGCTGCAGCAGCATCTGCCGCGGCAAAAGAGAAAGCAGAAGAGGAATTAGCAGCTAAAGAGGAAGCTAAAATTTTGCAAGCAGAAGAGGAATTTAGAAAGCAAGCAGAAAAGACAGCGCTAGACAATCAGTTACAAGTTATCATTGAGAAGATTGCAAAGGAAAATACTAAGTTAGCTAGTTTAAAATCAGAAATGAGCAATCTAGAAACTGAGGTGGATTGTTTAAGAGTAGTTTTAGAGTCAGCTAAAAAGATCACAGCTGAAGATAAGCTTGCAATATTAGAGAATGAGAAATCTGTATTAGATAAACAGATTACAATGTTAGAGAAAGAACAACAATTTGTTACCGCAGAGAAGACCAACGCAATTGCTTCAATTAACAAAGCATCATTAGAGAATCAGAAAGCCAGTTTAGAAACTATAATAAATGGAACTTCGGCAGAAGAACCATTTAACTTAAATGAATTAGACAGCAACATAGCAATCATTGATTTAAAATCAGATTCTATTGAGAATGCATTAGTAGAAGCTAGACAAAAAGTAAGTGCTAAACAAGAAGAAATTATTGCTGCTAAAAGTTCTGAAGCAGCAGCAGCAGCAGTTGCACAAAATAATAGAGCAGGAGAATTAAGATCTCAGATCAGTGAGATAAAAGCAAGAGAAGCAACATTAGGAGCAGTATTAGATCAACTTAGGTCCGAAGAAGGAGCATTAATTGCAACGCTACAAAATTTAAATGCCAACTACGCCACTTTAAATGAGCCTTTCCCAGATGATCCAAATAGTGTGTTATTACAATATAAGGTAGATAAATTGCTGATTGATGAAGATATTCAGAAACAGAATAAATTAATTAATAAGAATAGACAAGACCAAGCTGCCAAGGAAGAAGAAATTATCTTAGAGATTTTATCTAGATTAAACATAGAATTAGAATTAAATGAAGGGACGGATAAAATAACAGTGCAAGATTTAATTGCTGAGAAGTCTGCTTTGTTAGATGAGGTAAGACCAAAAGTAGGGCAGTTAAGTGGAGAGATTGATAAAATAGATGGCCAGATTAATTCCATTGCATCTGACTTACAACAAACGAAGATTGATTTATCTAAAGCTAAAGCATTAGAAAGACAAACTGCAGATGCTGAAACTGCTGCTGCAGAGCAAGAACGAATTGCAAAGCAAGAAAGGTTAATTGCAGAATCGGAAGCATTGAGATTAGAACAAGAACAAGCTCTTCAGGATCAATTAAATATTGTACAAAGACAGATTGATGATAAGAACAATGCTTTAATTGCAGCCGAGACTGAAATTGCTAGGTTAAATAATAGTATTATTCAACATGATTTAAGAATCAATGATAAAACGCAGATTCAATCGAATGTTGAAGTCGAATTAAATGGCTTAGTAAGTATCGATTCTATTAATAAAGCTATCGCATTGAATAGAGTTAATGCTGACATTAAAAAGATTGAAAAGGCTCAACAAGCAGATAGATTGCTGTTGAATGTAAAACTTATTGCTAAACATCAATTGACCTTAGAGAAATTAGAATTAGAGCAGAGTCTAAAAGAATCGGCAGAGGACAAGGCATCATTTGACAATGAAATATTAATAGTTACTGCAGCTAAAGATACAGAAAGTGCTCAAACAGCTGGATTGAAAGCTAAGCAAGATGAGATCGTAAATGAAATCATTGAATTAGAAACTGAAGCGAGTAATTTAAACGATTTATTAGTTAATAGTCAAACTGCATTAGCCAATGAACAAGAAGCTGATGCTGCAGCAGAACAACTAAGACAAGAAGCTTTATTAGCAGAGCAACAAAGAAAAGAAAGTGTGTTAGCAGAAATAGATCAATTAGAAACAGGGCAGAACGTGTTTATCGCTAATGCAGATGCTAACACATCAGAAATATCTGGGCTTCAGGCAGAATTATCTGCAGCAACTGAAATAAAATATACTAATCAAACCAATCTTGAAGGCAGTGAAGGATTAGATTTACTAAAACTGAAAACACCTTTTATAGAATCAGAAATAAAGCAATTTACTGCTAAGAAAATCTTAAAAGGTAAGGAGTTAGAGCAAGTAGCTAATCAATTAAAGTCTAATGATTTAGGTATAGAGATATTGAATAAGCGCCTAAGTATAGCTAGTAATGAAGAAAAACCTACATTGCAAAATGAATTGCTTGCTTTAAAAGAAGAGAAGACAAGTTTAGTAAGTTATCAATCCAGTCTTAATGCTGAAATTAGTAGTTTATCTACAGAGCTTAAAAAGAAGCAATCAGCTTTATTGGCTAATAATAGTGCGATTAGTGCAGAAATTAAACGTCTTGAAGGTGAAGCAGATGCTGAGCGAATTAGACAAGCTGAAGCTGCAGAGTTAGACCGTTTAGCTCAAGAAAAAGCGAAGCAAGAAACGGAAAGAATTGCATTAGAGAAAAAGGCGCAATTGAACCAAGAGTTGTCCAATAAGAATGATGAGATTTCTACTTTAGAACAGAGTATTATTTCATTAGAAAGTAAAGATAATAGCCTGCTAGCAAAAGCGAAAACTTTAGAGCAAAAAGTAGAACAACTTAGGGAAAATGCATCAGCAGATGGCGATGAGTTATTAGCTATAAAGCAACAGTTAGATTTAATTAATGCCGAAGTTAATGAGTTAAAGAATCATCTAGAACTAGAAGGATTAAAAAAACAGCTTTGGGATAAGAAAATGCAAAAGAATGAGATAGAGCAGGAGGTTGCTATAATCAATGAGCAATTAAAGGATGTTGATGCGGTTATTGATGAAACGGAAATTACCACTGCTTTACAAACAACTTATAATGTGTTTAAGGATAATTATAATGCGGCTCAGTCTAGTTTGAGTAGTTTAAAAGCTCAATTGGCCAGTAAAGAGAATGAGCGAACAGAGAAGAGTAATTTATTAGCAAGTACTAAGTCTAGAATAGAAAATGAAGCAAAAGTAGCCAGACAAGCAGAAGAGGATAGAATTAAAAAAGAGATTGCACAGAAGAAAACAAAAGAGGTAAGTATTGGAACAGAAATTACTGCATTAAATGATCAGAAAACTCTATTCCAGAGTGAGATTGATGTATTAAAAGAGGAGATCAATAATTATAATAATCAATTGTCAAGCTTAAGTGGAGCGAAGAAAGTGACCAGAGCAGAGCAGATTGCCACTAAAGAAGTTGCTGTTGCATATAAGACGATAGAACGATTAGCGGTAGAGAAGAATACAGTAGCTAAACAAATTGCTCAAGCTCAAGTTAAATTGGCAAGATTAGAATTACAGAATAGATTGACCAAAGACCAAGCGTCTTCGATTTCCAGTATTAAGGCTAAGATTCAAGCCCTAAAGTCTAAAGAGAAGTCTTTAAAACAAAAGTACGAGGAATGGTTAGCGAAGAAAAAAGCAAGAGAAGTTACTTTAATGCAAAAGACAGCTGCTGTTAAAACTGCATTAGCTGAAGCTAAACGTGCTGCTGGTATTAAAGAGCAAAGGTTAAAAGAAGAAGCTATAGCTAAACAGGAAGAAGAGAAAGCGGCGAAAGCAGCTGCCGCAAGAGTGCAGTCAGAAAATGCGGAGAAAGCCAATACAAGAATCAATTCTCAATTACAAAAAGCACAAGAGATAGTAGAGCTAAGAGATGTTAACTATGCAGATGGCAAGAACAAAGTTAACAAGACCTTTGTCAAAACTAGGGAAGAGGATGATGTATACGAGAAGAAAGTAAACTTCCGAACTAAAGCTGTATTATACTTCAAGAACGGCGCTCCTGTCACTAAGGAAAATTATGAGTCTGAGTTAGGAGCTAAGAGAGCAGCCTGGAAAGCAACTAATAACTAGCATGTAGATCTTTATTATACAATTGAAAGTGGTTTAGATCATCTTAATAAAGCTTGATTTTTATACTTGGCTCATTTTCACTGGCAATTTTACAGTACCTTATTTATGAATATTTTGTGCATAAAAAAAGCCTCAACTTAAGTTGAGGCTTCTGATTCTTTAATACTTTAAAGCTTACTTTACCGCGTCTACGATTGCTTTAAAGTCTTCAGGATTGTTTACTGCTAAATCAGCTAAAACTTTTCTGTTAAGGTTAACATTGTTTGTAGCTAACTTGTTAATGAAAGTTGAGTAATTCAATCCTTCAGGTCTTACAGCTGCATTAATTCTTGCAATCCATAATCTTCTGAAAGTTCTTTTCTTGTTTCTTCTATCTCTATAAGAATATTGTAATCCTCTTTCAACTGCATTCTTTGCTACAGTCCATACGTTCTTTCTTCTTCCGAAATATCCTTTCGCTAATTTAAGAACCTTTTTTCTTCTTGCTCTTGATGCTACTGCATTTACTGACCTTGGCATAACTCTCTAATTTAAAACTCCTTCAATCC
>JBELBA010000101.1:0-8277 GCA_042095635.1 Chitinophagales bacterium
GAACACTTTAATTTACCAATACATTTAGCTAATGAAAATGGTCTTTTTGAAAAAGAAGGAATTGAAATAGTGTGGAAGGATTATTACGGTGGTACCGGTGAAATGACAAGTGCGCTTCGTGATAATGATATAGATGTTGCTACAATATTAACAGAAGGAATAATTTGTGATATTGTAAATGGTAATCCAAGTAAAATTATTAGTGAATATGTTGTTACACCTCTTTGTTGGGGAATTCATACTAGTGTTAATAATCCAATAACTGAATATAGTCAAATTTATGACAAACAATATGCTGTTAGTAGAAATGGTTCTGGTTCTCATCTTATGGCTCAAATTGATGCAAATGGAAAAGGTCTATCTATAGAAAGTAATCAATTTGAAATAATTAAAAATTTGGATGGTGCTTTGGTTTCTCTCGCAAATTTAGAAACTGATGTTTTTTACTGGGAAAAATTTACAACAAAACCATATGTTGATTCGGGTTTACTCAAAAGAATTGGTGAATTTCCAACTCCTTGGCCATCTTTTATGATTGCTGCTACTGATAATATTATAAATTCAGAGTCAAAAGCAATCATTAAACTTTTAAATGTTATACATTCTAGTTGCGAAAAGTTTATGAAGAGTAGTACAGAAGTTATACCTATAGTAGCTGATCGTTATAAGTTAAAAATTACCGATTCAGAGAATTGGTTTCATAGAACAGAATGGGCAATAAATGGATGGGTAAGTGATAAAATGCTAGAATCTGTTGTTTATAATTTAAAATTAGCAAAAATTCTAGATCAAAATCAAAATATACCAGAATTGATATGGAGAAGATAATTTTATAGGAAAATTTTTTACGCGTTCCCTCTACTTAAGTTTAATATACCAAAGCTATATCTGATTAAAATCACAAAATGGTTTATGTTGTTCATGCCTATTGTGATTCCTTTTTTTGAGTCTAATCGACTTAATTTTGAAGATGTAATGCAACTACAAGCGTTACATGCTTTAAGTATGGTTTTATTTGAAATTCCGTCTGGTTATTTTTCAGATAAACTAGGTAGAAAAAACACAATGATCTTTGGTTGTATTTTAGGATTCTTGGGATTTTCTGTATTTACACAATCACATTTATTTTGGCATTTTATGATAGGTAATATGTTTATAGGAATTGGAGATAGCTTTATATCTGGGACAGATTCAGCATTATTATATGATACTTTATTTGACTTAGATAGAAAGGAAGATTACCTAAAATATGAGGGTAGAACAGTTTCATTAGGAAATTACGCTGAAGCAGTTGCCGCACTTGTTGGTGGAACGCTCGTTCTACATTTTGGATTTAGATCAGCATACTATGGTCAAGCATTTTTAGCCTTCTTATCGGTCTTAACTGCTTTTACACTGATAGAACCACACAAACATAAAGATCATGTCACTCCATCCATAAAACAAACCTTTAAGGTGATGTTTGATTCCATGTTTAACCATCCAATACTAAGTTGGAATATTATTCTTTCTAGTATCATAGGTGTATCCACTTTAGTAATGGCATGGTTTTCACAAAAATATTTTCAGCATATAGGTATTGATATTGCTTATAATCTTTATATCTGGGCGATATTAAATGTGATTGTAGGTCTAGTTTCATGGTATGCTTGGAAATGGGAAAGAAAACTAGGGAGAGAATCTACAGTTTTAATTATTGTATTTGGAATTTCAAGTATATTTTTTGCTATGGCTCCATTTACTTATTGGTTTGCAATAGGATTACTTTTTGCATTTTATGCTTTAAGAGGATTAGCAACACCAATATTGAGAGATTACGTTCAGCAGTTTTGTCC
Organism: Chitinophagales bacterium; assembly: GCA_042095635.1. GTDB lineage: Bacteria > Bacteroidota > Bacteroidia > Chitinophagales > CAJXBJ01 > JBELBA01. The sequence goes on from JBELBA010000101.1 coordinate 1,836, forward strand.
CCCAGAATTAAGGGCCACAATAATGTCGATAAGAAGTTTTCTTATCAGAATCATTTTTATTGTATTTGGCTTATTTATTGGTTGGTTAACGGAGACACAAACGATTGCTATAACCCTAGTTATAGCAGGATCGATAGTAGCAATAATCTGTTTTATTTGTTATTGGAGACTAAGTGTAAATGGATTTTTCAAGGTCTCGAATTAATCGTAGACTGATCAATGGTAACATTGTTAATACTGTTAGGTGCAATTATAATAGAATCATAAGTAGTAAAACTTCCAGTACTATCCAACCTATATCTCTCCCAATAAAAAATATTGTCTGCATAAACGTTAAAAGTGAATAAAGAGTCTTGGACAGCTTCACCACTAATGTCAATTTCTAAAGTTTCATCAGAAGTACAAAATTTGTATTTATCGGTACTTAAAGCAAAACCATTAGAATCCTTGTCTGATGCAATGTTTTCAAAGCTTATATTTACTTCAGCACATCTATAGACCCAAAGATGAACTTCCATGTTATGGACATCTACATCAGTGGTAGAATCCTTAATTTTATAATGTAAAGTATCTGTATTATTAGTAATCTTTTCTACATCTACTAGTGCATAAGAATAGAACAAAATACGATCCTCTATTCTATTGTCACAAGTAATTTCAGCGCAATACTCATCTTCAGCAGCTTTAAAAATGACATATTTATGAGCGCCCTTAAAATGATATGATATGCTACCGTTTTCATCAGTTACATCAGAAGTGCTAACACTTCGTTCTCCTAAAATATCATTGATAATATCTATGGTAATTGGCGTACCGATTTCAGGTAATCCAGTAGTTGCGTTTTTTACAAAAACAGTAAAGTTGTATTCGTTTAACTCTTCAACATCACAAGAATTCATGACAAAAAGGAAGGCAATAAAATAGAATATAGGTCTCTTAAACATATACAATATTAGTAATCGTAGGCTACTTATTCAAATGTGGAGGAAGATCTAGATCGATGTTTGATGTAAAAGTAGAATCAAAAGCAATGGTTCTTAAACCTTGTTTTTGGTCATTCTTAAGTAATTGTTTTTTACCATAACTACTATTGAAGACCTCTTCCATGTTTTTTACAGCACCAGCAGGGACTTTTAATGCTTCTAATTTAGCTAATAAATTAACACTATTACACTGACTTATTTTTTCCTTAAGAAGAGGAATTAATTCCGTTCTGTTTTTAACTCTTAAAGGATTGCTAGCAAATAAAGTAGGGTCGAATCTAAAGTTTAAGGTTTGACATAAAAGTTCAAATTGATTATCACTTCCTACAGCTAGGATGATGTGTTTTAGATCCTTAGTTTTAAAAACGGTTCCATAAGGAACAATGTTAGGATGTTCACTTCCCATTTGTTCTGGGATGTGATTGGCGTTTAGATAATTTGTAGCCTGATTAGCTAAAGAGGCTATACCGGTCTGAATTAGTGAACATTCTACTAGTGCACCTTCTCCTGTTTTTAATTTATTAATGAGCGCACAAAGTAGGCCTTCTTTTAATTGATGAGCGGTAAGAATATCCATTAAAGCAACAGGCATCTTTGCAGGGGCAGAATTTGGTTCACCGTTCATGTACATATAACCAGCTTCTGCTTGTATAATTGCATCATAACCCACTCTACTAGAGCTAGGGCCATAGCCAGTAATTTGGCCTAAAATAATATCTTTCTTTATATTTTTTAGTGTTTTATAGTCTACACCTAACCTAATATCGTCTCCTGGTTTGTAACTTGTAATAATAATATCAGCAGTCTTAATTAATTCATAAAGGTGCTGTTTTGCTTGTTCTTTTTTGAAATCGAGAACGATTGATTTTTTACCCCAATTAACGCTAGAGAAATAAGCAGGAGTATCTAATTGTGGGTCTTCAGAATTAAGTTTCCAAGATCTAGTTACATCGCCAAAAGGAGCTTCGATCTTTAATACCTCTGCGCCTAATTCGGCAAAGAACATACCTACTGATGGACCAGCCAAAACAGAAGCTAACTCTATTATTTTTAAGTCTTTGAACATCTAATAAAGTTAAGGATTCAGATAGGACTTTTGTAGATTTACAGGATGAAACTTTTAACAGAAGTCCTTATAGGTCAAGCAGAAAACTTAATTGACCATGAAAAACAGCTACTTTTAATAGGTAGTTGTTTTGCGGGTAATATAGGTCAAAAGCTTATGTACTATAAGTTTCAGGCGAGTGTTAATCCTGTAGGAATATTATATAACCCCTTGTCTATTGCTCAATCAATGCAAAAAGCAATCGATAATTATCAATATACACCAGATGACTTATGTAGGCACGACGAGCTTTATTTATCAATGGATTTCCATAGTGATTTTTCTGCTTTAGATGAGCAGTCTGCATTGCAAAAAATGAACCTTAGTATCTTCGCATTGAAAGAGGGAATAGAAAAATCAAATACGATTTATATTACATTTGGTACAGCTTGGGCTTATTTTGAAGAAGGTTACTGCGTGGCTAATTGTCATAAATTTTCTGCATCTCGCTTTACGAGGAGAAGATTAGATGTAGAAGAAATTGTAGAAGAATGGGAGAATTTAATCAATCAAATAATTGCTACTAATCCAGCGGTACAAATTGTTTTTACTGTTAGTCCTGTTCGTCATATTAAAGATGGAGCTCAAGAAAATCAACTATCTAAGGCGAGTTTGTTATTAGCGATAGATCAATTAAAAACACGATTTAGACAAGTTAATTATTTTCCAGCATATGAAATTATGATGGACGAACTAAGGGATTATAGATTTTATAAGACTGATTTAGTGCATCCTAATGAGCAAGCTCTAACCTACGTTTGGGAACGTTTTGCTCAGTTTGCAATCAGCACTAAGAGCCAAAATAAAAACAAAAAGTTAGACAAGTTTAGATCAAAAGTTTTACATAAGCCACACTTTCCTTCTTCTGTAAAGCACCAAGCATTTTTAAAGCACTTAAAACTTGAATTAAGGCACTTAGAGCAATCATTAAAATTAGACTTGTCTAGAGAATTAGAAATTATAGAAGAGCAAGAAATAGGAAAGCAATAATAGATGGAGTCCTAGAGTATTCAAAGATAAGATGATCAGCGCTTTCAGAGATATTTGTTAAAGACTTGTAATGGTATAAGGTCTTACTTTAATAGGGTGCTTTTTGTTTTGATGCAGAAAGAACGGTTCTTCTACCTTATTTATTTTTTGAACCTTAGGCTTATTATGATTGGTAGGATGAACGACATTAGAGCCGATACTTATATCAATCGGTAAATAATTGAAAACATATAATTGTTGGTCATCGGCGTAGGCTAGCACATAGTCTTCTAAAAATGGATAATTCATATCAACGTCTTCAGAGCAGAAATGATATTTTTCTAGCCTTTCACGATAAGCTTCAGATTTAAAAACATTACCCAATGAATCTAGCTTTTCATTGATAACAGTGCATGTGTATTTCCAACGATTTAGGATTTCATTAGAGCTGGTATAGTTTTCTTCTTTAACCAATAACTCATCTAAATACTGAAGGTCTTCTTGATGGTTGCCATAAAAATCATTCAGATAATTAATGTCAGTATAGCGTTTCAAATAGTAAAGATATCGATTGATAAAAGCACTGTCTTTAAAAAGTTTTACATGAAACGATGCAGCATAGGTTTTACAATATTTAGAATTTGCGAAGCATCCATAAGCCTCCTCTAGTATCCAAGATGAAGCGTCGTTATTAGAGCCATCATAAAAAATGGGTTCTAGTAATTTTGACTCAGGATTATAGTAAAGCCTTTGGTTATGCCAGGTTAAGGCATGGAAGGATTTAGAAATGGAAGCAATAGCAAAATACTTTGCACTTTTTTCAATGTCAAAGATGTTTTGATCTAGACTATGATTAAATTGGTACTCATACATATAGTTGATGCCCGTTTGTAGGTCTTTACATAAAATACTGTCGGTCAAATAGTTTTTGATTTGAAAAGCACTAATTCCTGCAGCTTGCATAACAGGGAACCCCGTGTGTATTTTATTTTTCAATCTCCATTTTGTTGTTCTAAAATTATGGTGCTCTTCAAATTTTAAAATTGGACCATTTGGCCTATTATAGCGCTGTAGCAAATAAGGAGTAAAATGCTCTTCAAATGCATAATAACCTTTAAAGTCATCATTATAAGCGACATTAATAAATTCGTATTTGGTGCTTAATACGTCTTCTTGTTCGCACCATTTGTGCAAGAGATATTCGGAGATGTTCTCTCTTATTTTTGGCCTTTGAATATTGAAGGCATTAGTGCCATTGATTAAACTGTCTTTTAGCTTAATTCTAAGCGACCACCTTGGTTTACTAATATGGTCATTCCAATCTCCTTTAAGCCTTGCCTTTGCAGGAATGCCGTTAAATATGATTGGAACATACTTTTTATGCTTTTGATCAATATAACCAGCTTTTAAAGCTGCTTTTCTATAAGACTTAATAGTAGCAAACGTATTGTCAGGCCAGTCTATATTATGCTTAGCCAGTTTGTTATTTGTTACAGAAGAACTACAGTTCCAGAGCAGCAGGCTAAGGAGCGGTAAGAAGAAGAAATGTATGATAGTCCTCATTCTACAAATATATACAATTACCTTGTAGATGATAATCGGGAAGTTTCAGGAAAAAAACGTAACTTTGCACCGAAATTAAATCATTATTTAAAATAAAAATATATGGAAACGATGGCTCCAGCAATGTTAGATTACGAAAAAGAATTAGAAAGCTACGTTGGTCAAGAAACCGCTGCTTCTTCTCTAATTGCTTCTCTAGGAAAACTATTCTTCGGAAGATCTATTGAATTAGTTTTATTCAGAAACTCATTAGTTGATCAAAATGTACCAGAAGTATTAAGATTGCACGACTATGCAAATGAAGTTGTAGGGAAAGAAATTAGCGTGATTGATTCTGCTGAGCTAGCAAAGGAAATTGTTGCAATGGAAGATGTTGTTCCATCAAAATTAGACATTGGTAGATTAGCTTCTGAGTGGAAAGTTGAAGGTGCTGCTTTTGAATCTAAAAGAGCATTTTTAGAAAATAAGCTAGGACCATTCATGGATGCTTCTGACAATGGAATTACACCAAGAGATGTTGTTTTATATGGTTTTGGAAGAATTGGAAGATTAGCAGCAAGAGAATTAATTAAGCAAGCTGGTAAAGGAGAGCAACTAAGATTAAGAGCGATTGTTGTTAGAAAAATTTCTGATGCTGAGTTAACAAAAAGAGCAGCATTACTAAGAAATGATTCAGTACATGGTCCTTTCCCTGGTGTAATTAAAGAAGATTACGAGAACAAGGCATTAATCATTAATGGTCAGGTTGTTAAGTTTATTGCTGTAAATAATCCAGAAGATGCAGATTATACTGCACATGGATTTAAAGATGTATTAGTAATTGACAACACTGGAGTATTTACAGACAGAGAAGCTTTAGGAAGACATAAGCAAGGTAAAGGAGTTGAAAAAGTTTTATTAACTGCTCCCGGTAAAGAGATTCCTAATATTGTATATGGTGTTAACAATGAAGATATTGATGCAGATAATGAAGATATTTTCTCTGCTGCTTCTTGCACAACTAACGCTATTTCTCCAATATTAAAAGTGATTGAAGATAACTATGGTGTTGTTAAAGGGCATTTAGAAACAGTACACGCTTACACAAATGATCAAAACTTATTGGATAACTTCCACAAGAAGCCAAGAAGAGGTAGGTCTGCAGCAATTAACATGGTAATTACATCTACAGGTGCTGGTAAGGCAGTAACTAAAGTAATTCCTTCATTTGCTAATAAGTTAACTGCAAACGCAGTAAGAGTTCCTACTCCAAATGGATCTTTAGCAATTCTTTCTTTAGAGCTAAACAAAGAAACTTCAGTAGAGGATATTAATAACATGGTTAGAAAATATGCTTTAAAAGGGGAATTAGTAAATCAAATTAATTTTGCGGTAGACCCTGAATTGGTATCTAATGATATCGTTGGTAATACTTGTTGTTCAGTTTTTGATTCTAATGCTACAATTGTTTCTACAGATAAGAAGAATGCTGTTCTTTATGTTTGGTATGATAACGAATTCGGTTATACTAAGCAGGTAATCAGGTTAGCTAAGTCTATAGCAAAAGTGAGAAGAGAGATTTATTATTAATCTTTAGAATAAATAAATTTAAAGCCTTCTTGATTATCGGGGAGGCTTTTTTGTTTTGGAATAGTTATTGGCTGTCGAGTTTAAAATATTGTTAGTTCTAACTGTTGTTTTACTTTTAAGCAATTTGTTGGCTTGGAAGCTGTTTAGGTTTTGGAAGCCTTTACTTCGCTTACAGTTCTTAATATTGTTAATATTTCTGGTTACAGAGTTGTTTATTAGGTTTTCATCTGTCCATGTAAACAACAGGTCTGAT
>JBELBA010000102.1:0-8172 GCA_042095635.1 Chitinophagales bacterium
GTTTCATATATGCAAATTAGCAACATTTTTACCGTTAAATTGAAAGATGGAGGTTGGAAATTATTATATTAGATGTCCTAAAATAGATTTTTGCATTATGAAGTTATCTCAATTTGAATTCGAATTACCAGAAAAATTAATAGCCCAAAGACCTATCCCAAATAGAGATGAGTCTAGAATGATGGTTGTGCACAAGGATTCTGGGAAAATTGAACATAAGGAATTTAAAGACATCGTTAATTATTTTGATGAAGACGATGCGTTTATGTTAAACAATACAAAAGTTTTCCCTGCTAGATTATATGGAAAAAAAGAGAAGACTGGAGCTTCTATTGAAGTATTCTTATTAAGAGAGTTAAATCCTAAAATGAGATTATGGGATGTAACAGTAGATCCTGCTAGAAAAATAAGAGTTGGAAATAAAATCTTCTTTGGTGAAGATGATTTATTAGTGGCAGAGGTTGTAGATAATACTACATCTAGAGGAAGAACAATCAGATTTATTTTTGATGGCGATGATGATGAGTTTAGAAAGATATTAAATTCTTTAGGTCATACACCATTGCCAAAATATATTTCTAGAGATCCTGAAGAAAGTGATGCGGAAAGATTTCAAACTATTTTTGCAAAAGAAGTTGGAGCTGTTGCGGCACCATCTGCTGGTCTTCATTTCTCAAGAGAGATAATTAAAAGATTACAAATTAAAGGGGTAGAATTAGCAGAAGTGACTTTACACACTGGTTTAGCTTCATTTAATGATATTGATGTTGAAGATTTAGGTAAGTTTAAAATGGACGCAGAATATTTTAAAGTTACGCAGGAAGCGGTTGATATTGTAAATAAAGCTAAGGCTAAGCGTAAAAATATTTGTGCTGTTGGTTCTACGGTAATGAGAGCTGTTGAGTCTTCCGTTACTGCAAATGGTTTATTAAAAGATGCATCTGGTTGGACCAATTCATTTATCTATCCTCCTTATGAGTTTAGTATTGCTTCTTCAATGTTATCAAATTTCCATTTGCCTAAATCATCTATTATGATTCAAGTAGCTTCTTTTGGTGGTTACGACTTAGTTATGGAAGCTTATAATGAAGCAATTAAAAAGAAGTATAACTTCTTATGTTTTGGTGATTCGATGTTAATCATCTAATTCATTTTGAAAAATAAATACGTAATAATTGTTGCTGGTGGTGTTGGTTCTAGAATGGAATCAAAACTGCCTAAACAGTTTATAGAGGTTAATGGTAAACCTATCATTTTTCATACTATTGAAAAATTTCATCAAGCTATTGAAGAGATTAATATCATTCTCGTTCTTCATCCAGATTATATAGATTACTACAAAGAGCTTGTGAGTAATCATAATTTTAATATTCCATGCACTATTGCTAATGGTGGAGTTACAAGATATCATTCTAGCCTAAACGGTATAGAATTAGTTTGTGACGATAGTATTGTTGCAATACACGATGCTGCAAGGCCATTAATATCAGCTAAACATATTCAAGATTTGTTTGATGCTGCTGAAGTATCTGAATTTGTAGTTCCTGTCGTGGATGTAAAAGAATCTTTGAGGTTGATAGATGATAGTTCCTCGAATGTTGTTAATAGATCTAAATATAAAGTAGTTCAAACCCCTCAAGTATTTAGATCTGAATTACTTAAAGAATCTTATAGTAAAGGCTATAAAAATTTATATACCGATGATGCTTCTGTAGTGCAAACAGAATCTGGTAGAACACCAACCCTTATTATTGGCGAAGAGCAGAATATAAAAATTACCACACCGGTCGATATAGTAATTGCTCAATATATATTAGGCGAAGAGAAAAACTAGTATTCGTCTTCATTAAACAAGAAGTCTTCTTTTGTTGGATAGTCTGGCCAAATCTCTTCAATGTTCTCGATAACTTCAAATTCGTCTTCGATCTCACTTAAGTTTTCACATACTTCCATAGGAGCTCCAGTTCTTGTAGCATAGTCAATTAATTCCTCTCTCGTAGCAGGCCACGGAGCGTCTTCTAAATATCTTGCTAATTCTAATGTCCAGTACATTTTAAGTTTGTTTATTTGTGCAAAAGTAAAATAATGAAAATCAATTCAAAATTTTTTATTCATAATTAGTACAAAGTTTGAAAGAATACTCTTAGTATTGCCTTAAACTCGTAACAAAAAGGACGAAATATTATTTAAAAGGTTTCAAAAAATAGTTGATTATGCCATCAATTTCAAAAAAAGGGCAAAATATGCCATCCTCACCAATTAGAAAATTGGTGCCATTTGCAGAAAAAGCAAGATCTGAAGGGAAAAAGATTTATCCTTTAAATATAGGACAACCGGATATCGAAACTCCGAAAGTTGCCTTAGATGCAGTTAGGAATATTGATCTAAAAGTGATCGAATATTCACACTCTGCAGGTTTTGAATCTTATAGGAAGAAATTAGTTGGGTATTATGCTCAACATAATATTAACGTAAGTTATGAAGACATAATCATTACAACAGGAGGATCAGAAGCCTTGATGTTTGCAATGATGTCTTGTTTAGATGCTGGTGATGAGTTAATCATTCCAGAACCGTTTTATGCTAATTATTTAGGTTTTTCAATTGCTGGGGGTATTGATGTAGTTCCTGTTACTGCATCAATTAGAAATGATTTTGCTTTACCTCCTGTTGAAGAGTTTGAAAAGTCGATTACTCCTAAGACAAAGGGAATAATGATTTGTAATCCATCTAACCCTACAGGGTATTTGTATACAAAAGAAGAATTAGAGGTATTAAGAGATATTGCTATTAAACATGATTTATACTTATTTGCGGATGAAGTTTATAGAGAGTTTTGTTATGATGGGAAGACTCATAATTCTATTATGCATTTAGATGGGCTTGATGAGAATGTTATTTTAATTGATTCTGTATCTAAGAGATATAGCGAATGTGGTGCCAGAATAGGTGCTTTAATTACAAAGAATAAAGAGGTTTTTGATGCAGCAATGAAATTTGCTCAAGCTAGACTTTCTCCACCAACATTAGCTCAAATATTAGCTGAGGCATCTTTAGATGTTGAAGAAGATTATTTTACATCAGTAAAAGAAGAATATACATCTAGACGAGCTTTAGTAGTAGATAAGTTAAATGCAATGGAAGGTGTTTATGCATCAAATCCTGGTGGGGCTTTTTATACAATAGCAGCTTTACCTATTGATGATGCTGACGCATTTTGTCAGTGGATGCTAGAAGCTTTTGACTTAAATGGAGAAACAGTAATGATGGCTCCAGTTGCAGGTTTTTATGCTACCAAAGGTTTGGGTAAAAATGAAGTTAGGATCGCTTATGTTTTAAATAATGAAGAGTTAAGCAAAGCTATGGATTGTCTTGCGGCTGGTTTAAAAGCATATCCAAATAGAGTAGCGGATGCAAATGAAGCGTTATTAGCAGAGAAAGCATAATTTTCTTAATTATATACAATAAAAAAGGGCTCCAATTTTGGAGCCCTTTTTTTTCTTAAAGATTGTTTTTAATGTTCTTCTTCAGCGTATTCTTATTTTTCAATAGCGCTTGAATCTTCGATTTGTGCAGTATCCATTACTTCTGTAGAATCCATTACTTCTGAAGTATCCATTACTTGTGTAGAATCCATTACATCTTCCTTAGTCATTTCTTCATGCACAGCAGTTGAATCGCCTGCTTCAGCTTCTCCACTGTGTCCGCCAATGATATCCATTCCACCAAATGCAAAAAATGCTCCTCCCATACCAACTACAACAGCAAGAATAATCACTAACATTAATTTACCTTTCTTTTTTGGAACCTCTTCTTCATCTCCTTCTTCTTCGTACTCATCTTCCTCTTGATGTTCTTCATGGTCGTGATCATCATGACTTACATGTTGCGCTTGTAATTCAGATCTTTCATTTAACTCATTAATCTTAGCTGATAAATCAATTCCTTCAACATTACTTGGGTCAACTTTATATTTTCTACAAAGCAACATCATGATCTCTTCTTCTTGCCCTGCAAATTGTTCTGCAAGATGATCTACTCTGTGTAGTTTTTGTCTTCTGTACTTTTTAAAAAACTGTGTTAGTACTGCTTTAAAATCTAATTCCGATTGACTCATTTGTTAAATGCTTTAATTTATTGATTAAATTAGCCATTAAAAGCAACTTATACAAGTTGGAATGGAATATGGTTTTACTCCAAAAATTGAAAAAAGATGCATAAGGCAAAAGAATCAGGCTATTTTGGAATTGGAATATATTATCCAAAAAGGGATTTTAATATAGGTACGCTTTGGCGAACAGCTGTAAACTTCAATGCATCATTCATTTTTACGATAGGTAAAAAGTATAAGAAGCAGACTTCTGACGTCTTTAATGCTTATTCTAAAATTCCTATGTATCATTATGATGATGCTGAAGCATTTTTTAGTAATGTTCCTAGAGATTGCCAGATTATTGGTTTAGAGCAAAATAATATTTCTAAATCTTTAATTGACTTTAAGCACCCCAAAAGGGCGATATATTTATTAGGAGCTGAAGATGTAGGTTTACAAGAAGGGATAGTAAACAAATGTCAACATGTTATAGAGATACCTACAGATGGATCATTAAACGTTGCAGTATCTGGTGCCGTAGTTCTATATGATCGTTTAAGTAAATTAGATAAATAATATGGTTACACTAATAGTAGGCGCTAGCATCAATCCAGATAGATATGCATATAAAGCTGCTAAGCTGCTAGCTGATCATGGTTTTGATTTTAGACTCATAGGAATTAAAGAAGGGGAAATTTTAGGTCAAAGCATTTTACCCATAAAGCGCCTTCCAAAAGTTGAAGGAATAGATATTGTCACATTATATATTGGTCCTAATAATCAAACAGATTATATTGATTATATTATTGGTGTAATAAAACCAAGTAGAGTAATTTTTAATCCAGGAACTGAAAATGAATTGTTTTACAGTAAGTTAAAACAAGCAAACATAAGCTATGAAGAAGCATGCACTTTAGTTTTACTTCAAACAGGTCAATATGCGTAGTTGTGTATAAATTGTCCTCAAATTCTAATTAATAATTGAACTAAAGACGTATTTTTACGTAACAAATATTATGTATAAGAGCTTACTATTGATCATATTAATGTTAAGTATTAGTCTTATTTCTAATAATGATGGGAATGAGAAAGACCATGAGGTTGATAAGAGATTTATAGGTAAAACTAGAGCTGAAATTGAAGCTGAGCTTTTTGATTCTTATATAGAGAAGATTTATAATGAAGCAGGCTTAGAAGGACAGTTAAGCTTTAGAATATTTAAAACATCATTTGTTGGTTATATGAACACGAGAAATCGTGGATTAGTTGCTAAGCCAATTATGACTATTGTTGATTTCAGACAACCATCTTCAGAGAAAAGGTTTTACTGTTTAGACTTAGATGAGAAAAAATTGCTTCATCGTACATATGTCTCGCATGGAGAAAATACTGGCGGGGATAAGTATGTTGTAGAGTTTTCAAATGAGCCAAATTCCTTTAAAAGTAGTTTAGGTTTTTTTAAAACTGCAGAGACTTATTCAGGTAAGAATGGATATTCTTTAAGACTAGACGGATTAGATATTTCTTTTAATGATAATGCTAGAGTAAGAAATATTGTTGTTCATGGGGCACACTATGTTAATGATAAATTAGTTAAGAAAAATGGGTTTATTGGTAAAAGCCAAGGATGTCCTGCTATACCAATGGATATCTATGAAAGTGTAATTAATGATATTAAAGAAGGAACATTGTTATTCCTTTATGCTTCTAATAGAGAATATCTAAGTTCTTCTTCATTTTTAGACTTTAATAGAGCAAAGTCGCATTACTTCGATAATCGAGGTATATTTAAATAAACTAGGTTACTTTTTTTTTAATACGGAATAGATAGGTAAATAAAATCATTCACCTGTAAAAGTCTTGTATTATGTTTAGCCAGTTAAAAAGTCAAACTCCAATTGTTGCTGTTTCTCCAATTAAAATGATGAGATATGTAATCTCAGATAATCATGCTATTGATGTATCTAGTGAGGACTTTAATAGTGATGATATCAATGATCTAAAAGATCAAGCATTTTCTACATTGAAAGGTAAGATGATCTTTAATATTAAGAAGGTTGTTGATCAAGATTTTTTAGATGTAAAAATTAATAGGTTTAGTCTAAGGGATGCAGATAAAGGAATATATATTCATGAGATGGGAGCTTTAACTGGGCAATTAAAACAAGATACAAATGCATTAGTATTAAGTGGAGATGCATTTGTTAATCTAAATGGAGTTAAATATATATGCAGAACTGCAGTAAAAGTTGAACATTCGCATGGTCCGTTTTATGAAGTTGAATATTGTTTTCAGACGGATGATAAATCAAAAGTCATATATGGTTTTACATTGCTAAGAAAAGAAGTATATGATTCTCCATATGCAGGTACATTTGCAGCTGTAGCATAGTACCTTCTTAGAAGATATTTAAAGCCTTTTATTGAGTAATGTTTATCTTTATTAAATGAAAGGTTTTTTCATTTCTACATTATCTTTATTACCACTTGGAGCAGCATATAAGTTATCCAATGTCTTATACATAGTCTTATACTATGTTGTTGGTTATAGAAAAGAGCTTGTCAGAAAGAATCTGTCTAATGCTTTTCCTGATAAAGAAACCATTGCTTTAAAAAGAATTGAACAATTATTCTACCGTCATTTTGCAGACGTAATTGTAGAGAGTTTTCAAATTAAGGGCTGGAATAAAGGGAGCTTTAATAATCAAATTAAATTTTCTGAAGCAGCAAAGACTATTCTAAATCATTACGAGGGGAGTGAGCAGTCAATTATCATGGTACTAGGACATTATGGTAATTGGGAGTGGGCAGGTGCTTGTATGGGTGCTAATACAAATTTTGATCAAGTCATCATTTATAAGCCTATTAAAGATAAGGCGATAGAACAAATAATAAATACCAATCGTTCAAAATTTGACACAGAGGTAGTTCCAATGAACAATGCCTTTAGACATCTTCTTCAAAAGAAGACAACTTTCTCTGTTTCCATGAATGCAGATCAATCTCCAAGGGGACATGATGTTTATTGGACTACATTCTTAAATCAAGAAACAGCCTTTTTTAATGGTCCGGAAAAGTTTGCCAAGAAATTAGGTTTACCAATGCTGTATACTAGTATTAAAAAAGAACGAAGAGGGAGTTATCTAATAGAACTTCAAGAATTATATAATGGGAAAGACGAATTAATTGAGAATCAATTAACGGAAGCTTTTGTTAGGTCCTTAGAATGTGATATTAAAGCTGTGCCAGAATATTGGCTGTGGTCTCACAATCGATGGAAGCGAAATAGAAAAAAACCCATGCAGGAAGGGTCCACTGAAACTTAACTATAAGTCAAGATTAAGGTATGCTGTTCGGGTTCCGTAATCCCCTTGTCACAATCTGTGAAGCCGAAGCTTGAGGCCCGCCGTAGTCCAATCAATACACACCGATATATGTAAAAATGAAAGTTTCATTTTGCCAAACATCCTGCATGAGCAATGCTAATTTACAAATTTAGAGAAGGTAATACCAATTTAAGTTATTGATAATTTATTGCTGCTTAAGCAAAGGATATTATTCTGTGTAAATAGGAAAATTAAATTCAAATTGTTTTCCACAAAATAGAGTGTATAAAGTGGAGATTTTTTCGGGCTGAAAGACTATAAAAACAGCGCTTTTTAGTCTATTTTTATATAGTAAATAAAAGCAATAATTATGGCGGAGAAAATCATTCCGATTAATATTGAAGAAGAAATGAAAACAGCTTATATCGATTATTCGATGTCAGTAATTGTTTCTAGAGCTTTACCAGACGTTAGAGATGGTTTAAAGCCTGTTCATAGAAGAGTTTTATATGGAATGTCAGAACTTGGAGTGGCGCATAATAAAGCACACAAAAAGTCTGCAAGAATTGTTGGAGAGGTATTAGGTAAATATCATCCACATGGAGATACTTCAGTTTATGACACCATGGTTAGAATGGCTCAAGAATGGTCATTAAGATACCCGATGGTTGATGGACAAGGGAACTTCGGTTCTGTTGATGGAGATAGTCCTGCTGCAATGAGGTATACAGAGGCTAGATTACAGAAGATAGC
>JBELBA010000103.1:0-8110 GCA_042095635.1 Chitinophagales bacterium
GTTTTGTCTTTAATGATGCAGAGCAGATGCGTGCTATGTTTGCGGATGAGTTGGAAGGGAATATCTATTCTAGATTTGTAAATCCATCGGTTAAGGAGTTTGAAAATAAAATGGCACTACTTGAAGGAGGTGAAGATGCTTTAGCGACTGCATCAGGTATGGCTGCAATATTTAATAGTATGGCAGCTTTATTAAATGCAGGGGATCATGTAGTTGCTTGTAGATCATTATTTGGTTCTACTCATACTGTATTAACTAAGTTTTTACCTAAATGGAATATTGATCATACTTATGTAGATATTAAAGATCAATCTAATTGGGAAGCTGCTATTCAGGATAATACGAAGATGTTAATCATTGAAACGCCAACTAATCCAACTTTAGATTTAGTAGACATAGCCTTAGTAAGTGATTTATGTAATAAATATAATGTATTACTATTGGTTGATAATTGTTTTGCAACGCCGTTTATTCAAAGACCCATTGATTTTGGTGCTGATATTGTAGTTCATTCTGCTACGAAGTATATTGATGGACAAGGAAGAGGTTTAGGTGGTGTAATTGTTTCTACTAAAGCTATAATGAAAGACATAAAAGCCTTTTGTAGAAGTACAGGTCCTTCTATGTCCCCTTTCAATGCATGGATGTTTTCTAAATCATTAGAGACCTTATCATTAAGAATGGAAAAACACTCTAGTAATGCTTTAGAATTAGCAGATTGGTTGATAGAAATTGAAGATGTTGTAGATGTTTATTACCCATTATTAAAAACTTATCATAGTTATAATTTAGCATTGAAACAGATGAGTTTAGGAGGTGGTATAGTTACTTTTGTAATTAAAGGAGGGGTAGAAAGAGGTCGATCGTTTTTGGATGCTATTGAAGTTAGTTCTTTAACAGCTAATTTAGGAGATAGTAGAACAATTGTTTCTCATCCTTCAAGTACCACTCATGCAAAGTTAACAGAAGAAGAAAGATTAGAAGTTGGTATTGTCCCTGGTTTAATAAGAGTAAGTGTAGGATTGGAACATATTAATGATATTAAAAAAGATATTTTAAGAGCAATAAATAATTCAAAATAAGTAAGTTATGTTTCCAGAAAAAACAGTTTTAGAAGTAAAAGAGATGTTAGACTCAAAAGTTGATTTTCAGTTGATTGACGTTAGGCAACAAGATGAAAAAGACATCGCTAATATTGGTGGAGAATTAATTCCAATGAATGATATATTATATGCAGAAGATAAAATATCTAAAGATAAACCAGTTGTAATCTATTGTAGAACAGGCAATAGATCCCTTCAAGTTGTAATGCAGTTACAAACGATGTATGGTTTCGATAACTTATACAATATGAAGGGAGGAATTTATGCCTGGTCTGATGAAATAGATGCTAGTATTACCAAATATTAATCTTCTAGATCTTCTAGCAAATCTATGCATCTTTGCTTGTTAGCTAAAGCATCTTTTTCTATAACAGGTAATTTCAAAGATTCTTTTAATACCTCAATAGCTTTGTCATCCATGTCTAGTTCAGCGTATGCACCTGCTAGGCCGTGGTAGTAAAGAAAGGACTTTTCATATTTTACAGCTGTGAGCATGCATTCCAATGCTTTTTCATGAGAAGCACCTACTGGAGTTCCGCCAAAGAGCAGGTCTACCAGAAAAACTTCAAACCAAGAGAAATTAGCAATTGTATTATTCCATCTTCCAAGAATATAGTAAGGCTTTGCATAAGTAGGATCTAATTCAATTGAACGCTCACAATAATATCTAAGTTTTTTTGATGCAGCTATTTTGTCTGATGTTCCTGAAATTTCAGCAACAATTCCCATAGCTAAAGCCATAGCATAATTGGCTTTAGAGGTATTTGAATCTATCGAAAATGTTTTTTCAGCATGCATCCTTGAAGTATCATACATTGCCAATTTATAGTCTTCATTTTCAGATCTTCTTCCTTTTAATCCATAGTAATAGGTTAGCATAAAATGAGCAGTAAAATTTTCATTATCTATTTTTAATAATTGATGGGATAGATCGAAAACTTTGTCTTCTTCAAACAAGGCTCTGGCATCCTTTATTCTATTTTCTAAATCACAGATAGGACAATCTTGAGATTGAAGGCTTGTATTTAATAAGAGTACTAAAGCAATAATTAGAGATTTCATATTTGTTTTTTTGTCGTGATAATTTGAGTATTATAATTTCTTAAAATTTCATTTACATTAGTAATATAAAGCGAATACATTTAATTTTTATTAAGAACTACGTTATTATCAATAAAGTAGTTTCTTCCAATTTTGTATAGCATATAGTATTAGTTCTCCAGATTGTTGGCTAAACAATGTAGTTGTATTTACTAAATATAATGATAGAAATAGCAATTTCATTAATGAAGAGCACTTTTAATAGGAAGGTTTTTGATTATTTCTGATTCTTTATCCATTAACCAATCTAATCTATCATATACTGTCTTTTCATCAAAATAATTAAGGGCCCACTTTACGAAAATATGACCATGTTTAGCTTCAGAAGTCCAAAGTCTTTTATAAAACTTTGCCATTTCTTTATCTTCAATATGGTCCGCAACCATTTTAAATCGCTCAGCACCTCTGCATTCTATAACAGAACCTAGGAGTAGGGTATCCAGAAATCTTCCATCCACATCAGATTTTCTAAGTTTTTGTAAAGCATTCACATATGCATCAGGTACCATGTTTTTATTTAAACTGATATTCTTTGATTGCATTAAATCAAAGACATCTCTAAAATGCTCCATTTCTTCAATCATTAGATCAATTAAACCAGGTATGATTGCTGTTCTGTCAGCATATTTAGCAATTAAATGTTGCGCCATACCTGAAGCTTTTCTTTCACAATCTGCATGGTCTTTTAAAAAAGATTCAAAATCATTCATAACCGCTTGTATCCATTCTGGAGAGGAAGAAGATTTTATATCGATCGAAAGTTTCATATGGTTAAATTAATGATTCATTAAAGAAAACAGAGATGCATTATTTGATTTCTGTTGCATTAATATATAGCAAAAAAAAAGACCCATAAAGTGATGGGTCTTTTTTCGTGGAACCGGGCAGAATTGAACTGCCGACACATGGATTTTCAATCCATTGCTCTACCAACTGAGCTACGGTTCCAGCCGTAAGTGGATGCAAATATAAAGTCTTTTTTTAATTCTCCAAACTATTAAGGGGGGTTAAATCTATTATTTGCTCTTTCATTTTTATACAGGAAGTTTAATCTTGTATAGCTTACTTGAGCTGTTTGTTAGATAAGGTTCTTTAAGCCAAGGATTTAGTACTTTCAACATCTTGTAAGTTGTTCCATTTTCTTTAGCCCAAGAAGGGATATCTTTGATAGAAGTACTTATTTCAATTTCTTTGTATTTATAAGTAGGGTATAAATCTTTCTTAGAATATTTGAATCCATATTTCTGTGGATTATTAAGTACTTCCTTCAATGCTAAGATTCTAAATAAGTATCTGCTTGTCTCTGAATTTAAGTATAAATCATAGTAGCTATCTACATGTTGCGTATTTAACTGCTTATTTATTCTTGAAACTCCAGCATTATAAGAACTAGCTACTAAGGTCCAAGATCCAAACTTTTTGTAGGCCTTTTTAAGATAATTACATGCTGCTTGCGTTGCCTTTTCAATATGCTTTCTTTCGTCTACTTCATTATTGATTTCTAACCCTAATTCTTTACCGGTAGCTTTCATTATTTGCCATAAACCCAAAGCACCTGAGGGGCTTCTACTGTTTGGGTCAAGTCCGCTTTCAATTACAGCCAAGTACTTAAAATCATCTGGTACTTTATTCTCTGCAAGTATAGGTTCGATAATAGGAAAGTATCTATTTGCTTTTTTAATATTTAATAAAGTAGCAGAATGCCAATAAGTGTTGATTAACATTTCCTTATCAAATCTTTCCTTAACATCAATATCGTTCATTGGAACAGATTCGTTAGAAAAGTTTAAATAATTAGGAATCTTCCAAGGACCAACTTGATAAGTTGTTTTCTCAGCGTCAAAATCATCATTATCATCCAACGAGAATGAAATAAGCATTGCTGAAAGTATAGCAAGATTTAATAGTCCAAGGGTAATGTTAAATTTCTTCATGTTGGCTTGTCGGGTTTTACAGTAGGTACAATAATAAAACTACGTAGAAACGTTAGGAAATGATACATTTAGTATCTAATATTTATCCACCTAGCTGTAATCTTTGCAATTACTTGTCTAAATTTGTAACCAAAGTGAAATCAATATATTCAGCAAGTATGATTTTTAAAATACTCATATTCGGATTTGTAGCTTATTATCTAATAAGAAATCTTTTTGGAGGTCTTTTCAAATCGGCTTCTTATCAAGATCGACGTCAAACGACTTCTAATCCAAATAAGAAAAAAACTACAAATTCGACTTCTAAACCCTTAATGAAATCTGATGAGATTGAGGAAATAGATTTTGAAGAAATAGACGATTAATGGTTTTAGATATAGTTATCGCAATTCCATTGTTATTTGGAATATATAAAGGTTATAAGAAAGGCCTGTTGAGAGTTGCATTAATGATGGCCTTCTTATTTTTAGGTGTCTTTTTCGGTTTTAAGTTTATTCCATTAGTTAGTAAAGAGATAGAATTATTAATAGATGTTCATCAATCTATCATTCCTTTTCTGTCATTTTTAATTGTTTTCATCTTCATTATATTGGCAGGAAGATTAGTTGTAAAATTGATTGAAGGATTGTTTAAAATGATTTATCTAAATTGGATAAATAGATTAGTTGGTGCAATTGGAGGTATGCTAACTGTTACCTTGATTCTCAGTACTTTAATATGGTTAGCTAACATGATTAATTTGATTCCTAATAGTTTAATTAGTGATAGTTTATTATATTCTTATGTTGAATTTACGGCGCCTCTACTTTATAGCTTTATACCATTCCTGAAAGATTGGTTTCAAGAGGTTGAACTTTATTTTGCTTCATACTTGAAGTAAATGTCAAAAAAAATGCCGTATTTTGTTTAGCATAAGATTAATTTAATACCTATGAAATTTGAAATTAAAGAAGTAAAGAAGTTCCGTTACATTGATGAGGGTGAAGGAGATGTAATAATGTTGTTGCATGGTCTTTTTGGGGCTTTAAGTAATTTTGAAGACGTAATTGAGAAATTCTCAAAAACGCATAGAGTAATAATACCTATGCTTCCTTTGTATGAACTTTCGTTGGTGAATACTAGCCTAAGTGGTTTAGTTAAATTCATAAATAAGTTTGTTAAGCAAACTGATATAAATAACTTAACATTATTAGGTAACTCACTTGGTGGACATGTTGGTTTATTGTATACATTAAAGTATCCAGATATGGTTAAATCATTAATTCTAACTGGAAGTTCTGGATTGTTTGAAAACCAGTTAGGTGGTTCGTTTCCTAAAAGAGGAAGTTATGAATACATTAAGGATCAAACTGTAAATGTATTTCATAACCCTGAAGCAGCAACCAAAGAATTAGTGGATGAAGTTTTTGAGATTGTAAATGATAGAGCAAAAGTTATTAGAACTATTGCTTTAAGTAAATCTGCAATTAGAAATAATTTAGCAGATGAATTACCGAAAATTAAACAACCAGTTTGTCTAATTTGGGGTGCAAACGATAATGTTACACCACCGCACGTGGCTGATGAATTCAATAGATTAATAGAAAATTCTGAATTACATTGGATTGAAGAATGTGGTCATGCTCCTATGATGGAAAAGCCTAGTGAATTCAATGAAATATTGGATGCATATTTAAACAAATAAACTTATGATCGCTAGAGAATTAATAACGGAATCGATTCCTCCATTAAAATCTAGTGATTCTGGAGAGCATGCAATACTTTTCATGCAGGAGTTTAAAGTAAAGCATTTACCAATAGTTGATGGTATTGAATTTATTGGTTTAATATCCGAAGATGATATTATCGACTACAATCAACCTTCTGCAAGTCTAAAGGAACATAAATTAAACCTTTCTAAGCATTTTGTTGTAGATACACAACATTACTATGAAGTAATTAAAGCTGTATCTGAAGAATACTTAACGCTTGTTCCTGTAATTACAGAAGAAAGAAACTATGTTGGTGTTATTACGCTTAAAGACATGGTTAAATATTTAGCAGAATTAAATTCAATCAAAGATCCTGGTGCAATTATAACTTTAGAGTTAGGATTGCATGATTATGCTTTGTCTGAAATAGCTAGGATTGTAGAATCAAATGATTCAATCATTTTATCTGTTAATGTTAATAATATCAAGCATTCTTCTAATATCGTTGTTACTTTAAAAGTTAATACCAGTGATACTAGAAGATTGATAGCAACTTTCGAAAGGTTCTCTTACAATGTTACCAATTCTTTCCTTGCTGAAGCCTATTTAGATTCATTTAAGGAAAGATATGATTCCTTGATGAAATATCTAGATTTATAATAGCTATGAAAGTTGCTATTTATGGTAGGGTTCTTCAAGAACAAGATGTACCTTATGTTAGAGAACTTATAGCAAGTTTGTCTTCTTATGAAGTAGAAATTAAGTTTCACGAAGTCTTTTTTAAATTCATTAAACAATCAATTGATTTGCCTAGTAAATTTGAATTGTTTTTCAATTCAAAAGATATTGGTGAAGTTGATTTTGTAATTTCTGTAGGAGGAGATGGAACTTTATTAGACGTTGTTACCATAGTAGGTGGGTCTGGAATTCCCGTAATCGGAATAAATACTGGTCGACTTGGATTTTTATCTTCAATAAATAAAAGTCAAATTCCAGAAGTAGTTAAAGCAATTGTAAACGGAAAGTATTCAATTGAAGAAAGATCACTACTTTCATTAGAATCAAATATTTCATTATTTGGATCTAGTAATTATGCATTAAATGAATTTGCATTGCATAAAAAAGATGTTTCATCTTTAATTGTTGTACATACTTATATTAATGGACAGTTCTTAAATTCATTTTGGGCTGATGGCCTGATAGTAAGTACTCCAACAGGTTCTACGGCCTATAATCTAAGCTGTGGAGGGCCAATTGTTTTTCCTAATAGTAATAATTTTGTCATAAATCCTGTTGCTCCACACAACCTTACACAGCGTCCTATCGTAGTTTCTGATGATTGTATTATTTCATTTGAGATTGAAGGAAGAAGTAATCAATTCTTATGTACATTGGATTCTAGAATTGAAACTGTAGATTCTAATATACAGATGGCAGTGAAGAAAGCAGACTTTACAATAAAGATATTAAGGATAGAAACAGATGATTTTATGACTACTTTAAGAAACAAAATGATGTGGGGTATTGACAAAAGGAATTAAACCTTTTATTTTTATTGTAACTTTATAGCAATGACTCGTAACATATTCATATTATTATTAACCCTTTTTATTGGAGTTAATTCAGCTCAAGCTCAATTCAGAGGTCGTCTTCAAGAAATTGGAGTGATTATGGGTGCTTCTCAGTTTTTGGGAGAATTGGGAGGTAATTCAAAAATTGGTAGACCTTTTATTGCAGATATGGAGTTAACCTTAACTAGACCAGCGCTAGGAGGTTTTTACAGATATAATCTAAATCACTATGTAAGTGTAAGAGGAAGTTTTATATGGGGTATTGTTCAAGGGAATGATAAATTAGCCCATCCTAGAAACTTGTTAGCGGATGAGTGGTTTAGGTATTATAGAAATTTAAGCTTTAGATCTGGTGTTGTTGAATTTTCTACTCAATTAGAGGTTAACTTTCTGAGGTATGAACCTAGAAGAAAGCGTTTTAGATTTGCACCTTATGCCTTTTTAGGGATTGGTGGTTTTGTATTTAATCCTAAAGGTAAAATTAATCCAGATCCACAAGACCCTAATTCTGAAGAGAAATGGGTTAGGCTTCAACCTTTAGGTACCGAAGGTCAAGGGACTCCGGAATATCCAGGATCACCAAAGTATTCTTTATTAGCTTATTCCGTTCCTATGGGGTTTGGATTTAAATATGCTGTAAATAGATATTGGAATTTAGGATTTGAAATTGGTCATAGACCTACTAATGAAGATTATATAGATGATGTTAG
>JBELBA010000104.1:0-3477 GCA_042095635.1 Chitinophagales bacterium
AATTGCTGATGCTAAAGCTTCTGTTATTGAAATGTCTAATGCTGGATATACGCAACCTTTACAAAGAGATGATATTCAGGTATTAGGTAAACAAGTAATCGCTGCCTTCTATACAGGAGCAAATGCTTTCTATAGAGGTAACTACATGTCTGAGCATGATAAACTGATTACTGAGAAATTAGCTTATGTAATGGCTGGTGGTGATTTATCTATGCCAACTAAAGTCAATGAACAGTATTTATTAGATCTAGAAAGAGAAGCTTTCTTAAGTTTATTAGGTACTAGAAAAACTCAAGAAAGAATTCAGTCAATTTTGACATCAGGTAAACCATTAAGAAACTAGTTCAAATTTAAAGATATGCAAGAAGCTTATATTGTAGCTGGATTAAGAACAGCGGTAGGAAAAGCGAAAAAAGGTGGTTTTAGATTTACTAGAGCTGATGACCTAGCTGTTGAAGTTATAAAAGGTATGTTGGCTAAAGTACCAAAATTAGACCCCAACACAATAGATGATGTAATTGTTGGTACTGCTGTACAAGAGGCAGAACAAGGATTGTTGATCGCAAGAACCATCGCTTTAGAATCATGTGGGATGGACGTTGCAGGACAAATGGTTAATCGATATTGCGCGTCGAGTGTGGAAACCGTTGCACAAGCAGTAGCAAAAATTCGATCCGGAATGGCTGATGTTATTGTTGCAGGTGGTGCAGAATCAATGTCTCAAGTACCTACGGTAGGATGGAAGACCGTTCCAAATTATGGAATTGCAACTTCTAATCCTGACTACTTTTTAGGAATGGGTGCTACTGCAGAAAATGTAGCTAATAAATATGGAATTAATAGAGAAGATCAAGATCAGTTCTCTGTGGAGTCCCATAACAAATCATTAGCAGCACAAGCGAAAGGATTGTTTCAAGATGAAATTCATCCAATTGATGTTGAAGAAGTATATTTAGAAGACAATAAGCGAAAGACTAGATCTTGGACAGTAAGTAAAGATGAAGGTCCTAGAGCAGGAACATCTATGGAAGGTTTATCAAAACTAAGACCTGTATTTGCACAAGGTGGCAGTGTCACCGCTGGTAACTCTTCTCAAACTTCAGATGGTGCCGCATTTATGTTAGTGATGTCTGAAGCTAAAGTAAAAGAGTTAGGTGTTGAACCAATTGCCAGAATGGTTTCTTGTGTAAGTGCTGGAGTAGATCCTGCCTATATGGGAATTGGACCAGTTGCAGCAATTCCAAAAGCTTTAAAAAGAGCGGGAATGAGCATTAATGATATTAGTTTAATTGAATTGAACGAAGCATTTGCAGCTCAATCATTAGCGTGTATTAAAGCGTTAGATCTAGATCCTTCAATTATCAATCCTAACGGAGGAGCAATTTCAATGGGGCATCCATTGGCAGCTACAGGATCAAGATTGATACTTACAGCATTAAATGAATTAAGAAGAAGAGATCAGAAGTATGCAGTGATTTCTGCCTGTGTAGGTGGTGGTCAAGGTATTGCTTCGATTGTAGAATTATTAAAATAAACCTCTCCCCTGGTCTCGCTCCTAAAGGAAAGGTTAAAATATTACTTAAACCCAAAAAAGTATAAATATGAGTGAATTAAGAAAAGGTGGGGACTTCCTCATTACCAAAACAGCGGCTAAAGACATTTTTATTCCAGAGGAATTAGATGAAGAGCAAAAAATGATTGCTAACATGTGTGCGGAGTTTATGGAAACAGAAGTACTGCCTAAGTTGGCAGAGATTGATTCTATGGAGCATCCGCAATTACTACCTTCATTATTAGATAAAGCAGGAGCGTTAGGATTACTTTCTACTTCTATTCCTGAAGAATATGGTGGTTTTGCTAAAGATTCTGTTACTTCTTTAAAAATTACAGAAATAGTAGGTGGAGGACATTCATTTGCTGTAGGATTATCTGCACATTGTGGTATTGGTACATTACCAATTCTTTATTTTGGTACGGATGAACAAAAGCAAAAGTATGTTCCAAAATTAGCTTCTGGAGAATGGAAAGCATCTTATTGTTTAACAGAACCAGGATCTGGATCCGATGCGTTAGGAGCCAAATCTAAAGCAGTACTTTCTGAAGATGGAAAACACTATGTATTGAATGGTCAGAAGATGTGGATCACTAATGCTGGGTTTTCAGATTTATTCATTGTTTTTGCTAAAATTGATGGTGAACATTTCACAGGATTTATTTTAGAAAAAGGAATGGAAGGATTTAGTACTGGTGCTGAAGAAAAGAAAATGGGAATCAAAGGTTCTTCTACTAGACAAGTGTTTATGGAAGACGTTAAAGTTCCGGTTGAAAACTTATTAGGAGAGATTGGTAAAGGACATAAGATTGCCTTCAATATCTTAAATATTGGTAGAATTAAATTAGCTGCCGCTGCATTAGGTGGAGCAAAAAGAGCTATTGATCTTTCTGTAAAATATGCAAATGATAGAAAGCAGTTTAATACGCCAATTGCTCAATTTGGAGCCATTAAGCATAAGATAGCAGAACAAGCGATAAGAGCTTTTACATTAGAATCTGCAATGTATAGAGCAGGTGCTAGAATTTCAGAAATGGAAGAACAATTAAGAGCTGATGGTGTTCCATTTTCGGATGCATTACTGCAAGCTGCTGAAGCTTATTCTGTAGAGTGTGCTGTATTAAAAGTAGCAGGTTCTGAAATGTTAGATTATGTTGTAGATGAAGGTGTTCAGATACATGGTGGATATGGATTCTCTTCAGAATATGATATTGAAAGATGTTATAGAGATTCGAGAATTAATAGAATCTTTGAAGGTACTAATGAGATTTGTAGAATGTTAGCGGTTGGTATGATGTTAAAGAAAGCCATGAAAGGAGAGTTAGATTTAATGACTCCAGCTATGGCAGTTCAAAAAGAATTAATGGGTATTCCGGATATGAGTTCTGGTGATGATTCTTTGTTCTATGACCAATATAAAGCGATCGAAAATTTCAAGAAAGCTGG
Organism: Chitinophagales bacterium; assembly: GCA_042095635.1. Classification (GTDB taxonomy): domain Bacteria; phylum Bacteroidota; class Bacteroidia; order Chitinophagales; family CAJXBJ01; genus JBELBA01. The sequence goes on from JBELBA010000104.1 coordinate 2,999, forward strand.
ATTAATGGTAGCAGGTGCTGCTGTTCAGAAGTATATGGATAAGATCGATAGAGAGCAAATGTTAATGATGAACATGGCAGACATGTTGATCGAATTATATAATGCAGAATCTGTTTTATTAAGAGTAGACAAATTAGTGCAAAAGGATGGTGAAGCTGCAAATGCAGTTGCGATCGATATGGCTAAGATTTATATTAATAATGCAGCAGACATTATCAATAGAGCTGGTAAAGAAGCTATTAATGCTTTTGCAGAAGGGGATATGTCTAGAATGTTATTATTAGGATTAAAGCGATTTACCAAGCAGAAACCTTATAATGCTATTGCAGCAAGAGATAGAGTAGCTGAGTATGTAAGTGCTGCTAGAAAATACCCTTTCTAAGGAAAGGATATTAATGAGTTCCATTTAAGTATGGAGTTTATTTCTTTTTTGGGTTGAGGCCTTTCGTTTTGCGGAAGGCCTCATTTTTTATTGTAAA
>JBELBA010000105.1:0-1344 GCA_042095635.1 Chitinophagales bacterium
ACTTACAAAAGCGAAAAAATAGAAAACGTGGATATTATCCCTTCTGGTCCTATACCTCCTAACCCTTCTGAGTTATTAATGGCCGATAAAACCAAACAGTTATTTGTTGAATTAAGAGCAAAGTATGATTATATCATTGTAGATACTGCTCCAGTAGGAATGGTAACGGATACTTTATTATTAAGTCAATACTCTGATATATTAATATATGTATCTAGAGCTGATTATTTAGATAAGCGTTTATTAAGTATTCCTCAAACACTTTACAAAGAGAATAAGTTAAAGAATATGTCTGTATTAGTTAATTCATCTAACTATGATAAGAATTATGGTTATGGTTACGGATACGGATACGGATATGGTGATGATCATGAAGAAACTAAGAAGAAACCTTGGTATAAGATATTCTAAAAAAAGCCCCGATGAATCGGGGCTTTTTTTTTATTTCACTATTAATATTTCTCCTTGAAATTGATATAATTCTGGATCTCCACAATATTTAATATTTAAGACATACATATAAGTGCCAGAGGGTACTGAAGCACCTTTATAAGTGCCATCCCATCCATTGTCTACATCATTGGTCTTGAAGATCTCTCTACCCCATCTATCAAATATTCTAAAGTCTAATGTGCATGCTCCATCTGCATTGATTTCTAATTCATCATTATTACCATCACCATTAGGACTAAATACTTGAGCAACTGCGTTTAACTCTTCTTTTTCTTCAATAATTCTTAAATATATTGAATCTCTTGCTTCGCATCCAAAGTCATCAACTACATTTAAGTAATAAACCATGTTCTCTTGTGCAACTAAATAAGGCTCACTACTAGTACTATCATCTAATCCTTTACTTGGAGACCAATTATGTGCAACATCAGGATAATTAGAATATAAAGTAAGCTCATCACCCTCTTCTAACAATAATGCTTCTGGTCGAATCTGTAAGTCCATTTTTGAATATTTGTTTAAAGCAACAACAGCCCCTTGATCTCCACCAGCTAACACAGCATAAGCATTAGCTTCATTGGTATGATAATGACTAGGATCCTCTACTCTAATAGAATGAGCTATATCTGTAAACCATAATAAATATCCTTCCACACCATTTAATACCTTATTAGCGATATTGGATAAATTATATGTTCCATATCCGCTGCTATCACAAGAATTAATTGCAACACTCTGTATTTCTAATCCATATGTATCGGCATCTGTTACATCATCATTGTCATCGATATCATTATCATCATCTGTATCTGAATCGTCATTATCATCATCATTCCCATTGTCTCCATCACCTGAACCATTGTCTCCATCACCTGAACCATTGTCTCCATC
>JBELBA010000105.1:1444-8139 GCA_042095635.1 Chitinophagales bacterium
CCCCATCGCCTGAACCATTGTCTCCATCGCCTGAACCATTGTCTCCATCGCCTGAGCTTATTGTTAATGTTACAGTAGATTTTGCGAAACATCCTTCATTATTAGTACTGTATGCATATAAAATCTGCCCGCTTGTTGTAAAATCATTTGGTGTTTCCACTTCAATACTCATAGCTTCATCATAGAAGAAGGTAACAGAACTTGCATCCGTGCTGATATCAGTTAATAAATTTTCTAGGTCAATTGTTCCTTCCCCATTTCCGTTATCAGTTATTTCATTAGTAATATCATTAACTACTAAGCTTCCGCTAATCACCAAACTTACTGGAGCAGACCCAAAACAATCTTCCCCTGCAACAACTTTAGCATAGATAGTGGTAGAAGCACTTAGATATTCATCTGTGGTAATTTGATTAGATAAAGCTTCATCCGTGTACCATTCTATTGTATTTAAAGTACCTCCGTTTACATTCGAACTAATTGATGCCAAGTCAAAAATAGCTTCATTTATTCCGGAGGCACAAGCAGTAATTGTTTCGCTGTTTGCAACAATTTCTCCAACACTTAATGTTATGGTCGATACAGCACTACATTTCTGCGTACTTATTTCCGCATAAATTTGACCTGAAGTACTTGTATACGCAGTAGTATTAGTAATAGCAGTATTTAAATTGGCATCTTCATACCATCCAATTTCTAAATCATCTTCAAAATTACTTTCAAGTTCTATTAAATTAAATGTCCCTTCTCCATTCCCGTTGTCACATGCAGATGCTTCTGCATTTGGTACCTCTAAACTAGATACCTCTAAACTTAAGCTAGCAACACTATAACATTGACCTTTAGATACTTTTGCATATACAGTTTTAGCAGTACTTTCGTAGGTAGTTAATTCGTCTTCCGTAATATTGAAAAACATATTCTCATCTAAATACCATTCAAACAATACATTTCCTACATCAAATGGAGCAATATCAACTTCGGTACTTGTTAAATCAAATACCCCATTACTTGACCCATCAGAACAGATCTCATATACTCCATTAAATATAGAAGGTGCTTTTGTTTCATTAATGCCAATTTCAGCCTGATTAGAGCATGATCCATTATCTTCACTTACATAAGCAAATATTGAAGCTCCTTCAGTTATATAATCTGCCGGACTAATTATTTCTTCATTTTGATTATCATCTTTGTACCAAGTAATTGAATATCCAAAACTACTGTTTATTGAATCTTCTAAACTTGTTAAATCTAATAATGCACCATTAGATCCCGCTGCAACACATAGGTCAATTTCAAATTCAGTTACTTCTACTTCACCAATCGTTAAAGGAACTTCAACAGATGTTGGACAGTCTCCGTTTTCATCAGTTACAATTGCATATACACTAGCTCCAGCACTGATATAAGCTGAAGGATCTGAAACTTCAGATGTACCTGAAATATTCTCATGCCATTCTATATCGTAATCTTCACTTGTTATTGAATCCTCAAGCAATGTTAGATTAAATGAGCCTGATCCAGTTCCATCATTACACATATTCATTGAAGCGCTACTTAGATCTAAAGAGATCAATTGCAATTCTAAAGTAGCAACTGAAGAACATCCATCAACATCAACTACTACAGATAATGTTGATGCTTCACTTGAATAACTCGTAAGATCTGACGTAATTTCGTTTACTTGATCAGCATCACTATACCAAGTAAATGTTGCGTTTGCTACATCAAATGGCGCAATATCCGCTTGCACACTTTCCAAATCATAAATAGCAGTTCCTGTCCCACATTCATCGATCACACCATTAAATACTGTTGGAGAAGAAAGCTTAATTAACGTTACTAATACATCAACACTTTCACAGGCATCACCACTAACTGTTACTGTTACTTTTTCCTGATCTACACCTTGGTAATCTGATGGATTAGCTACATTCCAAGAAAGGTTGTAATCTAAAGAACCAGCTATATCTTCTTCTAATGTTGTTAAATCAAAACCTGCACAAGACTCTATTTCAACTGGCATAGCAGGACAATCTTCTTCTGCACAATTCTCTACATATACTGTTAATCTATCTTTTACATTTGCACAACCTCCATCTCCATTAGCAGCAAAGGTATATTCTGTTGTTTCGGTTGGTGCATCAGTTAATACCATACCATTTATACTCCCTAATCCAGATTCATCATCCCAAGTCCATTCAAAACTAATATCATTATGGCTACTTGTACCAGTTATCTCTACAGTTTCTCCTTGGCAAATTGTTGAATCTCTACCAGCATTAATATCAATAATCTCTACTCCATCATCTGCATTAATAGAATATGTACAAACCGCACCGGCAGCTCCATCAATAGATATTTTATAAGTATCTCCTGGCGTTAAACCTGTTGCTGTAACTTCTGTTGCACCATTAACTTTTTTTACTTCTACATTATCTGATACACCGGTTCTTGGAGATGTACAATTATTCTCTGCAAAGATCTTAACTTGGATAAATTCCATTCCTTCTAAACAATCATCTACCGTAAAGATGAAGGTAGCTGATGTTGAAGCGGCTTCAAATTTTAACCAAGAATTATTATCTACAGAAATACTATTCCATTCTGCTCCTGTAGCATCTGTAGTATGTGCCTTACTTGTAATTCCTCTATAACCATCCAGACTACAAATCATTGGTGCAGTTTCGCAATTATCACTCGCATATTGATTAGGTAAGTCTAGACACTGAACTTCTGCCAACCAGTTACCTTCATCATAACTATTAGTAGTTAACTCTACTGTAAAACATTGCCCAGAAGATTGATATGGTAAGAAATGTTCTGAACCATAACCAGCCTTAAGTTTGTCTGTAAATGTTGCGAAGACGGGAGCATTAACATCTTCACCATCATAAAGTGTTAACACATCTCCACTTTCAATTTCTAAATAAGAGAAATTAAAAGAAATATATTGACCTTCTGGTGCACATATAGTTGTTGGCTTGTCAGCTTCATCTATATCATAATCATCATTTAACCCTCCACCATCAATGAAGTAAGCGCTGCAAACATTATGCGTTCCTTCATCCATTGTAATAAATTCTATTGCATCATCTGCTGTACAATGAAAATTTGCTTTCCATCCATCTGCTGTATAAGATCCATTAGAGGTAAAATCAAATGTTAGACATGCCCCTGAAGATTGGAAAGGGACATACATACCAGCCGTTGAATTTTCTAAATCCGTAAATGTTCCTAATAAATCACCACTCGTGTTTTCACCGTCATAGATAAATAAATAATCTAACCGATCTATATCTACATATTCGAAATCTACAACAATATGCTCACCATTATCAGAACATAATGTAGTTATCTGACCACTTGCATTATTCTCATAACTATCACTCATTCCTCCTTCATCAAAAAAGTACCCATTACATGATTCATGTCTTCCTCCATCCATTAAGGCAATTGAAGATGCCTCATCTGTGCAAGATATCTCTGCTATCCAACCATCACTTTGAGAAGAACTATTAGAATTGAAATCTACAGTTAAACATTGTCCTGTAGATTGCAAAGGAATAAAACTTACTCCATTATTCTCATTAAGATTGGTAAATGTTCCTAATAAAGCTCCGCTCGTTGATGTACCATCATAAATGGCTAACTGATCCCCATTAGCGATATCTAGATATGTAAATTCTAATTTTGCATATGCTCCAGATCCAGCACAAAACGTTGTTGGCCTATCACTTTCGTTTTTCATATAACCATATCCAGTTCTACCGATGTCTGTAAACGTTCCTTCACAGACATCATAAGTTCCTCCACTATTAATAAAATCAGTTGGTTCATTTCCAACACATTCAATAGTACCTAGCCATCCATTTCCTGTACCATAATTGTTAGAGCTAAAACGCATGCTAAGACAATTAGTATAAGACTGATATCTAAATGTAGTAGTAGAGTTAGAGAAGTTAGTTAGCTGCCCTAATAGCGGTGCATTTGCATCTATCCCATCATAAATGAACAAAGTATCAGAGCTAGATATTTCGATCGATTCTAAAGTTATAACCATGTGCTGATCTACAGCTGCACAGAAAGTAGTCACATTATCTGATTCATTATTACTATAATCTCCAAGTAAACCACCACTATCTAAAATATATCCATTACAAACATCATGTGTTCCTCCATCTAAGGATAATATCGGCGAAGCCACATCAGTACAAGTAACATTTGCAATCCATCCATCTCTTGCGGTATAAGAATTAGAAACAAACTCAACTGTTAGGCAAGAACTAGACGATTGAAAAGGTAATAAACCACTTCCATTATTCTGACTTAGATTGGTTAATGTAGCAATTAAGGTTCCGGAAGTATTAGTTCCATCATAGATCATTAAATTGTCCCCAGAGCTAATATCAAGTAAGTTAAAGTCAATGACTACATATTCTCCGTCTTCAGCACAAAAAGTTGTTGCACTAGACTCACTATGTCCATAATCTGCAACGGGCCCTCCTGAATCATAAAATACTGCATTGCATACATCGTTATGTGTTTCTCCATCCTGAACAATTAAATCACTTTTAGCCACTGTCGCTACTTCTATTTCGAAGCCAGCATCTCCAGCCCAAGATGATCCTTTCATATAAATAGTAATACAAGAAGCTAAGGATTGAAGGGTAATAGGACCACTTGTTGAACTTCCAATGTTAGAAAGCTTAGTACCTTCTGTATTTTCACCTTCATAAATTTCTAGAGTAGTATAGTAATCAATATCAACTGCCTCTAGATTAAGAATAATAAATGAATCAGTTGAAACACAAAATGTCACTGTATAATCTTCGTTAGAATCATAATTTTCATCATCTCCTCCACTATCGTATATTCTATCCCCATCAACAACTGAGATGCTTGTCCCATCAGATATTCCATCCACTCTATACTCTGCTTGACCATAAGCCACAGAGAAAGAAAGCATAAAAAATAATAAAATTGTTAAATATATGTGTGATTTATTGCGAAACACGTAATTAAATTTTGTTTATACCTAATCTTTAATAACAATTTAGGTAAGATATTATCAATTTACCATTCATTATATAGATAAAGTTAAGAATCAAACAAATTATTTAGTTTATTGTTAAAAATTTAACAGTCTATCTTACTAAATATATTTCTCCATTATATTGGTAGGCCTCATCACTACCACAGAATTGAGCAGTCATAATATATACATATGTTCCGCTTGGCACTAATTGATTATTATAAGTTCCATCCCAACCTTGCTCAGTGCTATTTGTTTCAAATAAAACAACACCCCATCTGTTAAATACCTTAACATCCATCTGACAAGTTCCTTCAACAGTAAAGAATAACTTATCGTTTTCTCCATTACCATCTGGACTAAACACTTCACTAGACACAACTATTTCTTTCTTCTCGTCTACCACTCTTATATATACAGAATCATAAGCTTCACATCCAAATTCATCCGTCACTGTTAAATGATAAGTAATCGAAGTATCTCCACTAAATATAGGGTTAGAAGAAGAAGAATCATCCAGACCTTCACTTGGCTCCCATAAATAACTTACCTCTTCAACATCTGTACCTAATTCTAGCGTTTCACTATTTTCAACTGTTGTCTCATCAAAATCAATGTTAACTGCTAATGTATCATCTAATCTAAGTACAAGACTTACATCAACTACATCATCACAAACTTCTGCATAAATTAGTGCTATACCATTTACATCATCACTTGGCACGTAATAGTTAGGGTTAATAATCTCTTCTTCTAGTGTTATATCTGTATACCATAATACTTGATTATTAGTACCATTGTTAACGGTTTTATTAGCTGTTGTTAGATCAAAGAATTGTGTATAACTTCCACCAAAACAATTAACTATGGAAGTTGGATTACCCCTTATTGTTTCAACATTTAATACAACTGGCGCAATATCAGATTGACACAAACTATTGGCAACTACCTGCGTGTAAACAGTATCACCACCAGAACTTATTAGTTGAGAAGGATTGGTAACAGGTACATTTCCATATTCATCATAATACCAATTTACCGTATAGATACTAGAACCACTTATCTCCTCATTAATAGAGGTTAAATCAAAACTGGCATTACCACTTGCATCTTCGCATAAACTCATAGAGGTATTAGCTACTTCTAAGTCACCAATTGATAATGTAACAGCTACAATCTCTGTACAATTTCCAATATTTACGCTGGCATAAATGATTTTAGCTTCGCTAGAATAACCTTGAGGATTAGTGATTTGGTTTAGCATCGCTTCATCTTCAAACCAAGTAATACTATATCCTCCACCATTTGTAATTTCATCATTTAATAAATTCAGATTAAAGACAGCAGCTCCAAATCCATTATCACACATTTGCATAATTGCTTCACTTGTTCTAAAATCTGCAAAGACCAAGACAACTTCTGCCCAGGAGTCAGACCCTACTAGCTTTGCATAAACCGTATCTAAACCTGATTCATATGCAGTAGGATTAGTTATTTCATTTACAAAATCTAAATTAGTAAACCATTCTAAAGATCCAGTATTCCCATTTAATACATCATCTTCTTTGGATGTTAAATCAAAAATAGCCATTCCATTATTCTCCAAACAAGACCCTATTTCAACTGATACTAATTCTGGTCCTACTATAATAACTTC
>JBELBA010000106.1:0-8071 GCA_042095635.1 Chitinophagales bacterium
CCTGTTTTTAGGTGTTTTTTATCAAATGTTTGTGATACACTTCTTTCAATTTCTACATAGCTTCCTTTTTCATCGAATTGCAGTAAACCTTCATTAATAGCTAATACATTTTCTACTTGCTCTATAATTATATTTGCATTAGCGCTGTATCCAGCTCTAATAAAAATCCCTTCTTTTAGGGTTACAGCAGCTTTAATATCAAATTGGATAGCACCTTGATCTTCTTTTCCCTTGGGCGCTACAAAAGTGATAGCAGCATCAAATTTTTCCCCTTCAATTGCGCCTATAGTTAATTTCATAGGCATTCCAAGTGCTAGTTTATTGACATCAGATTCGTCAATTACCCCTTCAAAAATCATTTTTGATACATCTGCTACATTAGCTACAGTTGTTCCATCATTAAAGGTATTAGATTCAATAACGGAATTTCCCTCTTTTAATGGTAGTTCAAGAATCATACCATCAATTGTAGACCTTATAATAGTATTTGTTTCTGAACTGGAAGATTGTGTGATTCCTTTTTTTATCAAGGAAAGGTTGTCTTTGGCTGTCGCCAATTCCAATTTTGCATTGTCAAGATTAGTTTTATATCGCTGAAATTCTTCTTGTGTAATTATATTGCCATTAAAAAGGGGAGTGTTTCTATCAAGTTCCTGACGGGCATCATCTAGCGCAATTATAGCACGTTTTTCCCTGCTTTCTGCTTCATTTAAGCTTAACATGTTAGGAATGATAGTAATTTTGGCTATCGCTTGGCCTTTTTTTACATAATCTCCAGCTTGCACATAAATTTGGCTAAGTAAACCAGAAACTTTAGGTTTTAGAGCTACTTCTTTTTCAGGTACCACTTTACCTGTGGCCACTATTTTTCTTGTAATGTCTGTATAGAAAGGTTTTTGTGTTTTAAATACGATAGCCTTCTTCTTAGATTTTTGGTAGATAAATACTATGGTACCTACAAATAAAAATCCAAAAAGGATTAAAATAAATGTTCTTAAAATATTTTTCATATTTACTCAGTTTGTAAAGCTTCAACGGGTTTAATTTGAATAGCTCTTTTGGCAGGTACCCAGCCTGCAACAGCGCCAAAAAATACAATCATTAACAATGCAGTTAATGTAGTTTGGAAATCTACCGATGGATTTTTAAACATATTAAATGAACTACTCGTATCTACAAAGAATTGTTCTAAAATACCGCTATATACGACTCCAACACCGGCTATAAATCCAATAAACCCAGAAATAGTAGTTAATACCACTGCTTCCAGTATCACTTGAAGTTGAATGTCTAGCGGTCTAGCTCCAATAGCACGCAGGATTCCAAATTCTTGTGTGCGCTCTTTAATCACTACAAGCATAATGTTGGTTACACCCACTACACCGGCCAAAAAACTTCCTAGTCCAACTATCCACATAAGTATTTTAATACCTAAAAATAAGGCACTTGTTTTTCTGTAAAAAGCCCCTAAATCCCATTTCCAAAAAGCCAATTGATCCTCTGGATGAATACTATGTTTTTCTTTTAGCAAAGAAAGTACTTCATCCAAACCTTCTTGGCTTTGAACATGATCTTTGAAGGTGATGTATAAATAATCTATGCGATCTCCAGTATTAAAAAGTACTTTGTAGGTAGAAGTGGGTATATAAATGATTTCGGTAGGGTCTTGTCCTCTTCTACCATCAGCATCTGAATCAAAAACGCCCACTACCATAAAAAATGTTCCAGCTATTTCTAGATAAGTTCCAATAGGGTTTTCACCGTTTTGGTAAAAAACTTCAGCTACTTTTTTACCAATAACAGCTGTTTTTTTTCTGTCTCTTACATCTAGTTCATTAATAAATCGTCCATTTACAGTATAGATAGGTTCTACACCATAAATATCAGGTGTTTCACCTTGTATAGCAAAGCCTTCAGAGATTCCATTTCTAGAAATAACTTTGGAACCAAAATAGGCACCTCCTCTTCTTGGATATGCTTTTTGGATACCAGACGTTCTATTTTGCAGATAAGCTGCATCCTCAAACAATACATTTACTTTTCTTCCAGGTTGATAGCCACCGTAGGGCAGTGTAGTGGTTTTACCACCAAATAAAACGGTATTTGTACTAGTTGATCTAAACTGACCTACTACACCGTTTTCTAATGCAGACGAACCGCCAAGTAAAACAATTAGTATAAAGATACCTGTAAAAACACCAAGGCCTGTGAGTAAGGTTCTCAGCTTATTTTTAGACAGTACATGTCCTATTTCTATCCAACGGTCTAAATCAAACATCAATTACTATTTAAGGCTTCAACAGGACGAATTTTTATAGCTTTGATAGCAGGAACTAAACCTGCTATTAGACCCACTAGTACTAATATGCCAGTAGCCATTAATGCTATAGGTATATTTACCATTAAGTTACTAAAAGCTTCATTTTGGCCAAAGGCATTAACAACGGATAAAACCAGTGCGGCTATCAATAAGCCTAAATAACCAAAAAATACAGTTAGCAATACTGATTCCTTTATGATACTAGAGATGATAGCGCTTGGAGATGCTCCAACAGCTCTTCTTAGTCCAATTTCATTGGTTCTTTCTTTTACAGATATAACCATAATATTCATTACTCCAATGGAGCCTGATACAATAGCCAAAAAACCTATGAAAATGGTAAATAATTGTATGCTATTTAGCATGGTAAATACCTTTTCAGTGCTTTTTAACTTATTATGAATTCTTAGTGCTCTATTGTCGGATGGATCAAAATTATTGACTTGGCCTAAAACCGTTCTTATTTTCTTTTCTGTGCGCATTCCCTGAATCAAAGAAGGATCCTTAATAGTAACTACTATTTGATCTACAGATTCAGCTTTTCCAAATGTTTTTTGAGCGGTGGTAACAGGCAAATAAATCATACTGTTTTCATCAGTTTCACTTTCATCCATTTGTACACCAACAACTTTGAAAGGAATTTTATTGATTTCAATGTAAGCACCAATAGGATCTACTCCTTTTTCAAAAAGCATATCTTGTACCGTAATACCAATGACGGCCACTTTTCTAAAATCTTTTAAATCTGCCTGATTAATAAATCTGCCTGATAAAAGTGTATTAGCTTCTATGGCAATATGAATTGGATGAACACTCCTAATGGTGAAGGATCCTTTTTTGTTTTTGTGTAAGACTGTATTGGGGTTAATATTGACTCTTGCAGAATAATACTCAACATCTTCTACTTGGTCAACAATGGCATTGATATCTTTATTTCCAAATTGTATTTTTTTTCCAGGCAAACTTCCCTTAAATGGTTTTGAAGTGTTTTTACCACTAATGTACATGGTGTTAGCCATATCGTTACTAAACATTCCTGTAGCAAATTGTTTTAATCCGGAACCAAAACTAACCAATATGATAAGTATAAGTATACCCCAGGTAACGCTGAAGCCTGTTAGGAAGGTCCTAAGCTTATTTTTTTTTAGTGTATCAAATATTTCTAACCAAGATTCCATTAGATCTCCTCTTGAATTAAACCGTCCTTTATTTTAATTAAGCGATCTGTTTGGGCGGCAATATCACTTTCGTGGGTTACCACAATAACGGTAATTCCTTCTTTATTGAGTGCTTTGAGTAAATCCATTACTTCTTGCGTGGTTTGCGAATCAAGCGCACCTGTAGGTTCATCAGCCAGCACCATTCTAGGCTTATTTACAATCGCTCTAGCAATGGCCACCCTTTGTTTTTGTCCGCCAGATAGTTCATTAGGGAGATGATCCTTTCTATCTCCAAGACCAACTTTTTCAAGTGCTTGAGCTGCAAGTTCATTTCTTTTTTTTCTGCTCATTCCTGCATAATATAGGGGAAGTGCTACGTTTTCAACAGCTGTTTTGTAGGGAATCAGGTGAAAGGATTGAAATACAAATCCAATGAATTCATTTCTGTATTTGGCAGATTCTGCTTCGGATAAATCCGCCATCAAGCGATTATCTAGCATGTATTGGCCTTTATCATAACCATCTAAAATACCAATTATATTAAGGAGCGTTGATTTACCCGAACCAGAGGAACCCATAATAGATATAAGCTCACCTTCTTTAATATACAAGTCTATGTCTTTGAGGACTTCTATATTGTTTTGTCCTACTTGATAGGTCTTTGTGATATTTTTAATTTCAATCAAAAGCTTTCATTGAGTTTGCTGAGCATCAAATATAACGAGCAATTTTGTTAATAAATGATAAAAAATATTTTATTACAAAAATTGTCTTGCTGTCTCCTCTTTTATTTGACCCTAGAACTAGAATATTGTCTTGTATAAATTCTTTATCTTTGCTCCTCAATTTTAAAAAAAATAATCACTCATGAAAAACATAACCCTAAGTTTATTGCTTGCAGTATCGGCACTAATGGCGCAAAATGCGAAACAGAAAATGACTCCAGAATTATTATGGGAAATGGGAAGAGTTTCTGCTCCTGCTGTGAGTCCTAATGGAGAAGAAATTGTTTATGGTGTTACGCACTATAAATTAGAAGATAATAAAGGGAATAGAAATTTATTTATCCAACCAAGTGAAGGTGGAGTTGTAAAGCAATTAACAAATCTTAAAGGAAGCGAATGGAATGTTAGATGGTCTCCTATGGGGAATAAATTAGGATTCTTATCTGCAAGTAGTGGAACAGTTCAGGTATGGGAGGTAGAAAAAGATGGTTCTAATCTAAAGCAAGTTTCTTTCATTGATGGTGGTGTAGAAGGTTTCGAATATGATCCTACTTCTGCAAATATCTTATTTACTAAGTCAGTAAAGTTAGATGAAACAGTAAATGATATTTATAAAGACTTACCAAAGGCAAATGCAAGAATCATTGATGATTTAATGTATAGACATTGGGATGCTTGGAGCGATTATACTTACACGCATATTTTTACTGCTAAATATTCGGATAGCATTACTGCTATGTCTGATATCATGAAAGGAGAAAAATGGAGCGCACCAACTAAGCCTTTCGATGGAATGGAGCAGATTACTTGGAGCCCTGATGGAAAGACAATTGCTTATTCTTGCAAGAAATTAAGTGGAAGGGATTTTGCAGAAAGTACGAATACAGATATATACTTATATAATATCGATACTAAATCAACTATGAATTTAACAGAAGGAATGATGGGTTATGATAAAGAGCCTGTTTATTCACCTGACGGTGCCAAAATTGCTTGGTTAAGTATGGAAACGCCGGGTTATGAGTCTGATAAAAATAGATTGTTTGTATATGATTTTAATACGCAGAAAAAACAGTATTTAACTGCTTCTTTTAATCAGAATGTTAGTCATCCAAGATGGGCTGATAAAGGAAATAGCATCTATTTTAATTCTGGTTTTAAAGCGACTCAGCAGCTTTATTATTTAAGCTTTAATGATAAGAATGATGATGTTGCTATTGAGACTATAACTGAAGGTGATCATAATATCGGTAGTTTTGAAATTGCAGGTAAGTATTTAATTGCAACAAAAACAACTATTAACCAAGCAGCTGAACTTTATAAGATTAGTATCAAGAAAGGAGAGATTACTCCAATTACTGATGTAAATAAAGAGATCTACGCTAAGCTTAACTTAGGTAAGGTAGAAAAGAGGTGGATTAAGACTTCAGACGACAAAGATATGTTAGTATGGGTTTGTTATCCTCCTAACTTTGATCCTAATAAGAAGTACCCAGCATTATTATACTGTCAAGGAGGACCACAAGCTGCAGTGTCACAGTTCTTCTCATTTAGATGGAACTTCGCTTTAATGGCTGCTAATGACTATATAGTAGTAGCTCCCAACAGAAGAGGACTACCATCATTTGGACAGCAATGGAATGAACAAATTTCTGGAGACTATGGTGGGCAATGTATGAAAGACTACCTAAGCGCTATTGATGCAGTAGCCAAAGAAGAATATGTAGATAATAGTAAGTTAGGAGCAGTTGGTGCAAGTTTTGGTGGTTATTCTGTCTATTGGTTAGCAGGTAACCATGAGCAAAGATTTAATGCATTTATATCTCACTGTGGATTATTCAATTTAGAAAGTTGGTATGGTACCACAGAAGAAATGTTCTTTGCTAATTATGATCAAGGCGGAGCATATTGGGATCCAGCTTTAAAAGATAAGTACAACAAATTTTCTCCGCATAAATATGTACAAAATTGGGATGCCCCAATGTTAGTGATACATGGGGAGAAAGATTTTAGAGTTCCTATTGGAGAAGGGATGCAAGCATTCCAAGCTGCGCAATTACAAGGCGTTAAGAGTAAGTTTTTGTACTTTCCTACTGAAGGACACTGGGTTTTAAGTCCGCAGAATGGAGTCTTGTGGCACAGAGTGTTTTTCGAATGGTTAGATGAAAATCTAAAAGGAGAAAAGAAGACTGTGAATTAAGTTTGATACACCTATGTGAATAGGAAATAAATAAATGAGGGTGGTAAATTGGGAATTTTATGCAAAATACTTATCTTTGCCATCCGATTAAGAATTTAAAATTATAAAGAAATGTCAAGAGTTTGTGAATTAACAGGTAAAACGTCAGTTTCAGGAAACAATGTTTCGCACTCAAAAGCGAAGACAAAAAGAAGATTTCACGCTAATATTCAAAGCAAGCGTTTTTATCTTCCAACTGAAGACAAGTGGATTACTTTAAAAGTAGCTGCTTCTGAGATTAAGACCATCAACAAGAAAGGTGTTGAGGAATACTTAAGAGAGAAAGCAAAAGCTGGTGTAAAGATTAAGTACTAATATTATTAAAGAGATAGAGCGATGGCAAAGAAAGGAAATAGAGTTCAAGTTATCTTAGAGTGTACTGAACAAAAAGAATCAGGAGTACCTGGTATTTCTAGATATATTACTACTAAAAATAGAAAGAATACTCCAGAAAGAATTGAATTGAAAAAATACAATTCTTATATGAACAAATATACTTTACACAAAGAAATTAAATAATTATGGCAAAGGCGGCAAAAACGGCGATCAAGAAGGACGGAGCACAAGGTGGAGGAAAAGACTATGTAAAAGTAGTTAAGTCTGTAAAGTCAGAAAAGACTGGAGCTTATACGTTTAAAGAAGCATTCGTTCACAAGGACAATGCTAAGGCTTGGTTAGCAGAAAACTAGAAAGACATTTTATAATTGTAATATAGTAGAAGCCCCGATTACGTCGGGGCTTTTCTTGTATTTAATCATTAATAGAATTTATCATGGGAATCTTTAGTTTTTTTTCTAAAAAGGAAAACAAAGAAAAGTTAGATCAAGGTCTAGAAAAAACCAAAGCATCGTTTTTTTCTAAAGTTGCAAAATCTGTAGCTGGAAAATCGAAAGTTGATGATGAGGTTTTAGATGACTTAGAAAACGCTTTAATATCTTCAGATGTAGGTTTAGATACTACAGTTAAGATTATTGAAAGAATTGAAGCAAGAGTGTCTAAAGATAAGTACTTCGGCACCGATGAGTTGAATTCTATTCTCAAAGAAGAGATTACAGCACTTCTTAAAGAGAATAACAAATCATACTTACAGGATTTTGAAATTCCTAAAAAGGATCACCCGTATGTAGTGATGGTTGTTGGAGTTAATGGAGTTGGTAAAACGACTACCATTGGTAAATTAGCTCAACAATATAAGAACAAAGGCTATAAGGTCTTATTAGGGGCTGGAGATACTTTTAGAGCAGCTGCTATAGAACAATTAGTAGTTTGGGGAGAAAGAGTCGGTGTTCCTGTAATTTCTCAAAAAATGGGTGCTGATCCTGCAGCTGTTGCTTTTGATACTATTGAGTCTGCTATTGCTCAAAATGCAGATGTCGTATTTATTGATACAGCAGGAAGATTACATAATAAGAAAGGTTTAATGGAAGAATTAGGTAAAGTGAAGCGTGTGATGCAAAAGCTTATCCCAGATGCACCCCATGATGTGATGTTAGTATTGGATGCCTCAACTGGGCAAAATGCATTATTACAAGCAAAAGAATTTACAGCTGTAACTGATGAACAGTCTTTAGCGTTAACCAAATTAGATGGTACTGCTAAAGGTGGTGTTGTAATTGGTATTTCAGAT
>JBELBA010000107.1:0-8050 GCA_042095635.1 Chitinophagales bacterium
CTATTGGACTAATCACTTTTAACACCTTTTCTTTTACAGTAGGCGTATAGTTTTCTAGGATCGTAAAGACAGTAAAACTATGTGTCTTATTATCCATTAATTTGGTATAAACGACTTTCCCTTTGATAATTGCATCGGTGCCGTCATATTCATTATCAGATATATAAGAAGTTTGCTTGACACAGGTGCATGAAGTTAAAATGATAAAAGTAAGTATCCAGAATAATAGTACGATCAGTAACTTAATCTGAAACATATTAAGTCCGTTCTTAATTTTTAGTATTAGTGCGCTCAAATTATTACTAGAATTTGGGGTTCAAATTTTAATCAAATCTACGCATTATCACTTAAAAAAGTTAGCTAAACACTTAGAATAATTATGGTTTATCACCTAGATACAAAGATGACATTGAACTATCTTTTATACAATCTATTCATTTAAAGAAACTGTAAGTGTTCCATCGTCATTTTTAACAACAGATGTTAACTTATGTTTACCCAGACCTTTCATTCCTTTGTCCCAACCTTTATTACTCAAACCAGCTTGCTCTTTTAATTCTAGAAGATTCATTGAACCTTCTTTCTTTAAAATATCATAGATGGCTTTTTCATTTTCAGTTAACTCAATTTGAGGCTCATCTGATGCAAACTTAAATTTTTCTGGTCTCATTTGAGGGAAGAACAACACATCTTGAATAGATTGTTGATTAGTAATTAACATCGTTAATCTATCAATACCAATTCCCATACCTGAGGTTGGAGGCATACCATACTCTAGAGCTCTTAAGAAATCATAATCAATGATCATTGCTTCATCATTTCCTTTATCAGCTAGTTTCATTTGTTCTTCAAAACGTGCTCTCTGATCAATTGGGTCATTTAACTCTGTATATGCATTTGCAACCTCTTTTCCGTTGATCATTAACTCAAATCTTTCTGTTAATTCTGGATTATCTCTATGTCTTTTACATAGCGGAGACATCTCTACAGGGTAGTCAGTAATAAATGTTGGTTGAATGTAATTCCCTTCACACTTCTCCCCGAAGATTTCATCTATCAACTTTCCTTTTCCAAAAGAAGCATCTACCTCAATACCTTGTTCTTTACAGAATCCTATTAATTCCTCCTCAGACTTCCCATTGATATCAAAACCGGTAAACTCTTTAATAGAATCTGCCATTGAAATACGTTTGAATGGTCTAGCGAAATTGATCATTTTTTCTCCAACTGGTATCTCTGTTTTATTATGACAGTCCATCACCACTTTTTCGATCATTTCTTCTGTAAAGTCCATCATCCAATTGTAGTCTTTAAAAGCTACATAGATTTCCATTACTGTAAACTCTGGATTATGCGTTCTGTCCATTCCTTCATTTCTAAAGTCTTTGGCAAACTCATACACACCATCCATTCCACCAACGATTAATCGCTTCAAGTATAACTCATTAGCTACTCTTAGATATAATGGAACATCTAAAGCATTATGATGTGTAATAAATGGTCTTGCTGCTGCGCCACCTGCTATTGGTTGAAGAATTGGTGTTTCTACTTCTAAGTATCCATTATTATTAAAGAACTGCCTCATTGAAGTCATTATTTGAGACCTCATCATAAATACATTTCTAACTTCTGGATTAACATTTAAATCAACGTAACGTTGTCTATATTTTAATTCTGGATCATTAAAGCCATCATGTACTTCGCCATCTGCATCCGTTTTTACAATCGGAAGTGGTCTAATAGATTTTGATAATAATTCTATTTTAGTAGCATGAATCGTAATCTCACCAACTTGAGTAGTAAATACAAAACCCTCAATACCGATGATATCACCCATATCTAACAATTTCTTAAATACAGTGTTATACATAGTCTTATCCTCACCAGGACAAATTTCATCTCTAGCGATATAAACTTGAATTCTTGAAGTAGAGTCTTGTAATTCGATAAAAGATGCTTTCCCTTGCATCCTTCTCGCCATTATTCTTCCTGCAATCTTAATGTCTTTGTAATCTAACTTATTTCTCTCGTAGTTATCTAAAATATCTGCAGCATTTGCGGTTACCTCATATTCTGCAGCAGGATAAGGTTCTATGCCTAAAGCTCTAATTTGATCTAGTGATTCTCTTCTAATTAATTCTTGTTCTGATAACTCGAAATAAGCCATATCTTTATTGTGTTTAGACTACGAAAATAATAATATAATTTTCGAATTCTATCTACCTCAGTGTGAAATTGAAATCATTAAATGATTTTAATGCTTAGTAAGTGATAATTTTAAAGGCTGCCATTCTTTTCTCTATGTTCTCAGGTTTTTCTATAAAGGGAAGTTTACTTATTCGCTAATAAAACTTTCCAAGCTTCTTGAGCAGTATTAATATCAGCTGACAATAAATCTTTCGCTTTAAGGTGTAATTCGTACTCTAATGTTTCAGGATCGTTTTGGTAACGCTTCAACATATCTGCTATTTCAGCTTGTTTTTTAAACGCTTCCATTTCGTCTGCATTAGGCATTTGTTCTTCATTACCTAGTTGCCCTAAGTCGTTACCAGTCAATACACTAGAATTCTTAATCACTTCAGGAATAAGATCGATTCCCATACCCATTTTAGTGATCGGCTTATTCAGTTCAAACATTGAATTTTCATTCGCATGACAATACCAGTTTCCACCCATCCTTGCAACTAAATCAATCTTCTTCTGATCTATAACTCCATCTGTCATTACAGCTTCATCAATATGCACTTTTACGACTTCACAAATTATCATATTACCTGCTCCACCTTCAGGGCCTAAACTTACTACTTCATTCACTTTACATTCAAACTGAACGGGAGATTCTTTAACTCTAAAAGGCTTTACAATTTCTGAATCTAACTTGGTTAAGCCTGCTTTTTCAAACTCATCTACTTCCGGTGCATAAGCAGTAGAAGCTAAACTCATTTGCTGTAGAATATCATAATTAACAACATTGATTACCACTTCTTTAGTCGCTAATGCATTGTCTAAAGTATTCTTAGTTCTGTTTCCTCTAACACTCCTTGCTGGAGAAAAAACCATGATTGGCGGATTTGCACTAAACACATTAAAGAAACTGAATGGAGCCAAATTAGCTGTACCATCTTCACTGATTGTACTTGCAAATGCAATTGGTCTAGGACCAACAGCCCCTAATAAGTGTCCATGTAATTTTGGAATTTCAATATCTTTCGGATTAATACTTAAAACTGCCATACTTTTATGCTTTTAATAAAAATACAGCTTTTAACTTGAAAGATTAATAATTCTACCATCTTTCTTCATCATCCTCGATCTGAGAATTGAAAGACTTACCTTTAAATTTCGCTCTAGTTATAGCTTTTTGCACTTCTCTTTCTATCACTAACTCAGCTAAAGATCGAGCGGCATTATCTGGTCCTGTATAATCTAAAGTTGCTCTTACTTTTTGCTCAGAAACATCTATTCTATATAGCATCCAGAATAAGCGGTCAATATCTTTATCGATCAGATAATTAATGATCCATTCTACTTTTTCTATTAATGCTTCATAACCATTATCACCGTCATTAACTTCAACTTCAGCAATCTCATCTACCCCCCAATTATTAGATAAATAATTACGGGCACTAATGACGATATCTTTGTCTTTGCTATTTTGACCAAATGGTAATTCCATGAAAGCTAAAATTAGAATTTTTCTTCTACACCAACACCAAACAATGCAAAGTCATATTTAACAGGATCTAGCGGGTCGAAATTTTTCAACTGCTCATTAAGTTTAATTAGTGTTTTAAAATCAGATTTATCTGTATCAATCATTCCTAATCGCTGCGCAACTCTTAAGACATGCACATCTAAAGGACATAGTAATTGACTTGGTTTAATATGCTTCCATAAACCAAAATCGACCCCTTGTTCATCAGCTCTAACCATCCATCTTAAGAACATGTTAATACGTTTACAAGCGGATTGTTTCTTTGGTGTTGCTATATGTTTTTCGGTTCGCTTTAAATGATCCCAAGAAAAAAAGTAATCTCTAAACCCAATCAGGGCGTGTTCTAATGTTTCATCTTCAGGACTTAAGAATATCGTAAAGGCTGTCTCTAAAGATTTATACCTAGAATAATGTTCCTTAAAGAATTGAATGAAATATAAGGCATCAGCATCATTAAAAGTCCGATGAACAAAGCCCTCAATTTTCTTCAAATCCGCAGCACTATGATTCATAATAAAATCAAATGGCGCATCATCCATTCTAGCCAATAAATCATTGGTCTTATTAATAATGGTCTTTCGTTGTCCCCATGCAAAAATGGCTGCAAAGAAGCCTGCAATTTCTATATCCTCTCTTTTAGAAAAACGATGGGGAATAGAAATGGGATCCTTATCAATAAAAGAAGGCCGGTTGTAATAATCGACCTTTCTATCTAAATATTCTTTAAGCTTAATTTCTTCCGAGATCATAAGATTATAGCTTATTCAAAGCCTGTTCTAAATCGTCCAATAAATCTTCAATATCTTCAATACCAACTGATAATCTAATTAAAGAATCTACAATCCCAGTTTGCGCTCTAATCACTTTAGGAATAGATGCATGTGTCATTGAAGCAGGATGACCTAACAAGGACTCTACCCCTCCTAAAGACTCTGCTAATGTAAAAACTTCACAGTTCTCTAGAAATTTTACTGCATCAGCATAGTCATCAGACTTTAAAGTAAAAGACATCATCCCTCCAAAACCTCTTTTCATCTGCTTAGCAGCCACATCATGGTTAGGATGATCTTCAAACCCTGGCCAATAGACATTATCTACTTTAGGATGAGCCTTTAACCAATTAGCTACAGTCGCTCCATTTTCAGAATGTCTTTGCATTCTTACATGTAAAGTTTTTAAACCTCTTAATACTAACCAAGCATCATGCGGACCAGCAACTGCACCACAAGAATTTTGAATGAAGTATAATTTCTCAGCTATCTTATCATCACTGGTTACTATAGTACCTAAAACAACATCCGAGTGACCTCCCAAATATTTAGTTGCCGAATGCATTACAATGTCTGCTCCTAAATCCATTGGATTCTGTAAATACGGAGAAGCAAAAGTATTGTCCACAACTAATAAAAGATCATTTTTCTGTGCAATCATCCCAGCTAGTTCAATGTCAATTACATTTAACATTGGGTTGGTTGGGGTTTCTACCCAAATCATCTTCGTCTTTTCATTGATCATGTCATCAATGACTTCAAAATCCGCCATTGGCATAAACTTAAATTTTATACCATATCCAGCAAAAATCTGAGTAAACATTCTATAAGTCCCTCCATAAAGGTCATTGGTACAAATCACCTCATCTCCTGGGTTTAACATTTTAATGATACAATCCGAAGCAGCCATACCAGAACCAAATGCCAAACCATATTTAGCATTCTCTAATGCAGCAATATTATCCTCTAAAGCCTTTCTAGTTGGATTTTGTGTTCTAGAGTATTCAAAGCCTTTATGCTGTCCTGGTGATTTTTGGACATAAGTTGAGGTTTGATAAATTGGTGTCATGATTGCACCTGTTGCCACATCCGGCTCACATCCTGCGTGAATAGCTTTTGTACCAAAATTCATGTCTTGACTATCCATAATTCTTATTGATTTTATTGCTTGTCTGACTAGGCTTCTATTCTTCTAACAATTACCCCTGTTCTTAACTTTGGCTCAAACCAAGTAGACTTAGGAGGCATAATGTTACCAGAATCTGCGATGTCAAAAAATTGCTTAATACTTACTGGGAATAAAGTAAAGGCGACTTCAAATTCTCCAGAATCTACTCTTACTTTAATGCCTTCAAAACCTTCTCTCCCCGACACAAAATCTATCCGTTTATCTGTTCTAGGGTCATTAATCCCAAGAATTGGAGAAAGTAAATTATCCTGTAGAATAGATACATCTAAACTATCTACCACACTTGCTTCATTATATATGCCTTCTTTAGGCACTAAAGCATAACACTCCTTATTAATATACATCCCAATCTCATGATATTGACTCGGCTTAAAATCACTATTCACAGACTTTACCTCGAAGAAATGAGAAATCTTCTGAATCAATTCTTCCTTTGTATTACCATTAAGATCCTTAACTACTCTATTATAATCGACAATATCAATTTGGTTAGAAGAAAAGAATACAGCGAAAAAATAATTATATGCTTCTTTACCTGTATGCGAAGGATTAGTTGCTCTTCTTAGCTTTGCCCATCTTAAGGCAGAAGCTGCTCTATGATGCCCATCTGCAATATACAATTTGGGCACTTTTTCTTCAAAAATTGTGTTTAATTGAGCTAAAGCATTTTCATCTTTTAATTGCCAAATAGTATGTTCATTTCCACTAGAAGTTGTAAAAGCATATAATGCCTCATTATCGTTCTTAACTTGGTTTAATAAAACATCAATTTCGCTTACACTCGGGTAGGTCAAAAACACAGGTGCAGGCTGTACTTCAACCCTTCTTGTGTAAGAAATAATTTTCTCTTCTTTCTTGGGTAAAGTCATCTCATGCTTCTTTACCACTTCGTTTTGATAATCTTCAATCGAACACAAACCTAAAAAGCAAGTTTTGACCTGATCTCCAATCTTCTGCTCATATACATAATAACCAGCTTCCTGATCATCTTGTAATACCCCTTCTTTGATTAACCTTAACAAATTGAACCTTGCCTGATCATATATGATATCATCATTATCCTCAAAGTCCTTTGTTAAGTTAACATTAGGTCTAACAATATTGATGATAGAATAATAATGATCTTCAAATTGTTGCTTCAATTGATCTACAGTTAAAGTCTCATAAGGTTTACTAGAAACCTCATATACTTTATCAGTAACTGGTCTTAATGCTTTGAAGGGTTTTATCTGAGCCATGCTATCCTTTAAATTCTTGTATGCAATTTACTAAATGTTGTACACTTTCAATGGACATGGCATTATAGATACTTGCTCTAAAGCCACCAACACTTCTATGTCCTTTAATTCCACTTATACCTTTACTTTCACAAAGTGCTAAAAATGCCTCTTCAAAAGCTTTATCTTTTAAAATAAAAGTGACATTCATTTTAGATCGATCTGCTTTATTTGCTGTTCCTTCAAATAGTGGATGCCTATCGATTTCATCATAAAGCAATTTAGCTTTTGCTTCATTTCTATCTTTCATAGCTTCAACTCCACCATTCTCCTTTAGCCACCTTAAGGTTAGTAAGCTAGTATAAATAGCAAAAACTGGAGGTGTATTAAACATGCTATCCTTATCGATATGTGTTTGATAATTAAGCATACTAGGAATTGGACGTGCTGTCTTTCCTAAAACACCTTGTTTAATAATAGCAATTGAAACGCCCGCAGGACCTAAGTTCTTTTGAGCACCTGCATATATAATATCATATTTAGAAACATCAACAGGTCTAGAAAAAATATCTGAAGACATATCAGCTATCAATGGAACATTGGTATCAACATCTTTATAAATCTGTGTTCCATAAATCGTATTATTAGTTGTGATGTGTAAATATGAAATAGCATCATCATTATTAATTTCAAAAGTAGGTATATGATTAAAGTTATCTGCTTTAGAACTTGCAATTACTTCTGTATCCCCAAATAATTTAGCTTCTTTAATGGCTTTAGATGACCATGTACCTGTATCTAAATACAAAGCCTTTTCATCTTCTTTTAAAAGATTATAAGGAATCATGCAAAACTGTAAACTGGCTCCTCCATGCAAGAAGACTACATCATAATTACTCGGCACATTTAATAGCTCTTTAATAGACTGGACAGCTTCATCTACCACTGCTACAAACGCTGGACTTCTATGCGAAACTTCAATTAATGAAAGTCCTCCAAAATCATCCCATTCCTTAACAGCATTAGCAGCACCTTCAATGGTTGAAGCTGGCAAAATACTTGGTCCCGAACTAAAATTGTGCTTTTTCATCTTTCAAAAATAAAACATTCATCGCATTTAATATCGGAATACGGACAGTTATGATTAAAAACTAGGCTG
>JBELBA010000108.1:0-8036 GCA_042095635.1 Chitinophagales bacterium
GCAACTCATTTGTTTCTGGTAGATTTTGAAAATGTAAAATAGTATAATAATTGTATCTTTATAGATATAGAAAAGGACAAGAAATGGATTTAAAGAAAGGTATATTAACATTAGATGAATTTATTATCAAGAGACAAGAAGATTTTCAGTATGCTACTGGCGATCTCTCCAGACTATTAAGAGATCTTGGTTTTGCCGCAAAAATTATCCACAGAGAAATTAACAAAGCAGGATTAGTAGACATCTTAGGAGAGCACGGTACAGAGAATGTACAAGGTGAAGTTGTTCAGAAGTTAGATATTCTTGCAGATAATATTCTAATCGACTCCTTAAAATCTTGTGGTGGCTGTTCTGCTATTGCTTCAGAAGAGCAGGATAACATTTTTGTTTTTGAAGGACAAGATGCTGAGAATGCTGAGTATGTAATGGCATTTGATCCTTTGGATGGTTCTTCTAACATAGATGTAAATGTATCTGTTGGTACTATATTCTCTATATATAAAAGGGCAACAAGTAATGGTCCTGCTAAGGATGAAGACTTTTTACAGGGAGGTGTTAAACAAGTAGCAGCTGGTTATATTATTTATGGTTCTTCTACCATGTTAGTTTATACAACAGGTAAAGGAGTTAATGGATTTACATTAGATCCAAGTATTGGTGAGTTCTGTTTATCTCATCCAAATATTCAGACACCTAAAAACGGAAACTATTATTCTTTAAATCAAGGTAATTACCATTCCTTCCCAGAGGGTGTGAAAGACTATATTAGACATTGTCAATCTACTGATAATGGAAAGAAAGCGCTATCATTAAGATATATAGGATCTATGGTTGCAGATTTTCATAGAAACTTATTAAAAGGAGGAATTTTTATTTATCCATCTACAATAAGTGCTCCAAAAGGTAAATTAAGACTGTTATATGAATGTAATCCTTTAGCTTTTATCGTAGAACAAGCTGGTGGTATTGCAACTACAGGACATGAAAATATTATGGATATTGATGCGACTGAGTTACATCAAAGAACGCCAATCTTTATAGGGTCTGAAGAAATGGTGAACGAAGCCGTATCTTTTTATAAAAAACACGAAACAATTAATGCCTAAAATGAAAAACATATTAGCGTTAGTGCTATTAATATCATTGAAAGGATTGTCTCAGAACAATCCTTTTTTTGTTTCTAATCAGGTTATCGAGATTCCTGTTGTGTTTCATGTTATGCACTTCGAAACCAATTATTATGTTACTGATAGTTTGATTGATGTACAAATGGATTTACTAAATCAGCATTTTTCAGCTAATAATCCTGATTGGCAAAACGTCTCAAGTGCCTATGATTCTTTAATAGGTGTTCCAAGTATTAGATTTGTTTTAGCGCAAAAAACAAAAGGAAATACTTTATTTGATGGAATTAATAGACCAATAATAGAAATAGATACATTTTCTACACAAAAAATTATTACTAGTGAAAGACTTGGTGGTGTTGATGCATGGAATGTAGATGAATATTTAAATATTTGGTTATGTGCTATGGATTCTAGTTTAATTGGTTGGGGATCTCATAAAGATGATGATAATGTCTATGAAGGTGTTATTATGAATGATCTTTATTTAGCTAATACTAGCAGATCGCCAGAAGGTTATCATCAAGGAAAGACCTTAACTTATTTGATTGGACAGTACTTTGGACTTAGAAGAATTGATAAAGGTACGACGTGTGATGGAAACAGTTATCCAGCTTGTGCTTTAGAAGGAGATGAAATCTGTGATACTCCACCAATGAATAGTTTTAAAGGTGGCCTACCAAATGATTCTATTTCATTCTTAAATACCTGTATTGAGGAAAATGACTTACCAGATATGCATGATAATTACATGTCTTTGGCTTATGATAGTTTAAAATCATTTTTCACCTTAGCACAGGTAAATGTAATTAGAAATGAATTATTAACTGAGAAAATCAGTTTAATAAAAAGTAGTAAAGGAGATAGTCTGAAAAATTTAGATATTATTCCGGTAGGTGTGCAAAATTTTGAAGCACATGGTTGTTTTTCTAATATCAGTTTCGATTTAATTGTTAAGAATGAATCCAGAACTGTCATTTCTAATTTTAAAGTTAATTATGAATTATCGAATGGTTTTGAGAAAAAGGAACTAATCAACCTTAATATTGACACATTCTCTAGTCAATCTGTAACATTAAATATTGCAAACTTAACTTCAGGTATCAATATTATTAAACTATGGTTGTCTCATCCTAATGGCTCTGAAGATTTATACCCTTTTAATGATACGATTAATCTTACATACTACTTCAATAACCAGGTCGATTATATAGAGATGCCATTAAGCATAAATTTTGAATCAGAATTAAATGATATTAATACAGTAGTTTCTAATATTGATGATGATTTTGGTTGGTATGTAAGAAAGAATTTAATTGGTAGTAGGGAACAAATTACAAGTGCTGCTTCAATTTATTATTATGGTTATAATGCAGAAGGACAGCATGATAAACTTCAGCTGCGAAATACAAGGATAAGTGGAGATCATCCAAAACTGGTCTTTAGCTATGCGTATGCTAAACATAGTTCTAATAATTATGAGCAATTAAAAGTATTAGCAAGTAGTGATTGTGGTGCTACAGAATTAGTATTATTCAATAAGGAAGGTAGTCATTTAGAAACTGTTGATTTTTCTGTCTCTGACCAATCTTGGGAACCAAGTTCGTCTGATGATTGGAAGGAAGTGATAATTGATTTAACATCTTTAGCTAATAAGTTAACTGGAATTACTTTTCAAGTTACCAATGGATACGGAAACAATATTTACATAGACAATGTTAGATTAATAGACACTAACATTATTGAAAACAGTATTGCAGAACTTGGAAACGAATTAGAAATATATCCAAATCCATCAGATGGGAATATTGAATTGACAGTTGAAGGAAATAAAAACATCATTTCAGTTTTAGATATTAACGGAAGAGTCGTTTTAAATGAGAGTTTTGTAAATAATTCTGGTTCAATAAAATTATCATTAACATCTTTAATTGCTGGTGTATACTTTATTAAGTTAGAAAACGATCACGGTGTTAAGTTAAATAAGCTAATTAAATACTAGAATATGAAAACGAAAATCTATCTATTAATCTTAATGTTCTCTTATGTATTTGTAGGGTTTAGCCAATATTTTGAAGGTTACATCAAGTATCAAATTGATATTACAAGCAAGAAGAAAAGTGGAGTAAGTAAAGTAGATATGCTATATGGTGTACACGGAAAATCGATGAAGTGGTACATTAAAGGGAATCAGTATAAAAAAGAATATGAAGGGAGTAACGTTATATTAGAAAAGATATACGACCCAACAACTAACACCATCCATGAGTTTACGGTAAAGCGTCAAAGTTATCAGAAAAAAGACGCAGGTAATGATCCTGCTGTAATGAAAGCTTTACCAGCTAAGCCAGAAAAAATAGTTATTAAAGGTTATGAATGTAGAAGAGCAGACTACAAATCTGAAGAATTTGATATTGAAGTATATTACGCTAGTAAATTAAAATTAGCTGCTAGATCTTTTAAAGATCATAGCGTACATCAATTAGATGCTATTTTTAAGAAGTCTGGAATTCCTTTAAAGATTGTATATAACTATAAAGATATCACTGTCACCTACAGAGCAACTGATGTAAAAAGAATTCCATTGTCTGACAAAACATTCCAATTAAGATCGTCTTCAGGTAAGATACAAACAGGGGTTAAGAATGAATTAGATCATCGCTTAGAATATGGAATAGACAGTTCTTATTGCATTGACGTTATTGGTTGGATGCATCATGTTACTAATTTAGATCAAGAGGCAGAAATGCAATTCCATAACGATGAGAAACATATGAATCTAATTCTTAGAAGAATTAGTGTAGTCGATGCGAAAACAAAAGGTGAGAACTTTGAGTCATTTGTTGAAAAGAGTGAAGCATTTATGAGGTCTAAATTATATGATCCTTCAATCAAAGAAATTATATCTGGTCCTATCAATGATATGGCGGTTAAGAATTATGAAATGACAGGTGATAATGACGATGATGATATCACTTATTATTATCAGTATAGCATCATACAAGGAACTAAGAACTATTACCTGGTTGCATGTTGGACTTACAACGATGAGAAAGGACCAAGAGTACCTTTAATGAAGAATATGATTCGTTCTGTATTAGAAACGAAATAGATATTTATATCGTTTATAAATTGTGAATTACTAGCTTTCTATTTAAGCATATCTCTGCCAAATTCCTATTAAATTTATTTTATAAATTTAGCACAGTATGTTTTTAATATGGGATACAGAGACCACTGGTCTACCAAAAGACTTTAACGCACCTTACACTAATACAGATAATTGGCCAAGACTGGTACAGTTAGCTTGGCAAATCCATGATGATAAAGGAGTATTAATTGAAGTCAAGAATTTCATTGTAAAGCCGGAAGGTTATACTATCCCATACAATGCGGAAAAAATACATGGAATATCTACAGAACGTGCTAAAAAAGAAGGTGTAGACCTTGCCTTTGTGCTAGAGGAATTCAATAAAGCTGTAGATAAATCAACCTATTGTATTGGTCATAACATTGGTTTTGATGTTAATATTATGGGTGCAGAGTATGTTCGTAAAGAGACGGAAACGGCTATGCATGATATGAAGATTGTAGATACAAAAAATGAATCTACGAACTATTGTGCTATACCTGGAGGTAGAGGAGGGCAATTTAAATGGCCTACTTTAACAGAGTTACATACTAAGCTTTTTAGTGAAGGATTTGATGAAGCACATAATGCATCTGCTGATGTAGAAGCTACAGCAAGATGTTTCTTGGAGTTAGTTAGGTTAAATGTAATTACTGCCAATAGATTAGAATGGGAAGCTGATCGATTTAATGCATATATAGCTCATAACCCTAATGCTTTTAAGTTAATAGGTCTTAATATTGAACCTTATTCTGAAGGAGAATTAGAGGAAGTCAGTAATGAAAGTGAATACATTGTAAAATCTACTCTTGATACAGCAGTTAAAGCTGATGTTTCGGTTTTAAAAGATCATGTTTATTCACATCTGCATACACATTCTCAGTTTTCTATTCTACAAGCTACGGCAGACATTGGCTCGCTAGTTAAAGCTGCTGCAAGCAACAACATGAATGCAGTAGCTTTAACTGATAATGCTAACATGTACGGAACTTATCACTTTGTAAGAGATATAATTAAGCATAACAAAGGTGTAAAGATAAGAAATGCAGAAGCTAAAGAGAAAGGAGAAGATGCCACAGAACAAGAGATAAAACCAATTGTTGGTTGTGAATTCAATATTTGTAAAGACTCTTTAAATAAAGAAGTTAAAGATAATGGAGCTCAAGTAGTCTTATTGGCCAAGAACAGAAATGGATATCATCAATTAGCAAAATTATCTTCTCATGCATTTGTTAGTGGTTTCTATTATATCCCAAGGATTGACAAAGAAATTTTAAGTAAACATAAAGAAGACTTAATTGCTCTTACAGGAGGTTTGTATGGTGAGATTCCAAACCTAATATTGAATGTTGGAGAATCTCAAGCAGAAGAAGCTTTTGTGTGGTGGAAAGAGCAATTTGGAGAAAACTTCTATGTAGAATTATCTAGGCATGGCTTGGAAGAGGAAGAAGTAGTTAATAGCGTATTAATTAGTTTTGCTAAGAAATATAATGTTAAAATAATCGCTACTAATAATACTTATTACATCGATAAAGATGATGCAAATGCACATGATATTTTGTTATGTGTAAAGGACGCCGAAAAGCAAGCAACACCAATTGGAAGAGGTAGAGGTTTTAGATACGGTTTCCCAAATAATGAATATTACTTCAAGTCTCAGGACGAGATGAAAGCATTATTTGCAGATCTTCCAGATGCAATTACTAATATTCAAGCAATCGTAGATCAGATTGAAATCTATGACTTAGCAAGAGAGGTACTATTGCCAGAGTTTGATATCCCAGAAGAATTTATAGACCCTGAGGATAAAAAAGATGATGGTAAAAGAGGAGAAAATGC
This sequence comes from Chitinophagales bacterium, assembly GCA_042095635.1. Lineage (GTDB taxonomy): Bacteria > Bacteroidota > Bacteroidia > Chitinophagales > CAJXBJ01 > JBELBA01. The sequence continues at coordinate 6,094 of JBELBA010000108.1, forward strand.
CTATTTAAAACATCTAACTTATGTTGGTGCAGAGAAAAGGTATGAAGAAATAACTCCAGACATAAAAGAAAGACTCGACTTTGAATTAGCAACCATTGAGAACACTGGTTATCCTGGTTACTTTTTAATTGTACAAGATTTTACAAGTGAAGCAAGAAATATGGGCGTTGCTGTGGGTCCAGGTAGAGGGTCTGCAGCAGGATCTGCAGTTGCATATTGTATTGGAATTACGAATGTTGACCCAATCGCTTATGATTTGCTATTTGAGCGATTTCTTAATCCGGATAGGGTGTCATTACCCGATATCGATATCGACTTCGATGATGAAGGAAGGGGTCGGATCATTGATTGGGTAGTTCAAAAATACGGTTACAGTCAGGTAGCACAGATTATCACTTATGGCACTATGGCAGCTAAATCTTCTATTAGAGATACTGCAAGGGTATTAGACCTGCCGTTATTCGAAGCCGATAGAATTGCAAAGTTAGTGCCAGATATTAAACTTAAAAAATTATTTGGCCTAGATGATAACGCATTAGCAGACAAGTTGAATGCAGATCAACTTAAGATGGGTAATGAATTAAAGATGATTGCCACAGGTGTAGATCTAACAGCTCAAACCATTAATCAAGCAAGAGCATTAGAAGGATCTGTTAGAAACACAGGTATCCATGCTTGTGGTGTTATTATTGCGCCAGATGATCTGACTAATTATGTTCCTGTATCCACTGCAAAAGATGCAGACCTTCAAGTTACACAATTTGATAACTCAGTTGTAGAGGATGCAGGTTTGTTAAAAATGGACTTCTTAGGCCTGAAAACCTTAACGATCATAAAGGATGCTATTAAGATGATTAAACGTCGTCATGGTGTTGAAATAGATCCAGATGAGATTCCTTTAGATGATGTTAAAACTTATGAATTATACCAAGCTGGTCTTACCAATGGTACTTTCCAGTTTGAATCTGCAGGAATGCAAAAGCATTTAAAGTCATTAAAGCCAGATAAATTTGGTGATTTAATTGCGATGAATGCCTTGTATAGGCCAGGGCCACTAGAGTATATTCCTAACTTCATTGCTCGTAAACATGGAGATGAAGAGATTGCTTATGATCTAGAAGGAATGGAAGAATATTTAGGTGAAACTTATGGTATTACAGTATATCAAGAGCAAGTAATGTTGCTTTCTCAGAAATTAGCAGGTTTCTCTAAGGGTGATGCCGATATGCTTAGAAAAGCAATGGGTAAAAAGATCTTTGCTTTACTAGAAAAGATGAAGCCTCAATTTATAGAAGGCGGTAAGCAAAGAGGTCATAATCCTAAGATGTTAGATAAAGTATGGAAGGACTGGGAAGCATTTGCAGCTTATGCTTTTAACAAGTCTCACTCTACATGTTACTCTGTTGTAGCATTCCATACAGCTTATCTTAAGGCACATTATCCTGCAGAATACATGGCATCAGTATTGACACATAATCAGAGTAATATTGAGAAGATTACATTCTTTATGGAAGAATGTAAAAACTTGGGTATTAAAGTATTGGGGCCAGATGTAAATGAATCAGGAAAGTATTTTGATGTAGATAATAATGGTTCAATTCGTTTTGGTCTAGGTGCAATAAAAGGTGCCGGTGATGCCGCTGTAGAAGGAATAATTGAAGAAAGAGAAGAGCATGGAGTTTTCGGTAACTTAGTAGAGTTTTCTAAAAGAGTTAATCTAAGACAGGTAAATAAGAAGACCTTTGAAGTAATGGCTATGGCCGGTGGTTTTGATTGTTTTCCTGACATTACAAGAAGGCAGTATTTGTATGCAGATGAAGGACCATCATATATTGAGAAAATAATCAAGTTTGGTAATAAACTAAAGCAAGAGGAAGATGATGCTCAAGTTTCTTTATTTGGTGGAGGTGCTGCACAGGGCGGTCAAGCCATTGAGATACCTG
>JBELBA010000109.1:0-8010 GCA_042095635.1 Chitinophagales bacterium
AAAACTTTTGCCACAAGGGAATGTAACTTTAAACATAAATGGCGATGAAGTTAATAAAGTTAATACTGATGTCTTCAACTATTAGATGAGCCATTAATACAGCTAAAAAACCTTTAACAATGTCAATACATAATACAATGGTTCCTGCTTTCTTTCCCAATACTCTAAAAGTATTGGTAGCACCAGCATTTCCACTACCATGCTCTCTAACATCAATACCATGAAAAGTTTTACCAATCCATACTGCACTTGGAATAGATCCAATGACATAGGAAATGAATAACATAATATAAATTGAGTAGTCTGACATTATGCTAAGATCTTAATCTTCTATGAATATCCAAAATTGAATTGATTTAGAAGTCACTTTCATCTTCCATTAACATCTTATCTCTAAAAGCCTCTGCTTTCCTTTTAGAAGAAATATTAAACATATAGAACTGCTTTCCTTCTCCTTTCTTTCTGCGCTTTTTAGGAGGGATCTCTGTGATGATTCTATTGAATGTATTATTAGAAGATACAACCGCCAGGGTTTTATTAGAATTCTTATAGTTAAAGAAATAGAATTGATCTCCAGCTTGTATAAATAAATTAAAGTAATCTCCACTTCGCTTATATCCCATTTCCATAAAGGCTAAAACTCTTTTGTTAATTGGCTCTTTTCCTATAAAAGCAATACCAATTGGTCTTGTTGTTTTATAAGTGTATTCCACAGAATCAAATTTCATAAATACTTCTGTAAATAACATGGTCTTCTCTATAGCAGATGGGATTTTCCAGACACCAGTTTCTTCAATCCCTTTTAGGATTTTTTGAGTTTCTTTTTCTCCCATAAATTCTGCCATTGCTAATGCAAACTGTGGTCTATCGTAGAAGATATTAGGCATTTCGTGTGTATTTTCTCTAATGTCATTCATCATGATTTCCAAAGCCTCTTTTGGAAACATGAAGTCGAAATTAAAAATTAGATCGAAATCCATTTTTCCTTCATCAACGTTATGTTGCAGGTTTCCAGCAGTTTCATAATTAAACATTCCATAATTGCATCCTAAGTCAAATTTACCTTCACTATAGACAAATCCTGTCGAATCATTAAATACTAACTTTTGTCCTACCAAACTTCCATCAACTAATTTACTTCTCTTACCAATAGTAACCTCACTAATTTTTTCATTCATTTGCAAAATTCCTTCTGTGGTAAATACAGAGTGATGACCTTCATTAACTTTCGTATTTAAGAAAGTATAGTAAGGTGTTTTATAACCAGTTCCTTTAAGATGATAACCTGTGTGTAATGGTCTTTCTCTTTCATTTCTTGGATTTTTGATCTCAATACTCATATTGTTAGGATCAATCATAGAAGAAAAAGAGAACCAATCGGTTTCTACCAATTCATGTGTTTCATAAACTTTAGCATAACCTTCAAAAGTTAGGAATTCATCAATGGCATATACATGAGATTTACCTTTAAATCCAATTTTTGGGTTCAACTCAAATTCTTGTTCTTCAGAAATATTACCTGTAGCATGAGTTTCCCATTTATTGTCATCTTTTAACCAATCTTCATCAATGTATTGCTCTGTTCTAATTTTATCGAAGAATATTTGTTGAGGTTTCTTCGTCTTATTGATATAATCATATATCCCTTGGCCTCTGTATTTGTATTTACTTTGCACATTAAGTACAGACTGATATATTTCATGGTAAAATGAATCTGTATCTGCTTTTAAAACAGCATTTCTTAAGGTGTCCATTTTAGCTTTGGGATAAATCAATACTTCCCCAGAGTCTACAAAGATTCTGGCATCTGCAATTGGTAAATAAGGTATACCATTACACAATAATGTATTTCTGGCACTGTCCAAATACCAATAACCACCAGTTGCGTTAAAGTCTAGAGAGTCTTGTTTTTTATGAACAGATCTATACCAAGATTTTTTAACATCTTTTGTACTAGCTAATTGAACTTCATGTTCGTCCATCCCCCATTTAATATTATCCATATTAGTGGTATATTGTGTGTAAGGCATTTGATGGTAGGCTTCTTTATCATTAGAGTTGTATTCTGCAGTCCTATTTAGCATATCAATATTACCTTTTAGATTTATGGCAGCTAATGCAAGGTATTTAGGATCTCTGGATCTCATTTCTAAAACCATGTTTTTAGAACCAAAGTCATCTGCGTTTAGTCTAAAAGACTTTGATGTCATGGTGGCTTCCATGATTTTCATCTTTCCGTCTCCATATAGTCCCCATGGGGTAACCATTAACTTACCCCGGAACTCTGCTTCACCATCATACATAATAAATGGTTCACCTCTGGTTTGAATGTACATGGTGTCTTTGTATGGTTTCCAAAAAGTTAATACAGAATCTGCTTCTACTTTAGGGAAGGATGCACCATTATAATCACCTTTGTGTACAACAAAACTGTCCGTATTTGCATAGGCAGAATCTGGATAGAATATCACATTCTTAGAATAAGATTCTGAGGCGATATATTCAATCATTCCTTTAGCTCTAAGTCCTTGATTACTTAAGTCAATGGTATCATAAAAGGTCCCTTTTCCTGCGCCCATTCTATTATAAGTAGGGTATCCAGTATCTGGTGTTTCATGCACAAAACCTAAAGACCAATCATGATCTCTAAATCTTAATATTTCTTGGAAGTCGGGGAAGATATTTGCAGACACTATTGTTCCGCCAAATGTAATACCTTCTGGCTGCAGGTTGTTGATGGAATCCAATACAAATGTATCTAGTCTAAAATAGAATGGCTTGTCTCGTTTATAGACACCGTCATGAATGGTTTTCTTATCATAGTATGCATAAGAATAATCTAAAGATTCTAATTCTGGATAAGTCGAGAATTGTTGTTTTCTTAAACCAGATTTATTTAAGGGATCATCAATTCTAAGAATTGCTACCATATTATTAACGGTAGTTTCAATAGGTCTTAATTTCATTTTCTGCAATGGATTTGCATGAGGGTTTCTTGCCATTCTAGGGTCGTAATTAGGATTAGGAAGTAGTAATCTAAAGGAATCTACTTTCGCCATATTGATTAAGAAATTATCGTAAGTGAAGTAAAATCCAGATCCAAATAATTCTAAATATCCTGCTTCAATTTTACCTAAGAATTCAAAGTCTCTTCTTGATTTTAAAGTGATCTCAGAACCACGCTCTGGATGAATAACTACATTCTGAGAATCCGAAAGGTATACTTTTCTAACTCCAGCAAGTTTCATGTTATTACTGATCAGATTCATCTTAGAGTTAGCACTCTTTCCATTATTTGAAATTAACCTGATGGCATCAAAATCTACTTTATCTGCAAACCTCACATTAAAGTTGGCTGCATGCGCTGCGACATATTTAAATGTTTTCTCTCTAACGTGTACATATTCGTTTTCCTGATCGTAAATCAAGAATCCTTCTTCAGTAAGTTTATAAAGGAGTCTTCTTATATGTTCTACTTTAAGATTAGGGTTTAAGGATCTCGCAATATCGATAGCAGCGATAGAATCCATAAACGCTTCCCTTTCACAGAATCGCTTAATGTTAGATAGTGGATTGTAGTCTAATGTTGATTTCCATTGGGTAAACCTATTATCCTTGTAATAGTCAAAAGACTCATAAATTGCAGGTCCTGCAGATTCAGATAGCATAGAGAAATCAATATTATCAGAACCAAGTTTCCAATTGATTTGTTCTACATACATATCGTACTGATGATAAGTATTGTGTAGAGCTGTTCTTTGAATTCCGTGCTCGCCTCTCATGATTTGAACCTCATTACTATCAATATTCAACCTTAATTTAGCACCAGCATGAAAAATTGAATCTTTATGTTGTGATGAATCTAAACGGATGTATACTGAAACTTGGGCTCTATCTGAGACTACTTTTTCTCCCATTTTAATGGAGAAATTTTTAGATTTAGCAAAGATGAACAGGCTATCTTGTTTATAGAAGTATAGACGAGCTGGATTGTCTAAATCTCCAGATCCAATAATCTTTGGACCTATTAAACTAAATCCTCCAACATACTTTACTCCTTTTGTTATAGAACTTATTTCTAAGGATTTTTCATAGGATATAAATCGAGGATAAGTGTTTTTCTCAGCTTTTACATTAGACTTTAATTTGTCATGTAAAGATCCATATAATGGTTTGTTAAAGATAGTAGTATAGTGTAATTGAACACTATCCACTTTAAATTCAGACTTTTGAACATTAATATCATATTCTGGTAATTCACAATAAACTTCCGTGGGGTCGATAAATACTTTCTCCCAGTTTAATTGTCCTCCTCTTCCTTTCCACTCAAATGTTAGAGGGTAGTAATCTCCAGTTGTATTGTAGATTCTAATAGAGTCTTTATTGGTAAATCCAGTTAATTTAGTATTGGGTATATGAATGAAAGGGATACTGTCTTTGTCGTATTTAAACTGGATCTCAACTTCTTCAATTATCCATGACCTTGCTTTGGATACATAGATCGCTCTGCTTTCAAATAAAGAACCAGTGTTTTTTATAAAGTTTTTAAATTCAGTGTGTTTACCTCTTTTAGCGGTTTCAAGAATTCTGACTGCCATATTATGCCAATCTTCATACTGCTCGAAGTCTAAAGCTGAATTCCTAAAAGATTTAAGAGCTAACAGATAATCATATTGGTAAGGAATGTTCATTTTCCTTTTCCTCATGATGTTTATCATGTTAATGATATCAGATTTCTCATTAGTTGTTATTTCTTCATTCTTCCATTTTTTATTGAAAGCTTTCATAAATTCTAATAAATCTGATCGGTTAGAATTTTCGATATAAGTACTAAACTCCTTAATGAAAACAGCAGGATCAGTATTAAACTCTCTTGATTTCTTTTGAGCATAAGAATGACCAAAAATAGAAACATATAATATGACTAAGAAAATGATCTTTTTCATCTATTATTTAAAGACATTAACTGTCCAATTTTTTTTAACTAATTGATTTACTTTACTTAGCCCTAATGCATTATTTACTTGTTGTTCTATGTGATCTGCATCCGCAACATAATAACCACTTGTAATTAGAATACTATCCTTATTTAATAAACTCTTTATTTGAGGAAAGGTTGCATCTAAAAGGTTTCTATTAAGGTTAGCAAGTATGATATCAAACTTTTTATCCTTAATTAACCTATCTAAATCTCCTTCAATAAGTAAATTACAAGCTTCAATTTCAATAGAAGAATAATTCAAGCTTTTGTTTTCATGCATATTAGTCACACACCATTCGTCATGATCAATAGCAAGAATTTCTTTGGCTCCAAATTTCTCTGCTAATATAGCTAATATGCCTGTACCAGAACCAATATCAAAAACAGATTTTTGATTGAAATCTATATCAAGCATTGCTTCCATTACTTGATAAGTAGTAGCATGGTTACCAGTACCAAAAGACATTTTTGGTTCGATAACAATTTCAGTTTTAATAGTAGGGTCCTTATCATGAAATGTTGCTCTCACATGTATTTGATCACCTATTTTGGTATCAGGAAAATTCTTTTCCCATTCTTCATTCCAATTTTTATTTTCTAACTCACTTAATTGATAATCTGAAATGTTTAATTCAGAAAGTAAACTGTCCAAAGCACTTTTATCAAAATTACTTTCTTCTATAAAAGCTTTTAATATTTGTTCATTTTGTTCAAAAGAATCAAACTGTAATTGTGATAAATAGGCAATAAGTATTTCTTGCTGATTGCTGTCTAATTGAAAATCAACTTGTAAATAGTTCAAAAGCTTTCGATTTTATTTAAACTAATATGTAAAAAATGGTTGCGAAATCAAAATAAATTACTTTTTTTTGGCTGTATACACATCTTTTATTGAGAAAGGTCGTAGACACCTAAAAAGTTTTGAATGCAGCTGGAAAACACGGATGACATACTTGATATAGATAAACTAGCGAGTTTTTACGAAGATTTAAATCGTGGGAATATCATTATAGTGCATCATGGTATGGTAAATCAGGAATTAGTGAAAGCATTCTTGTCTTTGGCTAGAGAGAAATTTAGAAATACTGGTGATAAGAAGGTGGTAAAGAAAAGAGTCTTCAATATTATGGTTGAATGTCTTCAAAATATCAATAGACATAATTTAGAAGTACCTAATGAAAAAAGCATGTCTTCTATTTTTATGATTGGAATAGAAGATCAAGATTATTTTATTATTACTGGTAACATTATGATGAAAAAGAATGTTGCAGATTTAGAAAAGCAGTTAGTGAACATTAACACTTTGGATGAAGCTGGAATATCTGACCAATATGCTGCGGTAATTAAAGGTGGAAGAATCCACGAAAGAGGTGGTGCTGGTTTGGGATTGTTAGATATAGCTAGAAGATCTGCACAAGAATTAGAATATAGTTTTAGAGAAATTGATGATACATACTCGTTCTTTTCATTATTGACAAGAGTGAGAAGGGAATTAAAAGAATAATATGGATAGTTTAATGCTAGAAGGTACAGGAGATACACCAAAAGTTATTTTTGATAAAGGAAACGATCATTTTGAAATTTCAGGTTGCAGTTTACCTGAGGATACAAATGCTTTCTTTGAGCCAATCATTGATTGGTTAGAGGAATACTTAAAAAGTCCAAATGAAGTTACTCAGTTTGAGTTTGCTTTAGAATATTTTAATACGGCAAGCTCTAAAATCTTCTTAGATATCTTTACTCGTTTTGAAAAATTGAAGCAAGCTGGAAAGCAAGTGAGAGTTAAGTGGGTATATGATGAAGATGATGAGGATATGGAAATGGCAGGGCAGGAATATGCTAAATTATGTGATGTAGAATTCGAATTCCTGCCCGTAGAAGGTGACGATGACGATGATTTCTAAATTATATTCTAAAAAGATATATAAGTAAGCTTCGACGAGAGTCGAGGCTTTTTTTGTTATGAGGGAATTAATTATTGAAAATCAATATTGGCCTTGTATCTTGTTTTATTCTTTAGTGTTAAGAATAGATCTAGTTCATATAGAAAGCAAAGAACATTTTGTTAAGCGTTCTTTTAGAAATAAAATGCAATTACCTGGGCCAAATGGAATTTTAGATTTATCTATTCCTTTAGAGAAAGGAAAGTCTAAGAAATCCATGGATGAAGTAGCCATTTCTTATGCAGAAAATTGGTCTAAGAGCCATTTACATACAATTCATACTTTATATAAGAATGCACCTTTCTTCGAGCATTACATTGACCAGATAAAAGCTATTTACGAAGTTAAATATGATAGGCTAATTGATTTACAGCATGCAATACACCAATTTGTTTTTAAAGCACTTAAACAAGAAAAGGAGTTATTGTATACTAAAGATTATCACACGGATTATCAAGAAGACTTATTTATAGATGCAAGAAACCATTTGTTGCCATCCGAAGTTAATATTGAAGGTTTTATGCATCAACCTTACATGCAAATATTTGAAGAAAAAATTGGATTTAAATCTAACATGAGCATGTTAGATTTAATTATGTGTGAGGGACCAAATGCTGTTCAGTATTTATAGATTACCAGCCTACCCAGTTAGATTCTTTTCCTTCTAATTGGAATTTTTCACGCTGCGCACTAGATTTATGTTGAAGAAGTCTACAAACAATAAATAAAAGTACTTGTTTCATAAGTCAGTACTAAAACGTAGAAAAAACAATTAAGATTTACCTGGATATTTTTCTTTAAATCCAGCTAAATACTTTTTAAGTTCTTCCTCTTGATCTTGAGGTTTCAATTTATAATCAGGACTTAAACTCTCTTGTCCAGGAAATTGCTCTATTTGAATTGTTTGAGTAGGGAAAGCGAAGTTGATTCCTAAAGCTTCAGCTAACTTTTTGGTTTCTAAATTAAACTCATGTCTTGCTACTAATTCCTCACTCCAATTTGGTGCCTCAAAAAAGATATAGACTAATATGTTTAATGAGAAGTCTCCATAACTATGAAAATGAATTTCATAATGGTCTTTTCTAG
>JBELBA010000110.1:0-7854 GCA_042095635.1 Chitinophagales bacterium
CGTCTAATTCGATAGTTGCAGGTTGAGTTACTGGGTTATAAGTACCAATTTTTTCGATGAATTTACCATCTCTTGGTGCTTTTGAATCTGCAATTACGATATGATAAAATGCTCTTTGCTTTCTACCATGTCTTGCTAATCTAATTTTTGTTGCCATAAAAATGTGCTTTAAAAACCTATTGACTTAAAAGCCAATCGATTAATGTTAAAAAAATAATTCGGAATGCGAAGTTACGCTAATTCCACTAAAATAAAAACTATTTAAAAGGGAATGAACCCATTCCTCTTCCCATTGAAGACATCTTCTGCATCGTCTTCATCATTTTCTGCATTTGATCGAACTGCTTGATAAACTGATTTACTTCTTGTAAAGTATTACCAGAACCTGCAGCAATTCTCTTCTTTCTATTTCCATTCAATAAAGTAGGATGCTCTCTTTCTTCTTGAGTCATAGAGAAAATGATCGCTTCGATCTTACCAAATGCATTATCATCAATATCTACATCTTTAACTGCTTTACCCATACCTGGGATCATTCCTAATAGATCTTTGATATTACCCATCTTCTTAATTTGGTTCAATTGATCTAAGAAATCGTTAAAGTTTAATTGGTTCTTTCTAATCTTCTTCTGTAATTTTTGAGCTTCTTTCTCATCAAATTGTTCTTGTGCTTTCTCTACAAAAGAAACAATATCTCCCATTCCTAGAATTCTCTGAGACATCCTGTCCGGATGGAATACTTCAAAAGCATCTACCTTTTCTCCAGTACCAATAAATTTAATTGGTTTATTAACGGTGTATTTAATTGTTAAAGCAGATCCACCTCTTGCATCTCCATCTAACTTAGTTAATACAACACCATCAAAATCAATTCTATCATTAAAAGCTTTTGCAGTATTAACTGCATCCTGCCCCGTCATTGCATCAACAACAAATAAAGTTTCTGAAGGATTAACAGCTTTCTTGATAGCTTCAATCTCAGTCATCATCGCTTCATCTACAGCCAAACGACCAGCAGTATCCACAATTACTGTATTAAAACTATGCAGCTTGGCATGCTTGATAGCATTATTAGCAATTTCTACAGGATCAGTATTACCTACTTCAGCATATACCTCAACGCCTATTTGCTCTCCTAAAACTTTTAACTGATCTACTGCAGCTGGTCTATATACATCACCAGCAACTAATAATACCTTTCTACCTTTCTTGTTAGATAAATGATTTCCAAGCTTAGCTGTTAGCGTTGTTTTACCAGAACCTTGTAATCCAGACATTAATATAACAGCAGGGTTTCCAACTAAATTAATATCAGTAATACTTGATCCCATTAACTCAGTTAACTCATCTTGTACAATCTTTGTTAATAATTGTCCTGGATTAACTGTAGTAATTACATCTTGCCCTAAAGCTTTATCTCTTACTTTATCAGTAAATTCTTTTGCTATCTTATAGTTAACATCCGCATCAACTAAAGCTCTTCTAATTTCTTTAACTGTCGCAGCGATGTTAATTTCACTAATTTGTCCTTGCCCTTTCAGGTTCTGAAACGCTTTGTCTAACCTATCTGATAAATTTGAAAACATATATTCTAATTTTTCTAAGCCACAAAGATACAGAATTTCCGAATTCCAGTAAAATAAATCAACGTTTCAGTAGCATATAATATTAATCTTATAAGGTCGTACTTCATTTACTATTAAATAATATCTTTATAAAATGGAAGAAATTAAAGCAATAGCAATGCCTGGAACGCATCAGAAGTTCTTGAAATACTTTGAGCAACAAAGCTTTAATACTGATACTAATGTATTAGATATTGGAGCGGGTCATGGTGCTTTTACTAAAGCATTGCATGATAAAGGATTTAAAGTGAAGGCTTGCGATCTAAACCCTAGTATATTCCATTTCGATCAAATCCAATGCACACGGGCTGATATCACAAAAACTTTGCCTTATGAGGATAACAGCATTGATATTGCAATAGCCATTGAAGTATCAGAGCATATCTTAGATCATGAACAATTCTTCGCAGAAGTAAATAGAGTGCTAAAACCTGGAGGTTCCTTTTTCTTATCTACGCCTAATATCCTTTCTTTAAAATCTAGAATTAGATTTTTGTTTAGAGGATTCTATTATGGTTTCGGTCCATTAGACTTTAACAACTATGACGGCATGCAACATATAGCTTCCAGAACAGTAAATCAATATCAATATATTGGTGTCAAACATGGATTTAACACCGCCCAATATGCTATAGATAGAAGACAATCTTCTTCTAGATGGATACTAGCTTTTATCAAACCTTTTATATGGTTCAATACAATTATTAAGAAAGCACCTGTTATCCATAATAATAGAGACCTATTATTGGGCCGATTGCTTTTCCTTCATTTTAAGAAAAAATAATTATCCAAAGAAGGTTCTTAAACGTTCCGTTCTAGAACTTGCTCTTAATTTTAGAACAGCTTTGTCTTTAATTTGTCTTACTCTTTCTCTGGTTAAACCGATTTTAAGTCCGATATCTTCCAGCGACCAAGCATACTTTTCTCCGATACCAAAATACAATTGAACAATTAATTGCTGTCTATCATTTAAACATCTCAATAAATCCTTCAATTCGATAGATAAGGATTCATCCATTAAAAGCTTTCTTTCAAATTGATCAGAAGCTGGATCCTCAATCACTTCCTTTAAAGAACTATTCTCTCCATCTAATAATGGAGCATCTATTGATTTATGTTTGGCAGATACTGCAATGACTCTTGAAATATCTGTTGGTTTAAGATCCAACAAATCTGACATTTCATATATAGTTGGTTCTCTTTCATATTCTTGTTCTAACTGGGAAAATACTTTATAAATCTTAGAAACATCTCCAACTCTATTAAGTGGCATTCTTATCATTCTAGAATGTTCTGCTAAAGAATGAAGAATTGCTTGCCTAATCCACCATACTGCATAAGAGATAAATTTGAAGCCTCTGGTTTCATCAAATCGATTAGCTGCTTTTATCAAACCTAAATTCCCTTCGTTGATTAAATCGGATAGACTTAAACCTTGATTTTGATATTGTTTTGCTACAGACACCACAAACCTTAAGTTGGCGGTTATTAATCGACTTAAGGCATTTTCGTCTCCGTTTTTAATTAATTGTGTCAGTTCGGCTTCTTCATCCACCCCAATCTGATCAATTTTATTAATGTCTTTTAAATAATATTCTAATGCTTTCGAATCTCTGTTAGTGATGGATTTCGTTATTCTTACTTGTCTCATTTATATGAATTGTTTAAGTGAATAATTGCGCTGGTAAAATGAGATAACACTTTTCTATTGCATTTTTACTTTCATGTCACCCATATAAACTCGATTTATTTCAATTTTAGTATTGAAAGGCTTAATTTTCATGAAAATTAGTATCACAATGAACATAAGGACTAAATTTGAAATGGAATTCCCATTTGAAACAACGATATCTAAGCTATATGAGTATATCTCAACAGATTATGGTTTGGCAAAGTGGTTTGCAAACAAAGTTGAGGCACAAGAAAACGAAGACATATTTCGTTGGGAATGGGATGACATCATTGTGCATACTACCTTAATCAAAAAAGTAAAAAATAAATCTATGCGTTTTCGGATTATTGAAAATGAAAATGAAGAAGAATATTTTGAACTATTGATTGATAAAAATGCAATAACTGATGATATAGCTTTAGTGATTACGGATTTTGCCAATGCAGATGAAGTTGATGACTATAAACTACTATGGACTTTACAAGCAAAAGAATTAGGCTACTTACTTGGAGATGAATAATAATTCTTACGACATTTTTGAATCCATTAGCAACTTACTAAGCCTGAAAAAGCTAGACAAACTTATATTTACCTATTTCATTCCTACCTTTTTCATTACATTCTTTATCTCCTTATTTGTGATTGTCTGTCAGTTCTTATATATCTGGATGGATGAAATTATTGGTAAGGGTTTAGATTGGACAACCATTTTCGAATTCCTCTTTTTCCTAGTATCCTACAAAACACCAATGGCATTGCCTCTAGCAGTGTTACTAGCATCTCTAATGACTTATGGAAATCTAGGAGAACAATATGAATTAGTCGTTATCAGATCATCAGGTATTTCCTTATTCAAAGCCATGAGAGGTAATATACTATTCATGGTATTTATTTGTTTTGGCGCCTTCTTAATCTCTAATTATTATCTACCCTATTCTGCGCTTAAAGTAAGAGTTTTACTACACGACATTAGAGATAAAGCACCCACCTTTGGGCTAGAAGAAAAAGCATTTTATAAGGAGATTGATGGCTTTACAATTAGGATCGATAAAAAAGATAAAGACAATAAAAAAGTAGAAGATGTATTGATATACGACCATAGGTCTGGCAGAGGAAATATTAATGTATTAAGAGCAAAAAAGGGAGAATTTAAAAATGTTAATGATGGTCAAATGATGATCTTTGAATTAGAGAATGGTGCTCAATATGAAGAAGTTATTAAGAAACAAAAGAAGAAAGACAAAACCTATGAGCATTCTAGAATAACATTTGAAACTTGGTATAAACCTTTTGATATGTCCAGTTTTGCATTTGAAAAAAGCAATGAAAACTTCTTCAAGAATTCTCATTCGATGTTAACAATCAGTCAGCTTAACCATGCGATTGATTCTATTAGAAGACGACCTCAAAAAGAATTTAAACGATTAGGAAAAAGTACTAATAATTACTTCCTGCATCGTTCCTTAGTCTATGATACTTCAAACACTAATATTAAAGAAGCTAAGGATACAGAAAGAACATTCCTAGAGAAATTCAAAACTCCGATTCAGTCTAGAATAGTTAATAAAGCACTAGGAACTTGCAGAAACATTAAGTCTACAAGTAAATTCTATAATGACAGACTATCATCGATTAAGAAAGATGTTAGATTACACAAAATCGAATGGCATAGAAAATTTACTTTGGCTATCTCTTGTATGATTTTCTTTTTAATTGGGGCCCCATTAGGAGCTTTTATTAGAAAAGGAGGATTTGGATGGCCATTTGTATATACCATTGTAATGTATATCATTTTTCATGTTATATCGATGATTGGTGAAAAAACAGCAAAAGCAGGTAATATAAGCCCTGCTATGGGGATGTGGTTACCTGTACTTATTTTCTTACCTTTTGGTATATACTTAACGTACCGAGTTACGTTAGAAAGAAAATTAAAATTGCCTTGGTTAAAGAAAAAATCTTGATTCAAAAATTTGAACATAAGAATTGGTTGCTAATTGGATTTATAATCCTAATATTTTTTAGTCCATTAGCGTTTATTGAAAAAGGTGCTGATATCAAATTATTAGATCCAATTATTAACCCTATCAATAATGCAATATTTTCTGCAATTACTTTTTTAGGAGATGGATGGTTTCTGATCATACTTTCACTAATTATCTTCATTAAACGAAGATTATTAGGCTCTTTACTTTTACTATCTTATACTTTTAGTGGAATTATTACCCAAGTACTAAAAAGATTTTTTCAGCTCCCTAGGCCAGTGAAATATTTCGAATTACAAGGATTAGATATCTATAAAGAAATCAGTGTACCAACCGGAATCGAACTTTCTAAATATTTAAGTTTCCCTTCAGGACATACTACTTCTGCATTTGCAATCGCATTTACATTAATCTTCAATATCCAATCTAAAAGAATTAAGTACATATTGATAGCTCTTGCTATATTAATTGCTTTAAGTCGGATGTATTTACGTCAACACTTCTTTATTGATGTATATGTTGGTGCGTTTATAGGAATGACTGCAAGCTTTATTATACAATATTTAAAACCTTGGATGCAAAGCAAATTCAACCTTGAGTAAAAACATTAAATATCATCTTATCATTAGTGTTTTGAGTATGTTTTTATTCTTTCCATTTTTAGGACAAAGTCATTTGTTCGATTGGGATGAAATAAACTTTGCAGAGGCAGCTAGAGAAATGATTGTAACAGGAGACTATCTCCGAGTTCAAATCAACTTTCAAATGTTCTGGGAGAAGCCTCCATTCTTTATTTGGCTGCAAGTCTTATCTATGAAAGTATTTGGAATTAATGAGTTTGCTGCTAGATTTCCAAATGCTTTATTAGGGGTTATCAGTGCTAACCTATTATTATTCTTAGGAAGGAAATTAAAAGATCAGTTCTTTGGATTAATATGGGCAAGCTGCT
The DNA here is from genome assembly GCA_042095635.1 of Chitinophagales bacterium. Taxonomy (GTDB): domain Bacteria; phylum Bacteroidota; class Bacteroidia; order Chitinophagales; family CAJXBJ01; genus JBELBA01. The sequence continues at coordinate 6,232 of JBELBA010000110.1, forward strand.
ATTTATGCTCTACCCTTCCATTGCTATACTTTAAATCTGGAATTATAGATCCATGGTTCAATACTTTTATATTTTTTGGGATTATTCTTTATTATTTAGGGTTAAATCGAAATCGCATACTATATCCTCTATTATCAGGTATCAGTATTGGTTTGGCAGTATTAACTAAAGGTCCTGTTGCCATATTAATCTACGGTTTAGTAATTGCTATTTATCATCTCATTAATTGGAAAAGAGAATGCATCAATATCAAGCATGCGGTTATAATTGCTCTAAGCACTATCACTATACCAGGATTATGGTTTTTGTATGATTATATCAATAATGGAAGTGACTATATCGTAGACTTTATACTTTATCAGATTGATTTATTTAGGCAACCGGTTGCAGGACATCAGCAACCTTTTTATTACCATTTCTTAGTGATATTAATCGGTTGTTTCCCAATGTCTGCTTTTATTTTTAACTGCATTAATACTAAACAATTATCTCAATTAGAACATGGTAAATTATTGCAATTATCATGGATTACATTTTTAACGGTTTTAATATTATTTACCATCGTTGAAACGAAAATTGTTCATTATTCATCGCTTTGTTATTTACCATTAAGTTATATAATCAGCCATTACTTGTATCATCAATTAAAACAAGGTGTCCATCATAGATTTAACTGGAACTACTTTTTAATTATTGGATGTATTTTATCCTTTGCACTAATAGGCTTAGTTTATTTTATGGCAAGCCCAGAAATTTGGGACGACTATATTTCTGATGAATGGGCAAGATTGAAAATGAAAGACAATCCTAATTGGTACTATTGGGAGTTATTATTTGGCTTAATATTACTTTTAAGTAATATCCTTGCTTATTTATACAGCAAGATCAATAATAAAAAGGCTTTCTTTATCGCCTTTTATTCTAATGCAATTATAATAGCTTTAACGATCTTTCAATTTGCTCCCAAAATTGAAATAATGAGCCAAGGAACTTATATAGATCTATTACAATCTGTTAACCAAAACGATAACTATATTCAGGTATTAGGAGCTAAAAGCTATGCGCAATATTTCTATACTAAGAAAGCGCCAAGTGCAGACCAAATTGAATTATTACCTGCTAAAGAAAGAAAACATCATCTCCTTACAAAGCCAATAAATAAAGATGTCTATTTCATCTGTCCATCAAAGAAAGCAGCACATTTTCAATCTCATTTTCATTTGGAAATATTTGAACAAGCAAATGCTTGGACAGTGTTGAAAAGAGCTAAAACTAACTAAAGAGTTTAGATTTAATTAAGCCCATTTTTTGCAATCTATATTTTAAGGAAGTCGCTATTACCCCTAAGCCATATTTTACACTTCTGCTAAAGTTTATGGAAGATGCTTCTTCAAAATACTTAGTCGGACAAGTAACCTCTCCAATCTCAAAGCCAGCATAGAAGATCTGTGCTAACATTTGATTGTCAAATACAAAATCATTTGAATTTTCTTCTAGATTAATAGCTTCAATTACTTCCCTTGAGAATGCTCTGTATCCAGTATGGTATTCGGATAACTTTTGATTTAATAAGAGGTTTTGCAATAATGTAAGTGCGATATTAGAAAAGTACTTATATAAAGG
>JBELBA010000111.1:0-7837 GCA_042095635.1 Chitinophagales bacterium
CGACGCTCTTCCGATCTAATCCTTGAATAGTACCATCTTCTCCTTGCATACCGTGTAATACCGGAAAGGCAATATCGATATTTTGATCGAATGAATTAGTAGTTAAATTGAAGATCTTGGTTTGATCTTTATCCTTTACAAGTGTTATTGGTGCAATTCTTTCTGCAGTATTAATAGCATCGCCAGACATAGTGTTCCATGTTCCATCTTTATCGATTTTAATTAAACTAATCTCATACTTAGATCTGTCTAATGCATTGACAATACTTGTTGCTGATTTTATAGATATATCATGCTCTGTGGACTGCCCACCATAGATCACTGCAAGCTTCAATTTACTCATAGTCTAAAGTTAATAAATTACATGCCCATGTCCATGTCTCCAGCATCGTAATCTGATCCACTACCTCTTTTTCTTCCGGGCTTTTGGTTAAATCTATAACTAAAGTTTAAAGTAACACTTCTTGACCTCCACTGAAACTCAGCATCTAAATAATAGAAAGGTCCTTCCGTAATACTTCTTCGTTTTCTGGAGTTAAGGATATCTCTAGCTGTAAAAGTTAATGTCCCTTTACGTTTTAATATGTCCTTAGAAAATCCTCCATTCCAATGATAAATAGCTAATCTTCTTCCTTGAGGACTTTGTGCTGGAGCTCTATAATTAAAAGAAGTCTGTGCTTTCCAACCTTTCTTTAATCGCCATCTAGAGTTAAGTTTTACTCTATAATTAAATGCATTTGCATTTAATGCTAAACCTTCATATTCTCCTTCTATAATACTTCTAAAGAAATTAATATTGGTACTGGTTGTCCAAGCTTTATTGACATTGTACTGTCCATTAATTTCTAATCCATAAGCATCTTCTGTCCCAATATTAAAAGGTTTCATTACTGTATTACCAATACTATCTACTAAAGTAACTCGCTGCATTACATTGTCCGTGAGTCTGTAATAAGCACTAGCTAATACAGATCCTTTATCAAATTTCTTTAAATAACTTAATTCGTATGCATCTGTTAATTCGGGATCTAAATTAGGATTACCTGTAAAAAAGTTTCTATCATCACTAAGACCATAAAATGGATTTAACCACCAATGCCTAGGTCTACTAATTCTTTTACTGTAACTCGCCTGCAAAGAGGTGTTTTCAGACATTTCATAAGATAAATGCGCACTTGGGAACCAATTTAAATATGTCCTTGGATTGATCTCATTAGTCTGTAAAAGACTAGTAGTTATATCAGAGTACTCCCCTCTTAATCCTACTTGGTAAGCTATAGATCCATGTTTAGATCCATACATCATATAAGCAGCACTAATTTGTTCTTCATAGATTAAGTGATTATCATATTCTTCAATTGGTCTAATGATATATCCAAGATCATTACTAACACCATAATCTGTGTCCATAACATTCGAAGTGGTTTTAACTCCCGTCTCAAACTTGCTATCTTCCTTAATTTGATAAATGAAATCACTTTGAAAATACCAGGTCTGATCATTTGTTATCGTTGATGTTCTTTGTAATACTGGATTAATAATATCATTGACAGTCTCTGTTATTAAACCAATTTCATCCGATTCGCTATAAATTCGTTTTAAGACCGTATTCCATTCTTTATCTTTTTCCTTAGAACCTTTATAATAAGCTAAAGTAGCATTAGCATTCATATTATTGCTCTCTTCTATTTCAACTCTTTGTTCTGTTGCAGTAAGTATATTATCTATATCATAATCCAAATAATCAATCGTAGTTTTATTTTCACCTTGATGTCCAGATACAGAACCAGATATACTTAACATATCGGTCTTATTGACATTAATCTCAGTTCCAATATTTCCCATCTGACTTAATCTTGCTCTTGCATGTTGTCTATTTCTATTGTAAGAATAATTAGTATCTGGGAAAGTATAGGTCTGCAAGGAAGTACCACCCCCTATGCCATTAGAATAGCCGCCATTAGCGCCTCCAAAGATGCTGTAATTCTTTTTCCTTAAACTAAAGCTTGTATTAACCCTGTGATTATGAGGCAAACCTGTCGTAACATTTACGCTAGCGCTTGTACCTTTTTGTTTATCCTTCTTTAATACAATATTGATAATCCCTACTTCCCCTTCAGCATCGTATCTAGCGGATGGATTAGTAATAACTTCTATCTTTTCTATAAGATCACCTTGCAATTGTTTTAATGCATCTGCCAAATTTCCACTTAATAAACCTGATGGTTTACCATCTATCAATATTCTTACATTCTCACTTCCTCTTAGACTTACATTACCTTCCATATCTACTTCTACAGAAGGCACAGTTTCTAATATATCAGAAGCATTTGCTCCTTTATTGGTTAAGTCTTTACCTACATTAAAGACACGCTTATCTAACTTTAATTCCATTTGGCTTTTATCCGCCTCAACAATAACTTCATTAAGCAATTCATCATTCTCTTCTAATACAATAATCCCAAGCGATAAGGTATTATTAGCAGTAACATTATGCATCCATTTGCTACGATAAGACAAGAACGAAAACTGTAAACTTATCACTGCGTCTTTCTTAATTCTTAGTTCAAAATATCCATTTTGATCTGATGCAGCACCTTTTTTAAGGATAGTATCTTGTCCTATTATCTTGTATACACCAATAGATGCATAAGGGATCGGCTCACCTGATGCAGTGTTGATTTTACCTTTTATCAATGCCGTCTTGGAAGGATCCAAATAGGGTCTCCCATTTTGTCTTTGTTGTGCAAAAAGCTGAACAGTAAAACATATCAGCGAAAACAGTAGAATTTTTCTCATATCCTTTAGACAAGCATTACTGCTTAAAGTTTAATACTCTATTTTTTAATTTGATCTAAGGCTTTATAGATCCCAGCAATAGAAAAAGTATCTACTATCTTACCTTCATCTACGTAGCTTCGTAAATCACTAAGAGCCACTTTTTCGACGATGATATTCTCTGTAATTTCTAATTGTTGTGCTCCTTTTAAGCATACATCCTTCATCAAATATATAGAACTCCAAGTATTGATCTTAGCAGGTGCAGGGCAACTCTTTAACAATAACTCTGCGGGTTGGTTAGTGGTGTAACCAGTTTCTTCCTCTAATTCCCTTATTGCTGCTGTGATACCTGCTTCTCCTTCGTCAATGATACCTGCAGGTAAATGGTAATTAACAGCTTCTACTGCATGCCTATACTCTTTAACCAAAATAATATGATCATCATCCGTAAGTGCAATTACACCAATCCAATCGTTAAATTTTACCGTTACATAATCTTCAATGATATGTCCATTAGGAAGTGCTATTTCTTCCGTATGCATAGTTACCCATTGATTTCTAAATAACTCTTTCTTATTCAAAGATTTCCAATGCATTTCTTTATGCATAGTTGATGTCCTTTATTTCACTAAAATCAGAGATATTGTAATCCGAACCATCTACTGTACCGAAACCATAACTGCAATAAACGAAAGGAAGATCATTGGCTTTTGCAGCATCTTTATCTCCTTGCGTATCTCCTATATAAATTGCTTTGGTAATATTGTTTCTGGTCATGAGTCTTTTGATGTTTTCTGCTTTTGGTGCAAAAATATCTCCATAACAAGCCCAATCCAAGATTACTTCTTCCAAGTTATTTACTTTTATAAAGGTTTCAATGTATCCGGTCTGACAATTGCTTACAATATATAGATTCTTAACAAGTCTTAACGCTTTTATGCCTTCCAAAACATTTGGATAAAGTTCTCCGCCCTTAATATTTAATAAATCTCTCTGATCACTTAAGCATTGATCTATCAACTTTTGATTGTTATAATCATTAGGAAAAATGATTTTGAAAACTTGATCTGTGGTTAATCCGCAAATGGATTCTACGTCTTTTTTGGTAATAGGACTTCTATCAACTTGAAATTGCTGTCTTACTTTTTCCCAAGCCTCCGCTATAGTTTGACAGGCATTCCATAAAGTCCCATCTAAATCAAATATTAAGGCTGTTGGCATCTTAATTCATTTTTATTTTTAAACGCTGATCTTTATACTCTATAATCCATTAAAAAGGGACAATAGCAATTCTAAACGCATTGTTTTTTAATTCATCTTGCGTGACCTCGAAGATGCTGCAAAAGCACCACCTTCCATGACCATAGAATAAATCTTTGCTTTTAGCTCCTTCTTTCTAAATGGTTTGGAGATATAATCATTAAAGCCTAATTCTTTACATTTCTGTATTTCACTTTCAAAGGCATGAGCCGTCATAGCCATTACAGGAATTTCAGATTTATCGTTGTTTAATTCCCTAATACAAGATATACAGGTATAAGCATCCATTTTTGGCATAGCCAGATCCATTAATACTAAATCGTAATTATTTTCTTTAATATATGCCAAGCCTACTAATCCATCATCTGCAATATCGATACTAGCTCCCCACCTTGTTACTACATTCTTCGTCAAGGCTTGGTTCATTTTATTATCCTCTAATAATAAGATCTTCCAACCCTCAATATCAATTTCCTCTTCAGGAAGCGCTTGTTTAACTATAAGGTCCTCAGAAGATGCTAACTTATAAGGTATGGTCACCTCAAAAGCAGTTCCTTTACTTAATTTACTCTTAACCTCAATCTTTCCACCGTGCAGATCGACTATATGTTTTACAATAGTTAGACCTAATCCGGTACCACCATATTTTCTTGCAGTATCAATAGAAACTTGCGTAAAACTATCAAAAATAGTATTCACTTCATTAACAGGAATTCCTATCCCTGAATCAATAATAGAAATCTTAAGAACTGCCCTACCATCGTCTTCTCTTACTTTTATCACTTTTACTGCAACAGTACCTTTTACTGTATACTTAAAAGCATTAGAAACTAAATTTCCAATCACTTGTTGCAACCTTAAAGCATCCCCAAAAACATAATTAGGAACATCTTTAGCGATATCTAATTCAAAGTTTAATCCTCGTTTATCTGCAAGGACTTTGTATTTTGTATATGTAATCTTTAATTGTTCTTCTAAATTAATAGCAGTTAATTCTAGGAATATTCCACCTTCTTCAATCTTCGTAAAATCAAGGATATCATTAACGATACCTAATAGATGATCACCAGATTGTTTAATCGAATTAACTTGCTTCTTATTTACTTCTTGTAAATGATTAGATTCTGAAAGAATATCAGTAAATCCAATAATCGCATTAAGAGGTGTCCTAATTTCATGAGACATATTTGCTAAAAATTGTTGTTTAATTCTTACCAATTTTTCTACCTCCAATTTAGAAATCAAAAGATCTTCCTCTGCCTTCTTTTGTTTTGTGATGTCAAGCACGGTTCCAAATAACTTCTTAACATAACCGCCTTTTTCCATTGGTATACCTCTAGCAATTACATAAATTAGATCGCCATCTTCATTTTTATGCCTTACTTCAACTTCATAACTCTTGTTGTTTGTAATAGAGTTTTCTACAGCTTCAATTAAAGCCATTCTATCATCTTCAACTACAGAATTAATGAAATCTCTAAAGGTTGGTGGTCCTGATCTTTTCTTTCGTTTAAATAGAATATACATGGTATCCGACCAATACATTGATCTATTTCTTACATCCATCTCCCAAGTACCTAATTTAGCAATACTTTGAAGTTCTTTAATCCTACTTTTATAATTGTTAAGCTTTCGCTCGTTCTTCATTTCTAAAGAAATATCACGACCAACAGCATAAATATGCCCGTTGTCTTTATCGTAGCAAAAGTTCCATTGAATATAAACGTACTTATCTAATCCATTCTTAAAAAGGCAAACCAACTCAATTTTATCATTAAGCTGGCTATGAATGACCTGATCTAATTTCTGCTTAGTCTGTCCTATATCAGCCTCAAACACATATTCCAAGAAATTACAGCCAATAACCTCATCCTTATTATAACTAAGAACAGGTATAATACTGTCATTACAATCTTCTAATATAAATGATGTATTTAAAATACAAAGTAAGTTATCAGAGAGTGAAAAGAACCTCGAAAAGTCTATATTTTCTAAAGGATTACTCATGCATAAAATTAATGTAAACTAAATTACGCAATAAGATGATTGGAGTTACTGTAGAATTATAAACTAAATCAAGTGGATAATAGAGAATGAAAAACTTAATTGATTTGATAAGAAGAAGTAGAATGGATTAAATTTTAATTGATACTTTTCGACAAACTCATAAATAGCGAAGTCAAATAACAATATTTCATGTTCGTATATTTATCAACAGTAGTGTAAGTGCATATATGATTTAATTATAGCCTCTTTTACATTAAAATATCCAAGATCTATTCCTATTAAATGTACGTAATTTATTAAAAATCAAATTTTGATGATATGAAAATTGGGTTTCTTATTTACAAATGGAAGTTTGTAAATCCTAAAACAGACTCGGTACTAAGAGTAATTAGAGCACTTATCGCAAACGATGAAGAAGTATATATTATATACCAAGATCAACTTAACTATGATGAAACAACTGCTAAGGTTTTTAAAATCAATGGGCAGAAAATCGAAAACATCTATTCTTTCTTCGAGACTGTATTCTTAGAAGAAGAGGAAATCGATCTAAATGATCTAAGTATAATAGTATACTCTAACGTACCTCCACTGGATACTAAATTAATAGAATACCTTTCAACTTTAAATGGGCCTAAAATTATTAATAGTTTAAGAGGTTTAAATAAAGTGAGGTACAAAGATTACATTGAAGAAATCTTCCCAAATGGGTCTGAATATATTCCTAATTCCTTTTATGCCAATAATGAATTTGAAGCCATAGACCATATAGAGTCTAATCAGCATCAGCAACAATGGATACTAAAACCAAATATGGGAAGTGGTGGTAATGATGTGATTCTATTAAACACCAATAAACCATTTTGGATTAAAGAATTAACGGATTACTTCGCTACACAAAATGATATTATTGTTGTTCAAGAATTTATAAGAGAAGTATCTAAAGGGGATACCAGAATTCTATTATTAGATGGAGAACCTTTAGGTGCAATGAAAAGAATACCTGGAGAGATCCATTATTTAACCAATTGCAGTAAAGGTGGAAGAGCTATCCCTCATAGTATATCAGAAACAGAATTGCATATTTGCAGTTTGGTAAAAAAACAACTAAAAAGAGACGGAATCATTTTTGCCGGTATAGACATTATCGGTGATCAATTGATTGAAGTAAATGGTTTAAGTCCTGGAGGAATTGGAAGAATTAATTACCTCAACAATATGGAAGTCGAAATTCCTATTGTAAAACGTATCATGAAAATCGGTTGCTAGCGTAACTATTTTCCTATATTTGTATACTCAATCTTAAGGGACTAAACATGATTGATTTACTATTGTATATTGGTGCATTGCTAATAGGCTTAATATTAGGCCTCATTGGTGGAGGTGGATCAATTTTAACTGTTCCTATATTACATTACATCGCTGGTATACCTGCTGTTCTATCTACCGCTTATTCTTTATTTGTTGTCGGTTCAACTGCAGGTTTTGGTGCATTTAAAGCTTTTAAACGAGGACATGTAAGTATCCCAACAGCTATCCTATTTGTTATTCCTTCTTCTCTTGCAACCAATCTTACTAGACAATTTATCATTCCTAATATTCCGGAGACGATTCTTGAAGCTCCAATACATATTTCTAAAGACAATGGAATGATTCTATTCTTTGGACTTCTCATGTTGATGATTTCTATTAACATGCTAAAAAAGAAGAGGCAACACCAAAGACCACAACCAGAGATTAAATATAATTATCCTTTAATGATTGGTATTGGGCTTAGTGTAGGATTCTT
>JBELBA010000112.1:0-7798 GCA_042095635.1 Chitinophagales bacterium
ACAAGGTTTCGTCCAAATTATAACGATCAATATTGTCTAAAACGACTTGAGCAATCTTTAACTTGGATTGATGCGTCCACCCAGCAATATGGGGTGTTATAATAACATTTTTTAAGGAATTTAGACCTTCAAAAACATACTTTTCGGCCTTATCAAAAGTTGCTAATTTCTCATTTTCAAGCACATCTAGACCAGCACCTAAAATTTTAGATTTTTGTAAATATTTTAACAAATCAGCTTGTTTTAACACTTTTCCTCTAGAAGTATTTATAAGATAGAAGTCTTTTTCAAACCTATTAATTCTTAATTCATCTAGCCAATTAAAGGTATCATCTGTCAAGGGTAAATGTAAGCTCAATACATCTGCTTTTTTATAGATCTCTTCTAGCTGAACTTCCTTTACAAATTCGTTACCAAAATTAGATTTGAATTTGTCATATCCTAAAACCTCGACATCAAAACCTCTTAATTTCTTTGCAAATGATTGACCCGTGTTACCATACCCAATTATTCCAACCGTCTTACCCTCTAATTCCTCTCCTCTGTTTTCCTCTCTGTTCCATACAGCACTAGCAACTTCATTAGCACTGATATTTATGTTATTAAATAAATTCAGAATTAAACCTAATGCATGCTCTGCGACAGCATTCCTATTTCCCTCAGGTGTATTAAAACAATAAACGCCTTTCTCTTGGGTGTATTCAAGATCAATTATATCTAATCCTGAACCTAAACGACCAATAAACTTTAATTGAGTTGCTTTATCTAATAGTGATCGATCTATAACTGTTTTTGTATTAATGATGATCCCTTCGTAATCGCTTATTATAGCATGAACTTCATCCAATTTAATATTTGGCTGATAATCGACTTCATAATTACGATCTTCTAATCCAGTAATTAATAATTGATGCACTCCATCTGTAATGAGAACCTTAGCCATTATTCAATACTTTTAAGACTTTAGTTAGTTCGATAAAATCTTCCACACTTAATGCTTCAGCTCTTAATCTTAAGACTTTATCTAACCATTCATTTCCACCTTTATAATTCCCTAACATAGCTTTAATGGCGTTATTCATCACTTTTCTTCTTTGCAGAAATGCAAGCTTTACCACCTTTCTAATCTCTTCGTAACCAATTCCAAAATCTTCAGCTGGCTTTCTCTTTAATCTGATTACAGTAGACCAAACTTTTGGAGCAGGTCTAAAGTTTTCTGGAGCTACATCAACGATCTTTTCTACTTCAAAGAAAAGCTGAATAAGAACGGTAACTACTCCATATTGTTTGTTTCCATGCTTAGCCGACACTCTATCGGCAACTTCTTTTTGAAACATCCCAACCATTCCTGGCACAACTTCTCTATGCTCTGCTACTTTAAAAAGAATCTGAGATGAAATATTATAAGGGAAGTTTCCAATAACAAGGAAGGAACCTTCGAAAGATTCATTAAGATTGTATTTCAAAAAATCTTCATGGATCAATTCTAATCCAGGAAACTTATTTGGTAGATATTCGATTAATCTGTGATCCTTCTCTACTGCTTTAAATTGATCATACTTCCTATAAAGGTATTTAGTTAAGGCACCTTCACCAGGTCCGACCTCCAATACTTGTTTTTCTTCAAACACATCTAATGCGTCTACTATCTGCTTAATGATTTCTTCATTATTTAAGAAATTCTGACCTAAACTCTTTCTTGCTTGAACCATAAGATTTAATAAACACTTTTATTGTTTATATTTACAAAGATCTAAAAATAATAAGAATGAATATTCAATTTTCAAATAAATCCTTGACTGACAACACATCTAGACTTGTAATTATTAAGAGTTTAGATCAATTAAATCAAATAGAAAACATTCAATCTGATGTAGATTATTTGAAATCGTCATTGAAAGAAAACAAACTAACAGAGAGTTTCCTAAATGGCAAATTAGAAGCATTTGTTTTAAGTACTGAAACTTCAAATAAGAACTTAGAAGTATTAAGAGGAATCGGATACCAAGCTTATAAATCTTTACAAAAATTAGAAGTCGCTAATCTTCATATTGAAAACTTAGCAGACAATGATAATAGTTTAGCTTTATTTGAAGGGATTGCATTAAGTGCTTATCAATTCTTAAAGTATAAGACCAAAAAAGATGGTTATGCATTAAATGCATTAAGTATCAATGGTGCTGAAGAAAAATCATACAAGCATACTGTTGCAAAAATAGAAGGTACTTATATTACCAGAACCTTAGTTAATGAGCATCCAGCATATTTAACACCAACACAATTTAGTAAAGACATTGATGCTTTAGCTAATCAATATGGATTTAGCTTTACTAAATTAGATAGAGGGCAAATTGAAAGTTTAAAGATGGGTGGATTATTAGCAGTTAACCAAGCTAGTAATGAAGATCCTACTTTTAATATCATGGAATGGAAGCCAGCTAAGCCAAAAAATAGCCAACCAATAGTACTAGTTGGAAAAGGTGTTGTATATGATACCGGTGGTTTAAGTTTAAAACCAACACCTAACGCTATGGACTTCATGAAAGCCGATATGGCTGGAGCAGGAGCTGTAGTAGGTGCCATTTGTGCCATTGCTAAAGCTCAATTAGATGTGCATGTTATTGGATTAATTGCAGCAACGGATAACAAAATTGGATCTAAGGCTTATAGTCCTGGAGATGTTATCACTATGTATGATGGTACAACTGTTGAAGTATTAAATACTGATGCAGAAGGAAGATTAACATTAGCAGATGCTATTTCTTATGGTAATAAATATGAACCAGAATTAATCGTAGATATCGCTACATTAACTGGTGCTGCTGCAAGAGCAATTGGTACAGAAGGAAGTGTAATTATGGGAACAGCTGAAGAAAAAACACTTAACCATCTTAAAGCTGCTGGTCATATAGTACATGAAAGATTGGTAGAATTTCCATTATGGGATGAATATGGAGACCAGATTAAATCGGATATGGCAGATATCAAAAACTTAGGTGGAGATATGGGTGGTGCTATAACTGCAGGTAAATTCTTAGAACATTTTACTAGAACACCATGGATGCATATTGATATCGCTGCCCCATCATACTTACATCACGAAGATAAGTATAGAGGTAAGAATGCTACAGGTGTGGGTGTAAGATTATTTTTTGAATGGTTAGCTAATTATTAGAAATGAGCAAAGAGCAAAAAAATATAAATAAGCCAAGAATTGGTATTACTATTGGTGACCCTAATGGTATTGGTATTGAATTAATTTTAAAAACTTTCTTAGAAAAAAGACTTTTAGATTTCTGTACACCAATTATCTACGGTTCTGGAAGAGTAATTTCTTTTCACAGAAAAGCATTAAATCTTGAAGATGTTAAACTAAACACCTTAAAAGCTGGTGTTAAAATTAACTTTAATGGAATTAATATAGTTAACTGCTGGGAAGATGATGTTAAAATAGAATTAGGTAAAGCTAGTCCTGAAGCAGCAAAATATGCTTATAAAGCATTAGAAGTAGCAAGTCAAGATCTTAAAGACAATAAGATTGATGCTATTATTACAGGACCTATTGATAAGAATTTAATTTCTAAAGCTATCGAGCAGAAGTTTGTTGGTCAGACAGAATACTTTGCAGAAAAATCTGGCACCAAAAATCCCTTAATGATTATGGTGGCAGATAAATTAAAAGTAGCCATTGCAACTGGACATATTCCTGTCATTGAAATTGGAACAAAACTGACTACAGTATTAATAGCAGATAAATTAAAGTCTTTAAATAAATCATTGATAGAAGATTTTGGGATTAATAAACCAAAAATTGCTGTATTAGGTTTAAACCCGCATGCAGGAGATGGTGGTTTATTAGGTTCTGAAGAGCAAGAAATCATTGTTCCTGCCATTGAAAAAGTAAAAAAAGAAAATATTATTGCTGTTGGGCCTTATTCTGCAGATGGGTATTTCGGTGCAAGCATTTATAAGCAATTTGATGCTGTATTAGCTATGTATCATGATCAAGGTTTAGCACCATTTAAGAGTTTAGCTTTTGACGATGGTGTTAACTTCACTGCAGGTTTACCAATTATCAGAACTAGCCCAGACCATGGACCAGCATTTAACCTTGCAGGAAAAAGTATTGCAGAAGAAGGCTCTATGAGATCTTCTGTATACTGCGCATTGAATATATTAAAGCATAGAAGAAACCATAAAGAATACAACCAAAACAAGCTAGATAGAACAGCTCTATTTAAAGGCTTGGATGGTAAAGATGATGCAAAATCAAATAAAAAAGAATCAGCAAAAGGAACAGAAGTTTAACTATAAATTGTTGGTAATTACATTTTTTACTACTTTTGGTGTCTTGCAAACCATTTTATCATGGCAGGAAAGAATGAATATATTATCCCAATTAAGGGACTAAAAGAGGGGAAACATAGGTTTGAGTTCGATTTGAAGACGGGTTCAATCCATGGGATTGAAAATGAAATGGACGTTAAATTAGATTTAGAGATTGATAAAAAGAGTACTTTTTATCATTTCTATTTCAACTTAAACGGAAAAATTGCAGTTGAATGCGATAATTGTTTGAACAATTATGATGATGAAATTAAAGCTCATCATGAAATAATAGTTAAACATTCAACAGAAGAAGGAAGCTTTGATGAAGGAGAGATCGAAGTGAAGTTTATAAGCTTAGAAAAAACGCAATTAGATATTGCACCTGAGATTTATGAATATTTGCTTATTAATCTTCCTTTAAAGAAAATTTGTAAAGATGGAAAATGCGATCCAGAAGTATTAAAAATTCTGAATGCAGATCAATCAGAAAAGAAGAATAAAGAATTAGACCCAAGATGGGACGCTTTAAAAGGATTAAAAGAAGAATTAAATAAATAAACTAATTTTTAAATTAAATAACTATGGCACATCCGAAAAGAAAAATCTCTAAACAGAGAGGGAGAAAAAGAAGAACGCATTATAAAGCGGAAGTACCGAATGTAGCAACTTGTCCAACAACTGGTGAACCTCATTTATTTCACAGAGCTCACTGGCATGAAGGGAAATTATACTACAAAGGAAAAGTAGTTTTAGAGAAAGAAGTTTTAGTATAACTCACTTATTACTAAAGACTTAAGACTATATGAAAATCGGTATCGACATCATGGGAGGCGATTACGCACCTGTTGAAACCGTTAAGGGTGTATTACTAGCACAAGAAGCTCTTCAAGATGATAATACTCAATTTGTATTACTTGGAGATGAGAAGTTGATAGAAGCAGAACTTGCTAAACATAATGCTAGCGGTAAGTTTGAAATTATTCATACCAGTGAAGTAATCGGTATGGCTGATCATCCTGTTAAAGCGGTAACTAAAAAACAAGATTCTAGTATTGTAAAAGGTTTAGGTCTTTTAAAAGAAAATCATCTTGATGGTTTTGCTAGCGCTGGTAATACAGGCGCTATTTTTGTTTCTTCTTTATATTCTGTAAAGAATATCCCAGAAGTAAGCAGACCAGCCTTATTCAGTATTGTACCACAATTAACAGGAGGAACTTCTGTTATATTAGACGTTGGTGCAAATTCTGATTGTAAACCAGAGAATTTATTCGAGTTTGGAATTTTAGGTTCTATATATGCTAAAAGTATATTAGGAATTGAAAATCCAAGAGTTGGTTTAATGAATATTGGAGAGGAAGAAGGAAAAGGAAACATTCTTAGCCAAAGCGCTTACAAACTGATGAAGGGAACTGAAAAGTTCAACTTTATTGGTAATGTAGAGCCTAAAAACTTATTTAACGACACTGTTGATGTAATGGTTTGTGATGGGTTTACTGGTAATGTAGTGTTAAAACTAACAGAAGGAATGTTTGCGGGCCTTAAAGGTTTAGGATTTGGTAGTTCTGGTGGATCAAAGCAAATTTTTGATGCATTTAATTACGAAAACCACGGTGGAACAGCTATATTGGGTCTAAATGCCCCGGTGGTGATTGGACATGGAGTTTCGAAAGCGGGCACAATTAAAAACATGTTATTACAAACTAAGACTATCATAGAAAATAAGTTAGTTGACAATTTGAAAAACGCTTTTAACTAAACACTCCATATGAGTAAGATCCAAGCAGCAATAACTGGAATTACAGGTTATGTTCCAGAATACAAATTAACAAACGAACGTCTAACTAAATTAGTAGATACTTCTGATGATTGGATTACTAGTAGAACTGGTATCAAAGAAAGAAGAATATTAAAAGGTAAAGACAAAGGAGTTTCGTATATGGGAGCTCAGGCAGTTAAACAATTGCTTGAAGAAACTAATACAGACCCTTCTGAAGTTGATTTGCTAATCTGTGCAACAGTTACCCCTGATATGCAATTTCCAGCATCTGCAAATGTAATTTGCGATGAAATGAACATTAGAAATGCAATGAGTTTTGATCTTGCTGCTGCATGTTCTGGATTTATCTACGCATTGACTACAGCAAGTCAGTTCATCGAAACAGGAAAATATAAGAAAGTAGTTGTTGTTGGAGGAGATAAAATGTCTTCTATTATTAACTATGCTGATAGAACAACTTGTGTCATCTTTGGTGATGGTGCAGGAGCTGTTTTATTAGAACCAAATACAGAAGGACTTGGTATAGTCGATTCTATCATGTGTAGTGATGGAGCTGGAAGAGTTCATCTACATCAAAAAGCTGGAGGTTCTAATAAACCTTCAAGCAAAAATACAGTTGATGCTATGGAACACTTCGTTTACCAAGAAGGTCAGTCTGTATTTAAATTTGCTGTAACTAATATGGCTGATGTGTCTTATGAGTTAATGCAAAGAAATAATCTTGAAGCTGATGATATTGCATATTTAGTTCCTCATCAAGCTAATAAAAGAATCATTGATGCTACAGCTAAAAGATGTGGTATTACAGACGATAAAGTAATGGTTAATATTAGTGAGTATGGAAATACAACTAATGGAACAATTCCTTTATGTTTAAATCAATGGAAAGGAAATATAAAAAAAGGTGACAATCTTATTATTGCAGCATTTGGAGGTGGATTCACTTGGGGATCTATTTACCTAAAATGGGCAATTGATTCTAAATAATTTATAATAATAATATTATGGCAGATACTAGTGATATTAAAAAAGGATTGGTTATTGAATTTAACCATGATCTATATCAAGTAGTGGATTTTTTGCATGTTAAACCTGGAAAAGGTCCTGCTTTTGTTAGAACAAAACTTAAGAGTATTACAAATGGTAAAGTAGTAGATAATACTTTCCCATCTGGCTCTAAATTAAGTATTGTAAGAGTAGAAACTAGAAAGCATCAATTTTTATACAAAGATGATGTTGGCTACCATTTCATGAATAATGATACTTATGAGCAGGTTCAAATTGAAGAAGCTGCAATTAACGCACCTGGATTATTAATTGAAGGTAATGATGTAGATATCGTTTTTAATGCTAACAATGAAACACCATTGTTATGTGAGTTGCCTCAATTTGTGGTAATGGAAATTACATACACGGAGCCAGGTATTAAAGGTGATACTGCTACTAATGCGACTAAACCAGCTACAGTTACAACTGGTGTAAACATTCAAGTTCCTTTATTTATTAATGAAGGAGATAAAATTAAAATTGATAGTGCATCAAGCTCTTACGTTGAAAGAGTTAAAGGATAGATATTAAAACCAAAAAAATTATGGACTTTAAAGAAATTCAAGAATTAATTAAGCTTATAAACAAGCAAGATATTAAGGAAATTAGCATCGAAAGAAAAGATTTCAAATTAAACATTATTAC
>JBELBA010000113.1:0-7611 GCA_042095635.1 Chitinophagales bacterium
TAATAAAGACATTTACCATCCTTAATCCCATCTTTATATATTACTTCGGAATTTTTGTTGCCGTTATCGTACCAATAAATATGCTTACCATTTAATAGATTCATTTTATAAACGCCTTCAAATTTTTGTTTACCGTCAGTATACCATTCTTTAAAGCTTCCGTTTTTAATGGTGTCACTATGGAAAGTTCCTTCAAAAATTATGGTTCCGTCTTCTAACCACTTTGCTTCGTAGCCAGATTTAATTCCTGTTTTTTTATCGAAGTTTTCTTCTGATTGTTTGATACCACTCTCGTACCAAGAAATATGAGTACCCACTTTCATTCCTTTTTTAAACTTTCCCTTATATTTAGGGTTGCCGTTATCATACTTTTCAAACTTCTTCTGAGCAATTGCATCGAAGTTGGTCCATAAAATAAAGCTTGCTAGTATTAAAAAAATGGATCTCATTATTTGTTTTTTAAACGGTCTATGGTTCTTCTGTCTTTTTTGGTTGGTCTACCTAATCCTACATCTCTTCTTTCAAAGGATTTCCAGATTAAGGTTTCAACTTTATTCAGCTCAGATTTAGGCGTTAAATCTTCATAATTTTCTTCCGCAATACTGGCACTGACTCTTTTATCTAAGATACCCAAAACTTTTAAATGTTTTTGGACTTGTTGTTTGGTCACCATAAGTTCTTCACCGATCGTAATCATATATGAAGGCTTAATGGATTTACCCATTATTTTTACTTTACCTGCTTTGCAGGCTTCAGTAGCTAAAGTTCTAGTTTTAAAAATTCTTACGGCCCAAAGCCATTTATCAATCCTCGTTTTCATTTTCGTCCCCTTCCATGGCTTCAAAATGCTTCATAGCAGTATTAAGGTCTAGCCATATCATAGTTCCTTCAATATTGATGACTTGTTTGTGTTCATCAAAATTTACAAAGATTTTATTACCCTTTTTGGTAATATATTCGTTGGTAGAATCAACTACTTTTTTGGATACCACAAACATGCTATTCTCTCCTTCTTTTTCAAAGAATTGAATAGCTAAAAGATTCTTGATAGGTTCATCAATCTTAGAGATATCTTCTAATCCTGTGAAGTTATCAAGAATCTCATAACGTTCTACATCAAAAGTGTATGCTGAAGCTGTTTCGTCTCCGTATAATAGTATAAGTTCTATAGTCATTAGTCTAACCGAATACTTTTTTCAATAATGCTGATGATCTAGCTACATCATTATTTCTGATGTTTGCTTCTTCTTTTTCAATCATTTGAAAAAGACCATCAATCGCTTTTCTTGATACGTAATCTACAAGATCAGGGTTAATCTTTTTTGTCATTGGGATCTTATTGTAAGTAGTCATTAAAGCTTCCCATTGTTTTGTAGCTCCTGTAGTACTTAAAGCTTTTTCAATAATAGGACTAAACTTAGTCACTAATATTTCAGTGGTTGTCTTTTTTAAATAATTAGTTGCTGCATTATCTTCTCCTTTTACGATTGCGATAGCATCACTAACTGTCATTTGCTTGATAGCTGCAATAAATACTTCTTTGGCTTCTTTAGCTGCTAATTCTGCAGATCTATTAATTGATAATACTACATTATCACATTTTTTATTTCCACCAGGTACTTTTCTTACTTTTTTTTCAATTTCTGCTGCTTCTTCTGGGAAAGGGATTTTAATTGCTGGATTTCCGTTAAAACCATCTTCTTTAGAAACTAGATCAGTACCTTTTTCAGCACCTTTGCTTAAAGCTTCTTTTAAAGCTTTTGTAGCCTCATCTTTAGAAAAACCTCCGGTTGGAATACCAGCGCTAGCTGCTTTCTCTTTTAATTTATTTAATTGTCCAAAACTAGGAACTGCAATCAGTAAAGCAATTAATAGTGAAATTTGTACAAGGTTTTTCATGATTTGATCTTTTTAGGTTTTAACTTTGAATTGAAGTTAAAGAATAATTTAAACTTCTTATATAAATTTTTCACATAGACAGTGAACGTAAAATGATGAGAAAGGAGATTGACATTAAGTTAAATCCAGATCAAGTTGAAGATTTGGAATTAGTATTGTCCAAAGCTTGTTCTAAAGCAAGGATCAATCAACATAAAGTAAAGCATTGGGAAATATTAAGAAAGTCCATTGATGCTAGATTTGGAAGACCTCAATATGTGTTAAGGATTGCTATTGATTTGGAGATTGTACCCAAGCAAGAAGCAACTATTAAATCTACTTATAAAGACGTGCACAATTCGGATAAAGTAATTATCGTTGGCGCGGGTCCAGCTGGTTACTATGCTGCATTAGAGTTATTAGAACATGGTATTAAACCTATTGTTTTAGATAGAGGTAAGGACGTTCAAGCTAGAAGAAAAGATTTACGTGCAATTCAGCAGTTTTCTGAAGTAAATCCAGATTCTAATTATTGTTTTGGGGAAGGTGGAGCAGGAACTTATTCGGACGGAAAGTTATATACAAGGTCTAATAAGCGAGGTAATTCATTAAAGTCATTGAAGGTATTAGTTGAGCATGGGGCTAAAGATGATATCATGTATGAAGCGCATCCACATATTGGGTCTAATAAATTACCAAAAATTGTTGCAGCAATTAGAGAGACAATTATAGGACATGGTGGTGAAGTACACTTTGATACTAAAGTCATAGATTTTATCATCGATAATGATGTTTGCAAAGGCGTTGTAACTGCCGATGAAAAAGAATTTGTAGGTGAGTCCGTAATTTTAGCAACTGGTCATTCTGCTAGAGATATATATGAGTTATGTTATAAGAAAGGTATTCTTATTGAAGCAAAACCATTTGCTTTAGGTGTGCGAATAGAACATAATCAAGATTTAATAGATGAATTGCAGTATAGACAGAACCCAAGAGAAGATGGTTTGCCTGCAGCTAGTTATGCTTTAAAATGTCAGGTAGATAAAAAAGGTGTTTTCTCTTTTTGTATGTGTCCAGGAGGAATAATAGTGCCTGCCGCAACAGCTCCTGGAGAGATAGTAGTTAATGGGATGTCGCTATCTAAAAGGGATTCTCCATATTCAAATTCTGGATTTGTTACTTCAGTAGACCAGGATCAATATCAGTCTTTGATTAAATCGCATGGTCCATTAGCAGCTTTAGAGTTTCAGAAGCAAATAGAACAGAATGTCTTTAATCATGGGGACGGAAGTCAAAGTGCACCTGCACAGCGATTAATTGACTTTGTAGAAGGTAAAGTATCACAAGATTTACCTGATACCAGTTATATACCTGGTGTGCATCCAGGTGATATGAATGAGATATTACCACCATATATTAGTCATAATCTTAAAGAAGCTTTAAAAGTATTTGGTACTAAGATGAAAGGTTATCTGACTAATAATGCGCAGATTGTTGCAACAGAGTCTAGAACTTCTTCACCAGTAAGGATACCAAGAGATAAAGAATCAGGAGAACATATCAAGACCAAACGTTTATTCCCTTGTGGAGAAGGTGCAGGCTATGCTGGAGGAATTATGAGTGCTGCAATGGATGGAATGAATATGGCAACAGCTGCAGTTAATGCCTATTTTAAAAATAAGCACTAAGCACATTAATCATAAAATAGATCCAAGCAATAAAGCCTGCAGCAAAGATTAAAACTTCTTGTGCTTTTTTTGAGAATAGTGGAGAATTAGCTGTACTCATTCTTAATGTTAGTAGCACAAATGTAAAAAGAATCTTTCCAATGTTGTTAGATTAAGTTAAGGAAGTCTTAAATCATATTGAAAACCATATTGTTATATATTAATTTTGATTATTAAAACTTGCAAGGGCCAAGACAACCTGTCTGGAATTTTATTTCTTACTTAGCACAAACAAAAGCAATTATGCATAAGTTAGATGTTATATCTGTATTGAGTACTGTAGATGAAATGCTAGAATATTGGCATTTAATCGAATACTTAGGTTATCCTGCAAATATAGAGGAATATAAAACACTATTAACCGAAATGGTGAAACGTGGCTATACACAGATTGTTTATGAAGAAGAAGGTGAAGTTATGGGCTTAGCTGGTTTTTGGGTGAATACGAAATTATTTAGTGGTAAATATATAGACGTAGATAATGTCATAGTAAATCCTTCAAAGCGGTCTAAAGGAATAGGCAGTGTATTAATGAATTGGATTGAAAAGCATGCCAAAGATATTGACGCTAAAATGATTGTATTAGATGCTTTTGTAGGAAGTACACAAGCACATAAGTTCTACTTTAAGGAAAACTACATTGTTAAAGGTTTTCACTTTGCAAAAGACATCTAGAGATCTAATTTATTCTCCTAGAAATTCGGCCTTTCTCTTATTTAAGAATGCTTGTGTACCTTCTTTAAAGTCTTGAGTTTCGAAAGAGTTTCCAAACTCCTCTATTTCTAATTTAAAGCCTTCTCCTTCGTTATTATACTGAGCATTGATACACTTAATCACTCTAGCGATTGCTAAAGGTCCTTTACTACTTGTTTTCTTAATGATTTCTTCAGCCTTAGCTATTTCTTCACCAGGTTCAGTAACATGATTGATTAATCCAAGTTTTGTTGCTTCTTCTGCTTTAATCATATCTCCAGTTAGGTTAAGCTCCATGGCTTTTCCTTTACCAATTAAATGTGCTAATCTTTGTGTTGCTCCATAGCCAGGAATCACACCTAAGTTAACTTCTGGTTGACCAAATTTAGATTTGTTAGATGCTATTCTTAAATGACAAGACATTGCTAATTCTAATCCTCCACCTAATGCAAATCCGTTAATTGCTGCTATAGTTGGTTTCGGACAGTTCTCAAATTTGTTAAAGATGGCATGCCCTGCTGCAGACATCTCCTTTCCTTGTTCTGAGTTAAAGTCGGCAAATTCAGAAATATCTGCACCAGCAATAAAAGATTTATCTCCAGCACCTGATAAGATAACTCCAAACACCGCTTTATCAGTATAGGCTTGATCAATAGCATTGCCTAATTCTTGAATTGTAGCAATGTTTAGGGCGTTCATTTTAGTCTCTCTATTGATCGTTAAATATAAAACACCATCCTTAAGTTCTGATAAAATATTGTTGTAGTCCATATCTTTTATTTTAAACAAAGATAAACAATTAGGTAAAAAAAAAGCCCCGATTTTTCGGGGCTTTTAAAATTTAAAAACTTTCTTTTTTTATAAGTCACCTGTTACAGCATTGTAATTGATCTTTAAAGCATTAGCTTTTCTTAGCTCCTGTTTAATATCAGATACAATTCCCATCTTTGTCTCGCTGTCTACCTTTAAAGAGACATTCATCTTCTTTTGAAGTTTCTGAGGCATAGAGGATCTTTCTTTTTCAATCCACTCTCTAACGTCTTCTTTATCTCCAAAAACATCATCTAATTGAATTCTAGATGCATCTCCATAGGTTGCTAAATACTTTTTTGAAGGCTTACCAACATTAATGACCTTCACTAAGTTCTTTTTCTTAAGCTTAGTGATTTCAGATGCTTTAGGTAAACTTACAATTACTAAGGTCTCCGAATCTCTCATTACCGTTGCAACCATGAAAAAGAATAAAAGCATAAATACGATATCCGGTAAAGACGCCGTAGATACTGCAGGAGTTTCTCTTTTCTTTTTTCCGCCAAATTTAGCCATAGTATTTGTTTTAATTTCCTCCGAAATCTTCAGGTTCTGACTCTGAAAGTTTCTTAGGGAATTTACCTTTAATTTTCTTTATTCTCTTCTTGTCTTCACTACTAGTCGTATTAGGGTCATAGTATCTATCATAGATCGTAGTGTAATTCTCATTATACAACGACCTAGCATACTCATCTCTAACTTCTCTATAAGCAGCTGCTAGCTCATTCTGAACTTGCAAATATGCTTGATAGGAAGTACCTCTATCACTCTTCAATGAAATAACTGCCTTGTCCGAGCTTTCTGGTAGATCTGGTCCACCTTTTCCGTCTGCCTTTAAAAAGTTAACTGCAGTTTCTCTTAAGTCAGTAATTTTTAATTCATCTCCTCCAACCAATAATTGATCATTCTTATTAACTAAGATTTCTAAGATATTCCTTTGCTTATAATCTATCTCAGGAATATCGTCCGGATCAACATAAGGTGGTAAAGTTGCCTTAACTCCTTGGTTTTGATTCATAGTAGTAGTGACAAGGAAGAATACTAATAGTAAGAATGCAATATCTGCCATAGATCCTGCATTTACCTCTTGTATTTCTCTTTTTCCTTTTGCCATATTACTTTTTTGTGAAAGACCAAATAATTCCTCCTAGCATCACAGCAAACGTTACAATTAACCCGAAGATTGATGCAAAGTATAAACCGTTAACAGTGGAATAAATTGAGCTTGTTAAGTTGTTATTACTAATGAAAGTGTCACTTAAATGAGAATTCATCTCTGGTGCACCTAATTTTCCTAAGAAGTACAATACAAAAACACTCACAAACATTATGATCATGTTTTGCATTGACTTAGGTTCTAATACTAACTTTCTTCCTATAAAGAACAACCAAGCTCCTAAGCACAAGACCGTTAGAATGTATGAACCAAACATACAAATGTTTACAATAGCTTCCATCTATTATTTATTTTTTGTCGTGAGCAATCAACATATCCATTAACTGGATAGAAGTATCTTCCATATCATTAACAATGGCATCGATTTTAGATACGATATAGTTATAAAATACTTGTAAGATAATAGCAACGATCAAACCAGCTAAAGTCGTTAATAAGGCAACTTTAATACCACCTGCTACCATAGAAGGTTGAATATCACCAGCAGCTTGAATTTGGTCGAATGCATCGATCATACCAATTACTGTACCCATAAACCCTAACATTGGCGCTAGCGCGATAAATAAAGCAATCCATACTAATCCTTTTTCTAATTGTCCCATTTGAACTGAACCATAAGAAACGATAGATTTTTCAACTATATCTAACCCTTCTTTAGATCTGTCAAGACCTTGATAGAACACAGATGCAATAGGTCCTCTTGTATTTTTACAAAGTTCTTTTGCACTGTCAACTCCACCATTAGATAAAGCATTTTGAACATCACCAACAAACTTAGCGTTGTTTACTTCATTTAAGTTTAATGAAATGATTCTTTCGAAAGCGAAAGCTAATCCTAAGATTAAACAAACTGTTACGATAGACATAAATATCCATCCACCTTCAATGAATTTTTCTTTTAAAATTTGATGTGCAGATTCTTCAACTACAGATTCTTCAGTTGGAGCAGCTACCGGAGCAACAGGCTCTTCAATTGTGTCTTGTGTTGCAGCTTCAGCTGTATCAGTCATTTCAGTTGTGTCAGTACTAGTTGCAGTACTATCATCTGTGTTAGCGAATGCAATTGTCCCTGCAGATAAAATCGCTACTAAAAATAATGTGAATGCTTTTTTCATGGTTATTATTTTTCTTTTCTAACCTAAGTAATTTAAATAATCTGTTTACAATTTTTGTGATGCTTTTAAGTATCCGCGGAGAGTGAGGGATTCGAACCCCCGGTACCCTTTTGAGGCACACACGCTTTCCAAGCGTGCTCCTTCGGCCGCTCGGACAACTCTCCTCTAAAATCTATTAAAGATCACTAAACAAAGATTCGAAATAATATTG
>JBELBA010000114.1:0-3021 GCA_042095635.1 Chitinophagales bacterium
CTATATTCTGATTGCCTTTATTTCTGAATGTATAGCCAAGGTTTTCAACGTTGATGGGTAATTCATTATTAATAGCAACCACCATTAATCCTTTTTCTAGAATGGCTTCATGAAATAGATCATTAGCATTGATATCTACTTCGCCAGCACTTAAATCACTGATTGCAGGGATTGCAGCTTCGGCGCCATGCGCAGCTAATAAGAAAGCTCCTCCTAATCCTCCAATACCTCTGGCAATGTCACCCAAAGTAATAGGGTAGACAATATTGTTATCGGCTAAGGTTAAAGAATCTACTGTAAAAGACTTATCAATACCTTCTTCAGGGAATTCAATTAATTCAGTTAGGTTAAAGTCGAAAATGTTCTCTTGAATCTTTAAATGCACTAAACCATTAGTATCAGTTTCAAGATTATCACCATCAACAAGATTGTTAACAGTAATTGTAGATTTGATAATCGGTGCAGTAAGGATAGTAGATAAGGATGTATCTACTTTTCTGCTACAAGCTAGGTTTAGCAATATAACAGCAACAAAAAATAATATGCAAGTGTTTCTAAGCAATATTATTTCATTCTTTTTCCGTTAATAATTGATTCTTCTATGTGGTTGCTGGCAAAGCTGTAAGGAATGAAATTGTAACTAGGAATAGGCTTCGTAATAATTACGTTCGCTTTCATTCCTTTTGTTATACAACCATATTCCTCTTCAATTTCCATTGCATATGCTGCATTAACAGTAGCAGCATTGATCGCTTGTTCTGGTGTCATTTTCATTTGGATGCATGCAAGAGCAACAACAAACTGCATATTACCAGAAGGGGTAGATCCAGGATTAAAATCACTTGCTAAGGCAATAGGTATATTTCTTTTCATTAATTCTTTAGCTGGTCCATAAGGGATTTGCAAGAAGAAAGAACAAGATGGTAATAGTGTTGCAATGGTATTAGACGTTTCTAATAAGTCATAATCTTTAGGGTCCATTACTTCTAAGTGATCTACAGATAAGGCATTGTTATTAACGCAAACTTCAATACCTCCTATAGAGTTAAATTGATTAACATGGATCTTTGGTCTTAATCCAGCTCTGTTACCAGCTTCCATGATTCGCTCTGTTTCGGCTGCTGTAAAGTAACCATCCTCACAAAAGACATCAATATATTCTGCTAAGCCTTGTTCCACTACTTCTGGTAAGATTTCATCAATAACAAGATCAACATATTCGGATTGTTTTCCTTTGTATGCTGGAGGTATAGCATGTGCTCCTAGGAAAGTCGCCTTTATTTTAACCGGACTTGCTTCCTTTAATCTTTTCACGACGCGAAGCATTTTTAATTCTGCTTCTTTAGATAATCCATATCCACTTTTAATCTCAATTGCACCTGTACCTTGGCTTACCAATTCATTTAATCTAGCTAACGCTTCTGTAAATAATTGATCCTCAGATAGCTTAGCTAATTTATCAGCAGAGTTAAGAATACCTCCACCTTTTTTAGCAATTTCTTCATAAGTCAAACCATTGATTCTATCTACAAATTCTTCATCTCTTGGTGCAGCAAACACTAGATGAGTATGGCTATCAATAAAGCTTGGCATAACCACTCTTCCTATAGCATTAATTACTTCATCTGCATTAGCAGGGCAGTTAGACATCGATCCATAATCTTTAATGATATCGTCTTCTATTAATAGGAAGGCATCTTCCAGAATGGGTAATTCATCCATTGCTCCCCCTAATAAGATATGAGGTAACGCTTCTCTAACTTGTAATAGTTGCTTGATATTTTTTATTAGAATCGACATAGCTATAGCTTTATTCTATTAAAAATAGTCAAATTAATAGTAAATTTGGGCCATGGCAGGTAATACATTTGGACAATTATATACAGTTACAACCTTTGGTGCATCTCATGGTGCAGGGATAGGTGTTGTTATTGACGGCTGCCCTAGTGGTATCGAGATTGATCTTGCAGACATTCAGTCAGACCTGGATAGAAGAAAGCCAGGTCAGAGTGCAATCGTTACGCAAAGAAAAGAAAATGATGAGTTTGAAGTATTGTCTGGATTGTTTGAAGGGAAGACTTTAGGAACACCTTTAACTTTCTTTATTCCTAATAAAGACCAGAAGTCTAAAGACTATGGTCATATTGCTGAGAAATTTAGACCTTCTCATGCAGACTTTACTTACCAAGAGAAGTATGGTCATAGAGATTATAGAGGTGGTGGAAGATCTTCAGCTAGAGAAACTGCAGCTAGAGTCATTGCAGGATCTGTTGCTAAGCAAGTATTAGCTAAAGAAGGAATTACATTTAAAGCTGCTGTATCACAAGTTGGAGATATCAGATTAGCTGGTAATTACTTTAATTGGGATTGGACTTGTATAGAAAAGAATCCTGTAAGATGCCCGGATGAAGATATGGCCAAAGAGATGGAAGGATTAATTGCTGCTATTAAAAAGCAAGGAGATACGATTGGAGGAGTGATCACAGGTGTTATTGAAGGATTACCTGTAGGAATAGGAGAACCAGTATTTGATAGATTAGATGCGGAATTAGCCAAAGCCATGTTAAGCATTAATGCTTCTAAAGGATTTGAATATGGATCTGGATTTAGGGGTGTTAATATGCTAGGAAGTGAGCATAATGATATCATAGTTAATGATGAAAATGGTATTCATACTAAGACTAATAATAGTGGCGGTATGCAAGGTGGTATTTCTAATGGAGAAGACGTATACTTCAGAGTAGCGTTTAAGCCTGTTGCAACGATCATGAGAGATCAAGACTCTATTGATAATGACGGCAATGCTGTAAACGTAAAAGGTAAAGGTAGACATGATCCTTGTGTAGTTCCAAGAGCAGTGCCTATCGTTGAGGCAATGTCTGCAATTACTGTATTAGACTATTGGTTGAGGTATAAAGCTTATAGGTAGATAAAGTTAGTTCTACTTCTTTATAATTTGAAGATAGGTCTTCAATGCACTTTGGCATGATCATATATTTATGGGAATCGTCTAGAGAATAG
>JBELBA010000115.1:0-7517 GCA_042095635.1 Chitinophagales bacterium
ATATTCAGGATTTAATTGAAAAGGGGGTTCTTTCAGATTCAGGTGAAGGGGGAAGAAGTACAAATTATATATTGAATTTACCTTCTTTAGATTAGTCGAGTAATATTCCAGAAAATAACAAAATGTTGTTTGGACTTACCACAAAATACAGGAGAGTCGGTTGAGTTAATTTAAGCTAGATAAAAATTAACTTTGACAGATGAATAACAAACTGGCTAAAACAATTTACGGACGCTTAAAAAGTTTTTTCACGAAAAAATAATCAGTGGAGCTGAGGGGGAAGATGTCGAAACATTTTTGGGAGGATTTGGAGGGTATTTTATTTAGGTATTAAAAATTATAAATGATTACAAAGTATTTAGTTATTCTATAGGATTAAATATTTTGATTCATTTCGTTTAACAAAACTTTAACAACCTGAACAATAACTTAATCTATTATTACATAATAGTTTAAATAAACTACTCGTGCAGTTAATGTTAAATATTTAATATGCATACTAGCAAAATGTAGGTATATGGATTTAATTAGCAGAGATGAGATTCTAAAAGGAAATAATTCTAATCCTTTGATTATCAATACAGTGAATAATACTTTATTCAAGTTGTTGAAGATTGATTTATTGAACCAAAAGTATAAGAAGTATAAGCATCTGAAAGGAGAAGAATTTTTTGATGCTGCTTTTAAGGAGATAAGTATTAACATTGAATTTGATCAAAGTCAATTAGATGTTATCCCTAAAGAAGGTGCATTTGTTACCGTTTCCAATCATCCATTTGGAGGTATTGATGGATTAATTCTAATCTACTTGATATCCAAAGTTCGTCCGGACTTTAAAGTAATGGGTAATTATTTGTTGTCTAGAATTGAACCTATAAAGGAAAATATTATTCCTGTTAATCCATTTCAAACAAAAACGAATGATGTTAAGAATATTGGTGGATTAAAAAACGCGTTAAATTGGTTAGAAGAAGGACATCCATTAGGTGTGTTCCCAGCTGGAGAGGTATCTAATTATAGCTTTGAAGATCATCAAGTTAATGATAAGAAATGGGATAAAACTGTAATGAAAATGGTTAGTATGACTGATGTTCCAGTGATTCCTATCTATTTCTCTGGAAGTAATAGTTTGAGCTTTCATTTATTAGGGATGATTAATCCATTGTTAAGAACAGCTAAATTGCCTTCAGAAATCTTTAATAAAAAGAACAAGAGTATTACTGTTAGAATTGGCGAGTTAATTGATTCGGAAACCATTAAAGGATTTACAAATCATAAAGATTTGAATAGGTATATGAGAACTAGAACCTATATGTTAGGTACAAGTCTTGAACCAAAACAATATTTGAAGAAGTTCATGTATATATTACCTTCTGCTAAAATTATTGATCCAATTGAAGCTCAGAAACTAGAATTAGAATTGGATTTTATCAAAGATGACTTACTGCTTTCCGTTAAACATTATGAAGTGTTTTTTACAAAAGCAGAGCATATTCCTCATGTTATGCAAGAAATAGGGAGGTTAAGAGAAGTAAGCTTCAGAGAGGTAGGAGAGGGGACTAATAAGAGTTTAGATTTAGATGAGTATGATTTTTATTATCATCAATTAGTTATTTGGGATGCTAAAGAAAAAGAAATTGTAGGAGCCTACAGAGTTGGAAAAGGAAATGAAATACTGGAAACCTATGGTTTGAATGGGTTTTATTTAAATAGTTTATTTAAAATAGAAAAATCAATGACTGGTCTTTTAAGTGAATCACTTGAATTAGGGAGATCATTCATTAATCCTAAATATCAGAAAAAGCCGCTTTCTTTATTCTTATTGTGGAAAGGAATCATGGGCGTTTTAGTTAAACATCCTCAGTATAGATATTTAACAGGTTCAGTTTCCATTAGTGGTGAAATGACAAGCGTTTCTAAAAACTTAATTATTGAGTATATAAGAAAGCATCATTACAATAATGATTTAGCAATTAATTTCTCCCCAAGAAAGCGATTTAAAGTAAGACAAAAAACCAATATTGATACGGATGTTGTTTTGGAAAGTATTGACGGTGATATACAGAAACTAGATAAGCTAATCACTGAAATAGAACATCAGAAGTTTAACTTTCCTGTTCTTTTGAAAAAGTATTTGAGTGTTAATGCTGAATTAATTGGCTTTAATGTAGATCCTATTTTTAATAACGCCTTGGATGGATTGATTCTTTTAGATGTGATGAATGTACCGGAAAAGATGGTCAACGCTTTAAGAAAGGATTTTAATCAATCTTTAGTTCAGGCTCCAACGAAAACTGTCTCAAAGAAAAAGAGAAGAGCAGAAGCGTATTCATCTTATTAGCTATTCTTTACTTAATGTTAATCAATCGTTAAATCGGATGGTTACATAATTGAAACTTAATTCATTTCTAATATCCATTTAATATAGGATCTAGCATTCAGTATTTATTAGTCTATAGTTTTGGTTCAACCATTAATTATAAACTAATCAAAATGATGAAAGAATTTACATTATTAAGAAAAGTCTTTGTATTAGGGACTTTTATGCTAGTTTCAAAGCTGGGCTTAATCGCACAAGTTAGCTTTGAAAACGTGGCAACTTATCAAGCCCAAGGTGGTTTTGATGAGAGTGCCACAGAAATCGTTGTTTACGATTCTTTAACACACTATTTGTATTCTACCAATAGTTCATTAAACAGAATTGATGTAGTGGATTTAACTGATCCTATGAGTCCAGTTTTAGTGGATTCTTTGGAAATCGATTCAATCGGTGGAGGAGTTAACTCTGTAGCTGTATTCTCAGAAAGTGGTATTGTTGCCGCTGCAGTGGAAGCAGATGAAAAACAAGACAATGGTTTTGTTGTTTTTTACAATACGGATGGAGAACTAATTAGTATTCTTGAAGTTGGAGCTTTACCTGATATGGTAACATTCACGCATGATGGAATGTATGCTTTAGTTGCTTGTGAAGGAGAACCAAATGCAGATTATTCGAATGATCCAGAAGGTGCTGTTGCAGTAATTGAAATACCTGCTGACATAGCGGATGTAGATCAAGATGATGTAACTATTCTTGATTTCAATCATTTTAATGATATGAAAGATGAATTAGTAGCAGAAGGTGTTCATTTATTTGGTGGTGTTAAACCATTTGAAGTATTAGATTATATGGCTGTAAACGGAGATGATGAAGATTCTATTCAAATCTCTTTTGAAGGGCATGAAACTGATTTCGAATTAAACTTAATTTCTACATTCCATACAGGAGCTGATTTCGATGAAGGTGGAACTGAAATCATTGCTTATGACAAAATGGGAATGAAGATTTTCTCAACAAATGGTTTTACAAAAGGAATTGATGTAATTGATATCTCTGATATTGATAACCCAACAAAAATTGATTCTTTCAGTTTAGATACGATTGGTGGTGGAGCTAACTCTGTTGCTGTTTGGGGAGATATCGTTGTTGCAGCTGTAGAAGCAGATGATAAACAAGATAATGGTTATGCTGTTTTCTGGCATACTGATGGAACTTATATTACTAAAATCGAGTGTGGAGCTTTACCTGATATGGTTAAATTCTCACCTGATGGACAATATGTTTTAGTAGCTAATGAAGGTGAACCAAACGATGACTACTCTGTAGATCCTGAAGGTTCTG
Source organism: Chitinophagales bacterium (assembly GCA_042095635.1). Taxonomy (GTDB): domain Bacteria; phylum Bacteroidota; class Bacteroidia; order Chitinophagales; family CAJXBJ01; genus JBELBA01. Next base: position 3,662 of record JBELBA010000115.1, read on the forward strand.
TTACAGTTATTGAGTTACCAGATTCAATTGAAGACTTAGTACAAGCCAACGCAATGACTGCTAATTTTAATGCATTCGATGATATGGTGGATACTTTAAGAGCTCAAGGGGTAAGAATCAATGGAGGTTCTACACCATTTGAAGTATTAGATTATATGGCTGCAAACGAAGATGATGCGGATTCTATCCAAATCTCTTTTGACATGCACGAAGCAGAAATCAACTTAGAATTAATTTCTACTATTCATACAGGAGCTGACTTCGATGAAGGAGGAACTGAGATTATCGCTTATGATAAAATGAATCATAAAATATATTCTACTAATGCTTTCACAAACTCAATTGATATCATCGATATCGCTGATATTGAAAACCCTACAAAAGTAGATTCATTCCAATTAGATTCAATTGGAGGTGGTGCAAACTCTGTAGCTGTTTGGGGTAACTTAGTTGTAGCTGCTGTACAAGCAGACTCTAAACAAGATAATGGATATGCAGTATTCTGGGATACGGATGGAAATTACATTACTAAAATTGAATGTGGAGCTTTACCAGATATGGTAACTTTTACTCCAGATGGTAACTTTGCAATCGTTGCTAATGAAGGAGAACCAAATGATGATTATTCAAATGATCCTGAAGGTTCCGTTACTATTATTGCTATTCCTGACTCTATTGGAGATTTAGACCAATCTGATGCTACACAAGCTAACTTCAATGCTTTCGATGCTTTAAAAGATAGCTTAGTAGATTTAGGATTAAGAGTAAATGGAGGAAGTGAAGCTTATATGGTAGATACTTTCTGGGCAGCTAATGGAGATGATGCAGATACAATTGTTTTAGATTCTAACATCAATATTGCAATGGGAGATTGGATCACTTTAGATTCTGATAACTCTGATGATGATGCTGACTTCGTTAGAACTTATCAAGTAGCAATGGTAATGACAGATACAATTATCTTCACTACTGCTTTTGATTACGATTTAGAAGATTCAGTTACTGTTGCAGAAGGAACAAATATTTTCGCTAATGCAGCTATGTTTACTGCTTATTTATTAGATAGATCAGCTACTGTATCTGAAGATTTAGAACCTGAGTATGTTGCAGTTAATGCTACTTCTGATACTGCATTCATTGCTTTACAAGAGAACAATGGTTTAGCAGTTTTAGATATCGTAAATGGAACAATCATTGACATCATGCCATTAGGATTTAAAGATCACTCTTTAGAAGGAAATGGATTAGATGCTTCAAACAAAGATGATTCTATCAATATTGCTAATCATCCAATTCATTGTATGTATATGCCTGATGCAATTTCTTCTTTCCAATTCGATGGTCAAACATTCTATGTTACAGCTAACGAAGGAGATGCAAGAGAGTATGATGGTTTAATTGAAGAATTAGCTATGGGAGATCTTCCTTTAGATTCTGCAACTTGGTCTGATATGGATATTGATTCTTTACAACATAAAACAGTGATCGGAAAATTAAAAACTTCTGTTTTTGATGGAGATACTGATGGAGATGGAGACTACGATGAGTTATACGCATATGGTGCTAGATCTTTCTCTGTATGGGATAAGAATGGTAACTTATTATTTGATTCTGGAGATGATTTCGAGCAAATTACTGCTGAGATGTACCCAGATTGGTTTAACTCTACAAATGACGAAGCAGACTTCGATGATAGATCTGATAACAAAGGACCTGAACCAGAAGCTATCACTACTGGTATTGTAAATGGTAAAACTTTAGTGTTTATCGGATTAGAAAGAATGGGTGGTGTAATGGTTTATGAAGTAGTAAGTCCTACTGAGTTAAACTTTGTACAATACTTAAACAATAGAGATTTCGATGCAGCTTCTCCAGAAGAAGAAGGAGATTTAGCTCCTGAGGATATCAAATTCATTCCTGCAATGTACTCTCCAAATGGACAAGATGTAATTGCTGTTTCTAACGAGGTTTCTGGAACGATTTCATTCTATTCTGTAGCAGATGATAATACACCAGTTAAACCTGGAACATGGATCACTTTAGATTCTGATAACACAGATGATGATGCTGACTTTGTAAGAACTTACCAAGTAGATAAAGTAATGGGAGACATCGTTGTATTCACAACTGAGTTCGACGTTGAGTGGGAAGATTCAGTAACTGTTGCAGAAGGTACTGATGTAACTTCAGATGCTTCTATGTGGACTGCTTATAGCTTGGATAGATCTTCTACTGTATCACAAGATATGGAGCCAGAGTATATCGCAATTAACGGTTCTTCTGATACAGCTTTTGTTGCTTTACAAGAAAACAATGCTTTTGCAGTTGTAGATATTGAAAATGCTACTATTGTTGATATTATTCCTTTAGGATTTAAAGATCACTCTTTAGAAGGTAATGGATTAGATGCATCTAACAAAGATGATTCTATCAATATTGCTAATCATCCAATTCACTGTATGTTCATGCCAGATGCAATTTCAACTTTCGAGTTTGAAGGTGCTACTTATTATGTTTCTGCAAATGAAGGAGACGCAAGAGAGTACGATGGATTAATTGAAGAGATGGTAATGGGAGATCTTCCTTTAGATTCTGCAGTTTGGTCTGATATGGATGTTGATTCTTTACAACATAAGACAGTAATCGGGAAATTGAAAACATCTGTTTTTGATGGAGATACTGACGGAGATGGTGATTACGATGAGTTATTTGCATATGGTGCTAGATCATTCTCTGTATGGGATGCATCTGGAAACATTATTTTTGACAGTGGAGATGACTTTGAGCAAATCACTGCTGAAATGTTTCCTGAGTATTTTAACTCTACAAATGATGAGAAAGATTTTGATGATAGATCAGATAATAAAGGTCCTGAGCCAGAAGCTATTACTACTGCAATGGTTAATGGACATATCTTAGTATTCATTGGTTTAGAAAGAATGGGTGGAGTAATGGTTTACCAAATGAATACACCATCTGATTTCGAATATGTTACTTATGTAAATAATAGAGATTTTGACGCAGAAAGTCCTGAAGAAGAAGGGGATTTAGCACCAGAGGATATCGTATTTATCCCAGCTAAATATTCTCCTACACATCATCCTATGATTGCTGTATCAAATGAAGTATCTGGTACGATATCTTTCTTTGGAGTTAAAGATTCTAATATGTATATCAAGCCAGGTTCTTGGATGACTATTGATTCTGATAATTCTGATGACGATGCAGATTTCGTTTTATCTTATCAGGTAGCAGATGTATTTAATGATATCATCGTTTTCGAAAACGAGTTTGAATTCGAAGAAGAAGAGGACGTTATTGTTGAAGGAACAGACATTAGTGCTGATGCTTCTATGTGGACAGCTTATGCTTTAGATAGAAGTGCAACAGTTTCACAAGATGTTGAGCCAGAATATATCGCTGTATCAAAAGACAATAGCACTGCAATTGTTACTTTACAAGAAAACAATGCAATGGCAATCGTAGATATAGAGAACATGGTGATTTCTGATATCAAATCTTTTGGTGAGAAGAATCACATGTTAGAAGGTAATGGATTAGATGCTTCTAATAAAGATGACTCTATCATTATAGCTAACTATCCTGTTTGGGGAATGTACATGCCAGATGCAATTACTTCATTTGAAGTAGATGGATCTCAGTTCTATGCTACTGCTAACGAAGGAGATGCAAGAGAGTATGATGCAATAATAGAAGAGTTTGATGTTGCGGATTTAAACCTAGATACTACAGCTTTCCCAAATGCAGATGAATTGCAAAATAAGTCAGTATTAGGAAAGTTAGATGTAACGAATATGAGAGGTGATACTGATGGAGATGGAGACTATGATAAGCT